>JADDOQ010000004.1:0-29779 GCA_016782315.1 Nitrososphaeraceae archaeon | reverse complement strand
CTGAGCTACAGCGGCACTAGTCTATTAAAAAATTATAGAATAAATAAATGTTATGGTTAACATCAATTTTATCTGTTTATTATTAATTTAAAAAAATTAAAATAAATTGGCTAATTATAAATAATGGTAAAATATAAAAAAAGGGCACAATATCAAATAATTACTCTTTAGAATAAATGTATACTCCATCAAGAAACACTCTAGAATCTTTATTTTTTATTCTCGTAGCTAATTCAAGATTAGCCGCAGTTTGAGAAACATTTTCAATATTTGGACCTTTGACTATTATATCTTCACCTTCCACACTAACCTTTGTATCGTTACCAATAATTTTTGATGTACGTGGAGACCTTTCTCCAAAGAAATTTTCTACAACAATATCCTTGCCTTTTATCTTAATAGATATAGGAAAATGTGCGAAAACGATTTTTAATCGATATGTGAACCCTTGGCTAGAACCTTTAATCATGTTATTAATAACACTTTGTAAAGTATTTACTAAAGCAAAGTCTTTTTTCCGATTACCTCGTGATTTTATTGTGATTTTATTGTCTTGCAGATCTATTATAGCAGGCATTTTAGTAAAGTCCTTCTGAACAGAACCAAAAGAACCTTTTGTTGTGATTAGGTTTTCCTGTTTAGTAATGGAGACTTCAGATGGTAATACAATTTCATTCACATAAAATTCGGGTTTAATAGACATAACCTATTAAAGCACCTCCTAAGTTACTATCTTGAGCTTCATGGTGAGACATGATTCCGTTACTAGTAGAAACTATCAAAATACCCATATTATAAGAAGGTAAAAATTGGCGTTCCCAAATCAAATACTTATCTTTTTTCACACTAAACCTTGGTGTTATTATTCCGCATTTATTTATCTTTGCTAGCAACTGAATTCTAAACTTTCCTGAGCGGCCATCATCAACCTGTTCGAATTCCCCTATATATCTATATTTTTGCATAATACGTAAAACTTCACTAGCAAATGTTGAAGCAGGTAAAACTATACATTCCCTTTTCCGCCTCATCTCATTGTTATACAATGTAGTAAATAAATTAGACAAAATATTTAGTGCCGGCATTTATATTCACCTATTCGTACTTCCTAAATCCCAATGAAAATGCAACCTCTCTAAAACATTTTCTGCACAACATCAAATCATAAGAGCAAATAAGCCCATCAAATGCGCCACATCTCTTACACCATCTTGTGCCCTTACCGTGGGCAAGTTTTTTTCTTCCGGTTAATTCATAATCTCTAATTTTAATTTTCATTCTACATTAACTCCAAATTTTGTTTTAAAAAAGTTTATTGCCTCATCTTTTGTAATTTTGTGTTTTTTACCTATCTTAGACGGATTTCTTTTCTTTGAAACTCTGTATCCTGGTCTCGTTAACGATGTACAAATATCCATTCCAAAAATTCCAATATCGGGGTTATATTTTGTACCTGGAATATCGATATGATCATGGATTCCAAGTGACAAATTACCGTTGTTATCAAAAGATGTAGATTTTATCACATTCTTCTTTGCTTCCATTATACGTCTTAAAAAGTTTATGGCTTCATCCCTTCTCAAAGTTACCATTGTGCCTATTGGTTCACCTTTATGAATATTAAAGTCACGAACGCTTTTTTTTGCGCCTCTTTCGCTTGGATTATGCCCAGTTAACTCATTTAACGCCGTTTTTGCACGTTCAAGGGGTTCTCCAGCCTTGCCAACACCAATATTAACAACAACTTTAAACAAAGTAATTTCTTTCATTCTATTGTCCAATTTTTCACTCATTGGTTAAATACCTCCAAAAGTGGGCTATCAATTCCTATAGGCATAACTATGTCTATAGGAAGTTCAACAGATCTGTCATCGAAATTTACTACAGTTCTTTTTGGTAAAGAGAACATTCCATTTTTAATCTCTTCTATTTTTCCAATTCGCCCTGCATTTTCTCCTTGTATTACTAAGACGGTACAACCAGCTTCAAACTTTATATGATTCTCTATTTGGTTATTTGGTAATTTTACCAAACAAACATCCCCAACTCTCATTTGCCTATCTTCAGAAATCAAAGTTTTGCCATCGTGAAAACTGTATTGAGTTTTATTACCCTTTATAGTAACTTTGTTAGTTATTTTTACAAGTTTAACTCCGTTCTCTTTTGTTTTTACAGGAACTAATATTTTTAAGTCTCTAGGTATTAATCTATAAACTTCACCAGTAGTTACGATTTCAATAATATCCATTATTCCAACTCCAAAATGGATATCTCTTCTAACGATTCCATCTACCTTTATCTGCCCTGAATTCATAATTATCTTTGCCTCACGCAAATTACTGCATAAATGTAAAATATCACGCAATAATATACCCATTGGATAACACCTATCTTTTGCATAGGGTCCAGGAGTTGCAGACAATACAAATGGAAATCCTTTTCTTTTGATTTGCCAAAATTTTGGAGCCATTTGTCTTTTTGTTTTTTTACTTCCACTTTTTCTTACCATTTATTAATCACTACCAAACCTCATTTTTTTTCTGTTTTCTTTATATCCTGTTTTTTGGATTTATTAATTTGTCGATCCTTGTTATCCATTTTGTTTTTTCTATAGTTATCATCCATGTTTAATGATGAAATTATAACATTGGAAGCGTGAATAAGTACCTTTACATTACCGCCTTTAATTTTTTCTCTCTGTACGCCTTCAATACTTAATTTCCCTTTCTCGGTATTGATTTTTTCAACTTTACCTTCAACACCTTTATACTCACCACGCACGATTTTTACGGTATCACCTTTTACCACACTAGTACTTCTTTTGTTATAATGTTTTTTTAAATCATCAGAAAGGTTTGAGCATACATCTAAACTACTTTTCATTGTTTCTTTATTAATAGTCATATATATCTCACTATATAATCATTGAAGCCAAATTTGCTATACGAGGCCATTTTTCTGCAGCTTCCGAAGCTACAGGTCCTTTTATATCAGTGCCCTTAATTTCACCCTCTTTTGTTACCAATACCGCGGCATTATCCTCAAAGGAAACTCTTACACCGTTTAGTCTGCGTATAGCGTATTTTTGTCTAACAATTACTGCGCCAAATATCTGTTTTCTCAATTCAGCTGGTCCTTTTTTAACTGTCACAGTTACAAAGTCTCCTACAGCTGCTGCAGGCAACCTTGAATGTCGTCCTTTGATCCTAGTAACCTGAGCAATTTGTAAAACTTTTGCTCCAGTGTTATCAGCACAAACCAAGTTTGCCATAATTGGTAATGCTCTTGTTACATAAGGTCTGAATTCAGCTACTCCACGGGAAGAAACAGCTCTTGATTTAGATGACATCCTTATTCACTTACCTCCACAACTGCAAATGAAATTGTTTTGGATAAAGGCCTGCATTCCGCTATTTTTACTTTATTACCCTCTCGGGCATCGATACAATCCGATATAAAAGCATGTATTCGAGATTGACTCCTTTCATATCTTTTATATTTACTTACAAACCGAGAATATTCTCGCTCAACAACGACCATATTCTTTGCCTTATGGCTTACTATAGTCCCTGTAACTAATTTTCCCCTCAATGAGAGTGAACCACAAAATGGACATATTTTGTTTGTACATGTTCGTTTGGGGCTTTTAACTTGAATACCAATGTTTTTTGTCATATCAATCACTTAATTTTTGAATATTTTTTCCTCTGGTCTACCTAGCAGCATTCTTCCATTTATAAAGTAATCCCCGTTGGAATGGGAAACTTTAACTAAATTAATCTCCTTTTTGGCAATTTTTTTCATTCTTGAAATATTTTTACCATTTAACAAATATATCATATTTTTAGTTTCATTAACTATAGTTCCAGTTTTGTTATTATTGAATTTATTTGAGCTTGACATAATTGTAATTTTTTTTCCAAGAATTGCAAAAAGGTTTAATTCTTTATATTGTAAAGACATTATCTAATTCTCCTAACTGTTCGTTCATTTAATAATGTTAACACACGGGCAATATCTCTGCGTTTCCATCTTATTACACCCGCCTCTTTTTTTAAAGTCCCTTTGGATCCTTCAGAACGCAATTTAGCTAAATCCACTTTTAAGTCATGTAATTTCTCTCTAAGATCATCATCATTGAATTCTCGTAATGTTTTGGTTTTATTCCTGGCCATATTACTGATTAACCTCTTCTTTAATTGTGACCTTTTCCAAGCCGCCTTCTGAATTTGGATTTGGCAAATTGTCTGATTCGGATATTTCATTATTGTCCTTTGTTGATGCGGGTGTAGTGTCTTCAAACGATAAGTTTTCTTTAAAATTTGTTATTAATTCAAACTCTGGCGGTACAGAACCCTTTATAGCAATTTTTAATTGTATACCCATTATTCCCATTTTTGTTAGAACATGAGTTATTCCCTCTTTGACTACCCGATCAGCCATATTACCACTCTTGGGAATTATGCCTGACGAATGTTTTTCAAAATGTGCTCTCTCACTTCGAAGTTTTCCGGATATAGTAACCTCTACGCCCAAGGCACCTGCATTTTTTATGGTATTAACAGTCCATAGGGCTGCTCTTCTGAATGCGGTACCTCTTTCTATCAATTGGGCAATTCTGTTACACATTATCTTTGGGTTTAATTCGGGAATTTCTAATTCAATTACTGAGATTTGAGGGTTAGTTAAACCGTATTTTATTTCTAATTTTGAAGTAAGGTCTTTTATTCCACTTCCTTTTCTTCCAATGACAAGCCCTGGTCGAGTTACATACAATGTCAATCTTGTTCCTAAAGGCGATTTTTGTATATCTACTCCACCATATCCAGCATCTTTTAATTCTTCCCTTAAAAACTCATCCAGTTCCATATTTCTAAAATTATTTTTCAAAACATTTTTTATTGCATTCATTTAAGACGTCCTTCCTTCCATTGCAATCATTTCAACATGAACTAATGTATCGTATTTTGGACTAGCTCTTCCCATCGCTCGGGGAGTAAATCTTTTTAGTTTTGTTCCTTTATGGACTGTAACCGCGATAATTTTTAATCTATCTAAATCCATTCCTTTGTATTCAGCGTTAGATTCCAAGTTGTCTAACAATTTTAGAAACTCACCAGTTGCTTTACGTGGAAAGCGACCAGAACTAAAACCATCTTGAATGTTGGATCGGTGAGCTACCTCATTGTTATATCGCCTATACGGAACTGCTATTTTTTTTGTCAATACATTTTCCAGAAATTCTCTTGCTTTTTCGATACTTTTTCCTTTTACGGCCAATGCGATTTCACGAGAGTGTTTATGCGAAATAGATTTATCACGTAATGCAGCTCTGACATGTCGAGATTTCTCATATTTTTCAAAAGAATATGAATAGTTTGGCATATGCATCACTTTAATGGAACGTATAAGCTGGAACGTGATGAACCAACACCAGGTGAACCATGCTGAACCCTTTTATTTGTAATTGAATATTCTCCAAGATAATGACCAACCATTTCCGGTCTTATAGTAAATGGTATAAATTCTTTACCATTGTGAACTAGTACACTTAAACCTATCATATCAGGTAGAATTATCATATCCCTAAGATGAGTTTTTAACGGGCTTGTTATTTTGCCTTCTCGAGAAAGTTTCAATTCTTCCCTAAATTTCCTCTTTTCGTCCGTCATATAGGTTGATAGCCTCCTATCTAACGACCTTCTTTGTCTAGAGTTTAGCAGAGGCATTAAAGTTTCTATGGATAATCTTTTAATCTGATCTCCTGAATATCCTTTATATTTAAATTCCCTTGCCAATTAGTTATTACCACCTAAATCTATAGGATTTTTGAACTCAAATGTAAAAATAGATCGCAATTTTTACACCAAACCTAAATTAGTTGCTAGGTTTCTAGCGCCGTCTGTATTTTTAAATTTCATAATAGCTTTTTTACCTCTAATAGTATTAAATGTATTCACTTCACTTATATCAGATTCATAGATTACCCTCATAGACTCAATTATTTGTTTTTTGGTAGCTTTACTGTGAACAATAAAGCTTAATTTATTTTCTTTTTCAATAATATTAAATGTCTTCTCAGTTACGTACGGTTCTATAAGAATTTTAGAAGCACTTTCAGCATTAATTTTAATTTTTTTGTTATCTATAAATTCACTCATACTAATCACTTCTCTACAATCATATTTGAAGGTATTTCTATTTCTTTTAACATGTCTAACGCACTTTGAGAAAAAATCGCCAGTCTAATAGGTTTTGACCCAGGTGCCAAATCCAGCACACTGAGATGTTTAACATATTTTATAGTAATGCCAGGGATAGATTCGTTTAATTTTATTAGTTTTGAGTCTTTAGCGCCTACAATAATGATTGCACTTTTTCCGATTCTATTGGTTCTTCCTCTTCTTTTAGATTTTCCCGATCGCCTTTTAGTTGTAGATTCTACTCGGTTTAAATCACTTTCAACACCTAGAGCTTCTAAAACATCATACAAGTTTTTTGTTTTTTCAATGTTTTCTAATTCGTTACTAATAACTAGGGGAAAAGACTTTATCTCATCAATAACATGGCCTCGTTTTTTAGCCAACTCACCAATAGCAGTGGATGATATAGAAGAGCACAATGCAACCTTCTTTTCTTTTTTATTGATTTTCTTAAATGTTACTTTCCATGATTCTGGCGGGTGGGCTAGTCGACCCTTTCTAACACCAGCTACACCGGCTGCTTGACCTGCACGGGAGAATCCTTCACCTTTTGCCCTAGCCAATCTAGCAATACCCAAACCAGTGTTTCTTGATTCTGCACTTACAATTTCTCCAGCTGCTGGATATCGGCCTTGTCTTTGGTAATGATGAGAATCGAGATTAACATATACTTTTTGAATAACTTCGGGACGATAAGGAAAATTAAATACTGGAGGCAGTTCAATGTCAGATACCTCTTTGCCTTCCAGATTATATAGTTTTGTGTTCATACTATACTATCACTTCCAATATCTTAGGTTCCGCATTTTTGGTGGGTTTGCTTCGAATTGGTTGCCTTAACTTTATTAGTCTCTTTGGAACACCTGGAATAGTTCCCCTGACAATCATATAATCACCTTCAACCAATCCGAAATGTTTGAATCCGCCTTTAGGATTAATATTTGTGATGTCGTTTTTCTCTGAGTTTGACATTAACAATATTCTCTTATTATATTCTGTTCTTTGATGAAATCCCCTTTGACCTTGCCTCGCAACGGTGTACATAACTACAGCTGGAGATATAGGCCCTAAAGTTCCAACAGCCCTTACACTTTTTCTCGATTTGTGCTGTTTTCTTTTAACTCCAAATCTTGTTACTGGTCCTTCTACACCTTTTCCCCTAGTGATTCCATGTACATCAATGTTTTGGCCTGTTTTAAAAACATCAGAGGCTCGGAGCTCTTGACCTAGTTTTGATTTCAGATAATCAAATTTAGATCCAATGTCTTTACCCGATACAGGTACTTCAAAGATAAATGGAGTTTTTTGAGATATCCCAACCCTATGAGGAAAAACCGCAACTATTGCGTTTAAGTGCTTTGTATTTTCAAGTTTATCTGCCGCTTTATTTAGTCCATCTTCTGAGTATTTAGTTTTATATTTTGTTGACAGATCCTTGATGGAATCTTTAGAATAAACATCAAAAATTGCATGTTTACCATAGGCATCTTCTGAATATCCCCTAATTCCAACAATTTTTAATGGAGGTAAAGAAATAACTGTAGAATGATTCATCAACGGTTTCCCATAATTTGGTGTTTTTTCTTTATCATCAATTGTCATCACCTGTATTTGTCCCACTTTAAATCCGGCAAAACCAATCAGTCCAGTATTGTCTTTATCGTAATTTTCTGGCCATGTCCTAATTCGAGCTTCTAGGCTTTTAGCTCTGGACCTAGGTCGAAAAGCAATACTTCCTCTTCTTGGCGCGCTATACTTTCTATGACCCATAAATATACAATTTTTCCAAATCCCATTAATAAGTTTATTATTAATGAGTAATAGTTAACCTATGCTGCACCAACATTAGGAATTTAAAAGGTTATTTAATATTGACAATACCCCAAAGATTGATTCCTCTAATCTTACTGTCTGCGTACCTTGATACGGAAAGAAATTAAATGAATTGTAATTAGCTATGTTTATCTTTTCTTTATTGAAGATTTCATTTAAACCAAATTTTGGCGAACCAAAAACTATTAAAACAGAGTTATCAACATCCGTATTATTCTTTAAGTTATCTGTAAAATCAGAATCAATTTTAAAGAACTCAGAATACCTGGAGGTTAGTATTATTTTAGATTTAGAATACTGTTTTAAAATCTCATGTATGAAATTATAATGAAACACTTTGTAACCCCAATAGATTTCATTTATGTTTTCTCGATTTATATCCACTGCAGTTAACAGATTGTTTTTTTTTATCAATTTCACACTGATTTTTTTGCCCTGTTGTTTAATTTTTCCCTGATATTTGATCAAGGCATCCAATCCCACATCAACAAAAAGCATATTACCTTTTTTTTCTAAAACCCCAATCCGTGTTTCGCCATTTTTTATGTCTTCTAATGGAACCTTATCTTTATGATGAAAAGATCTAATTGGATGAAGTTTGCCAGCATACTTTAAGACATCCATTTTTGGATAAATTTTTTTTCTGAGATACTGAGGAGTATCCAAATATTCCAAAAGTGTGACTATAAAGTTAATTTCATCATTTGGAGGATTTATTGTCTTATCATGAAAAATAAATATATTTTCGACTCTAAAAATAGAGAGCGACCTTGCTAGCTGAAAAATTTTGAAAGTTCTATCAATATCAGAGGGGGTCCCATACAAAAAGGAATCCGGTATGGCTACATCAAACTTCATCTTTATGGAGGAAAAGAATATCACCTGTTTTCTAAAAGTTCCTTAACAGCGCCCTCCAAATAGCCTTCGGACCCAAAGAAATTATATCGTAAAATGCCATCCTGGTCAATAATAATTGAAGATGGAGTTCCCCGAAGTTTATACAATTCAAAAGTTTCCGCGGAATATTCTTTATTTCTAAGATAGTTTCTCACCTTTGAGAATAATTCTCCTTTTTCTTTTTCTGATGAAGGTTTGTAGTCTGAAAAGTATATTTCAATGAAATCTTTAACCATATCCTCAGATATATTCTCAGGCATCTTTGTTATTTTATCCATTGCTACTGGGAAAGGAATTTTATAGTATAGCTTGTCATCGTTTACCAATTTACCATGCTGTCGCAATGCTTTGTAGGATTCACCTATTACTTTACCCTCAGTTAAAAGTGATTTTAAATTATCCAAGGTATTTTTATCGTAATCCTCGAAAGCAGTCGCAAGACCAATCACCTTCACATCACTATTTTTAAATCGTTCATAGAGGGAAATCGCTTGAGGCAGCCCATATAGAAAGCAACCCGGGCAATTCACCTGAAATACCTCCAAAACAACAACATTACCTTGTAGTTTATCAATATTGGTGGGAATACCCTGAACCCATTCAAATATTTTTATGTTGGGAGCTTGATTACCTATTTCAGCAAACATTTTAAATCAGGATTTCAAATTCAAAAGAATTATTTAAATTATGTTAAGTTAATAAAAATTTGATATGCTATTGATTAAAGTTAAGAAGAGCTCTCTTTAACTTGAACTTCTTTTGAATATCTTTCAATTTCCTCTTCAGAAAGCATCTTTAGTGTTTTCGTTGTAGAATCAATCACTGCTAACCTTATATGTTTTGAACCTGTTTTTTCCTCACTTACAGTAAAAATAGACTCTATAGCCAATATACAAGCTTTTTCCAATGACATATCATCCCTATAGTTTTTTTCTAAAAACTCAGTCACCTGTTCGCTTCCAGCACCGATTGCTACTGCATCATAGCCAATGTATGTACCACTTGGATCAGTTAGAAACAAACCAAGACCATTTTTGTCTACTCCCGCCATAATCATAGCTACACCAAACGGCCTAGCGCCACCGTATTGTGTGTATTGTTGTGCCAAATCTGCTAGATTTTTAGCTACACCTTCTACATCAACTGGTTCATCATAGATTAACCTGTTACTCTGAGCAAAAAATCTAGCATGATCAACTTGCATCCGTGCGTCAGGGATATAGCCTGCTGCGGCAAGACCAATGTGATCATCAATCTGAAATATTTTTTGAGTAACATTTGATACTTGTAATTTTCTTGTTTTTTCTTCAACTGCCAAAATAACACCCCCTGTACTTTTTATTCCTAATGCTAAAGTACCTCTTCTAACAGTTTCAATTGCATACTCTACCTGATATAATCGACCATCAGGAGAAAAAATTGTAATTCCTCTATCATAACCTGCTGCGGCTGGTAACAAATCATCTAATTTACTTTCAAAACTTTATTTATAGTTACCTTATTCAAAAAAAATTCAGGGCGATAGAACAAAAAATATTTTTATTTGCCTTAACAATATGTAATGAAGGTTTTTGATTCTAGAGGAGGTCATCTTTAAAGGTCATCCAAATGTACAATCTTTGCATGCAAGAACAATAGAAATAACAAAGGATAAAGATTTGACACTAAATGGGGATTGCATTGTAGGGATAAATGCAAATAAAGCTTGTAAAGACCTAGATCCAGGGATAAAGAAAAGGATAAAGAAAAAGGATTCACTGATAGAAATAGGTCTAATAGTGGAACCGTATAGTTTCACAATTAAGGGTTTTGGAGATGACAAACTCTTGTTAACGAATGAAGATGACATTGTTTTAAGAAAAAGCAAATTTATTTGTGATCGAACTCTTTCCATTAATTGCAATTTCAGCTCTTTAGAAATACCAAGGGAGATTATCAATTCCCTAAAGGATCCATCAAAAACAGGTATGATGCAAATAAAGGTAGAGTGAGCAAAATAAAAAACAAACACTAATCTTGGTTACAGTTAAAAATCATTTTTTTTGAAATCAGTATTCGTTACCCTCTCAAATGCTTCGATATACCTATCAGATATTTTTTTAACGATATTGGTTGGTAAATGGGGTGGTATTGGCTTTATGCCTTGTTTTGAATAGTCATCTATAGTTTTTTTAAATCCTGTTTCAACTAGCCAATCTCTAAGTATTTGTTTATCAAAACTGTCTTGTAAAACTCCTGGGCGATATTTATCCATATCCCACAGTCGGTATTCATCAGGCCCAAGAGAATCCACTAACACAACCTCGTTAGATATTGGTTCCTTCCCGAACTCAAATTTTACATCAGCCAAAATAAAATTGGATAATTTAATTATTTTATCCATTTGATTGTAAAGATCAATGGAAAGAGATTTTATCTTTTTGATTTCATCCTCATTGACCATACCATTTTCTATAGCTTGTTCTTCAGTTATTGGGACATCATGTTCATCGGATTTGGTGGTGGGATCAAAGATTAGACATGGAAGCTTAGAGCCGATAACAAATTCCCCATTATCAATTAAAGTGATTAATTCATTTGGTATATTGTAATACTTTTTTTCCTTGATGCGAGAGTATAAACTTCCGTACAAATATCCTCTGATTATGCTTTCTATTGGAAATACGGATAGTTCCCTAACCAAAATCTTATCCTTATCAATTCTCCTTATAAAATGATTTTTGATATTTAAAGAAGAAAACCAAAAGACAGTGAAATCACACAGCACCTTACCTTTATAAGGTATTGTATCACTCATTACAACGTCAAAAGCAGAAACTCGGTCTGTAAAATGAAAAATCAAATTGTCTTTATCTAGTTTATATATATCCTTTGCCTTTCCTTTTTTTATTAATTTCAATATTTGATGTAGATAAAAATCTAATAATTATATATTTGGCTAATTGTCATAATAATTCAAAATCTCAAAAAACATCAAATTAATTGATATTAATTTTGTTTAAAAACATATTTTAGAAGGTACCTTTATAGATGACAAGATTTGTGCGTTTCCAATATCGTCATGTTCATCAACAATATTTTGCATATATAAACATATAAGAAAGATAACATATCATTAAACATGAAGCAAAATCTATCAACATATTATAATTATATGCGATAAACTTTCCGGTATCTTTTTTGTATTATTATAGTAATTTGATTTTAAATAAAGACAAAGTCTATTGATTTGATTTATATTATCTTGATAACAATATTATTACACTATTTGTATTGTGATCCCTTTAGAAAATAAGGCGTAACTGTGTTCCCGGTTACAAAAGATTTTCTTTTGGACTGCTGTCACAATACAAATAGTATAATGGAAATAGATTTATGAAACTACATATGCATCCTAGTTTTACAATCTGATTGATTTTACCAATACTAAAGTATGTCATTTAAAATCAATCATATCTACAAAATGCACGATTTTAAAGATAAAAATTTATTTAGTTACTTAAATACAATTATAATCATATTAAACAAAAAAATCGACGTGGATAAGTTATACGATCAGCTTTTAGATTTAGATTCCGATGAAGGGATAAGAATAGAGAACCCTAAAAGTGAAAAAAAAATTTATATAAATCGAAATTTGCTTGGAATATACAATATTCTGATTAGAACAAAGAAAGATAAAACAGATAATAAAGACAAAGCGAAAGATAACGATATCTCAGATGGAGACTATTTGGAAGAAATTCATAACTATGATAATTCATCACATGTTTTAGAATTTCTAAAACAAAACGTAGATAAACCTTGTATTTGGCTTTATTAACCATAAATTATTAGAATTTTGCATATAAAAAATAAATTATGTATATCTTTAATTGATTTTACAATAGCACAAATTTGTGTATATCGACATTAATTTTATCCACATTTTTTGTCTAATTAGCAAAATGATAATTTACCTTTAAATAATATGTTAGTTATTTATTAAATAACAGTTTCAAAATCAATATCCAGTAATATGATGTCATGTTGATTCATTCCATTTATAATAAACTGTGCCAGCTTTGCATGTTACAAACAGATTGGATGGGGAATATGTAGATTCCACCTCCATTTCGGATAAAAAACGCTCTATCTCAACTTCATCTTCAGAGGATTTTGAAAATCTATTAATAATCTCTTCTTTAGAAAATTCCATGCCTCGGTTTTTTTTAAAATACTCGTAGAAATCCGATTTATCAATCATATCCATATGTCCCATATTCTGTATCAGGCATTGGAAATTTAAGTATATATTTCAGTAGCACAATATTAAAGAAAGGATTTTATAAAAAAATAAACTATACAAAAGTTAATTATTGAAATATACACTATTAGGATTTTTATTGTTCCTTTTTATAATAATATTATCTTTAAATTACAAAAATACTATTCAAATTAATGGCACATTAGACAAAATTGATGGAAATAATCCTGAAGGGGAACATTATCGTGAAACCTATAAATCAAATATTAATGATACATTTTCTATCGAAGGAGCATTAATTTCAACCGTCGTTCAGAATTTAACATCGTTTTACCCTAATGTTTATTATTACACCGAGGAAAAACAGATATCTGACTCACCAGAGTCAACAATGCCCACAAACAATAAAAGTAATAATGAAACAGATTTTGGATCACAATTCGATGGATTCCAAGAACAACAACAACAACAACAACAAACATTATATCCAATTCCAAAGCCAATTTCTCAAAACACTGCTAACATAGAACTAAATGCCTCAGAGGCCTTATCAGATAATTTAGTCTCAATGTTATCAGGAATAATATTAGAATCCATTCAAACTGGCAATCCAACAATCAACAATGAAACCATACAACCAGATTCAGACGATATAAACAGTAGAGAGGATACAATTTTGGTATCTGGTAAGTGGAAAATGGATGTCGAAAATAGCAATATCACAAGCTTCAATGCCAGATTTGTGATGATCACATCTAATGGAACGGGATTCCATTGGCATTCAATGGACAACCTACAGACAAGTGAAAAGTTTTTTTTGGGAAAGGATGACAGTGCAACAATAAATGGAGAGTTGGATTTCTTTACTGGCAACAATACAACAAAACAACCAGTAGACACACTATTGGCTATTAATAACTTAGAACTTATCCAAATAACCCTATTAGATAATGATATTTCAAGTCATTTTTACGGATTCCCAATATATGGTACAATAGACTCAATAAAAATCAAAAATTAGTTTTTTGGCTTTTTCTTTTTTATTTGTTTTATAATTGGCATTGTAATCGCTCCCTCGGATGCGGACTTGACCAGCGTGGCATATTTTGACAGCGCACCAGTTTTGTATTGTATTTTAATGGTTTTTAATTTTTTAACTCGTTTTGAAAATTCTTTTTTAGATATTTCAAGGTCTACGGTTCCTTCAGCTAAGTCTATTTTTATCTTATCGCCACTTTTAATCAATGATATGGGCCCACCACTCATGGCTTCTGGAGAAACATGCCCTATCATGAAACCTCTTGTTGCCCCGGAAAAACGGCCATCAGTTAACATAGCAACCTTTTCGCCCAAGCCCTGGCCAACTATAGCAGCAGTAACAGCCAACATCTCCCTCATTCCAGGGCCACCCTTTGGGCCTTCATATCGTATTACAACAACATCACCTTCAACAATCTCCCCATTTGAAATAGATTCAAATGCAGAATCTTCAGAATCAAAAACTTTGGCATTGCCTACGAATTTATCAGACTTTAGACCCGCTATCTTGACTACAGCACCCTCTGGTGCCAAATTGCCAAACAATATCTTTAATGTCCCCTCGTCATGGATTGGATTTTCCACAGACTTGAGGATTTTATTATACTCTTTTTCATAGTTTTTAGCATATGCAGTAGATTTTGTAAAACTAAAAGATTCCAAATTTTCTTTTAATGTATTTCCGGTGACTGTCAATACATCACCATTGATTATTCCCTTGTCAAGAAGGGATTTCAGAACTACAGGAACACCACCTATGTTATCTAGATCAAGCATAACATAATCACCTCCAGGTCGCATGTTGGCAATATGTGGTGTTTTTTTTCTTATTATTTCAAAATCCTTAATGTCCAATTTTACTCCTGCCTCTCGGGACAACGCCAACAGGTGTAAAACAGCATTGGTTGAGCCACCTATAGCATTGGCTATAATAATGGCATTTTCAAATGACTCATATTTCATTATATCGCTAGGCCTAATGTTATTCTCTATAAGATGGTTTATAGATTTACCAGTATCATAACAAATATTGTATCTTGTTTCACTCTCTGCGGTAGGAGTTGCACTGCCGGGCAAAGACATACCTATCGCTTCACTAATGGATGCCATGGTGTTGGCCGTGTACATGCCGGCACATGACCCTGCTGATGGACATGCGACATTCTCAAGGCTAGTTAACTGTTCAAGACTCATCTTACCCGCATCAAAAGTTCCTACTGCCTCATAAACATCTTGAACAGTAACAGGTTTACCATTCCAATTACCTGGCAGTATAGAACCTCCATATACAAAAATTGAAGGAAGGTTAAGCCTAGCCATAGCCATTAGTGTTCCAGGCAAACTTTTATCGCATCCCGATATCCCAACTATGGCATCATATTGGTGAGCGCGAACCATTATCTCTATAGAGTCTGCAATTAGCTCCCTACTCACTAGAGAGGATTTCATACCCTCATGGCCCATAGCAATACCATCAGAAACCGCAATGGTGGTAAATTCCCGAGGGGTGTTTCCTGAATCCTTAACGCCCTCCTTTGCTTTTTGGGCAAGTTTTCCCAAATGTATATTGCAAGGAGTAGCTTCGTTACATGTGCTAGAAACAGCCACAAAAGGTTTACCTAAATCCTCATCCGTGAGACCCATCGCTTTATACATTGCCCTATGAGGGGCTTTTGACGGCCCTTCCACTGTTTTTCTGCTTGGTAGAACCATTATGCTTAATTGAAATAAAATTATAAAATAAAAACTTATTCTATTTTAATTATTCAAGATTTGCCATTATCTTTATAGAGTCTAAACCCTCGAATTTAAAAATAGTTTCACACATGCCACACTCTATACTGTTGTTATGAAGTTCACCAGTTTGTATTTCATTTAAGTATTCACACTTTGGACATGGAAAAGAAAAACTCACAGTGAAATTCTCTAACTCTATTGCTTCGCCCATATACTGTAAAAAATTTTCGAGCTATTTAAAATGAACTATAACAAACAAGGAAAACATGACAAAGCATGCAATAACCATCCAAACAGAAAATTAAATATCCAATACAATTAATAATTCATCGTAGATGCATAAAACCAATGAGAGATGTATATTTTGTAAAATAATCAATAAAAGCATTCCTAATGCAATAGTTTACGAAGATGATAAATTTTTAGTATTTTTAGACAGATATCCAATTAACTATGGTCACACACTAGTGATCCCCAAAGATCATTTTGATAACATATTGGAAATGCCAATAAACCTGGTTGGGGAGATTCATTCGCTTGTTCCCCAAATTGCAAAGGCGGTTATAACAACAATAGGTGGCAATGGGTTTAACGTTAGCCAAAATAACGGCAAATCTGCCAATCAAATTATACCCCATGTTCACGTTCACATTGTGCCCCGGTTTCTTGCTGAAAAAATAAAAGGTCAATGGCCAACGAGAAGAATCGCGAATATTGAGGATCTAAAAAACCTGGCAGAGAGAATAAAGATGAATATTGGCAACATAGAATAAAATTTCGAAAAAAAACATGAATTCACGTGAAAGAAAAATAACTATAGGCATCCCAACTTTCAATGAAGAAAACAACATCACAAACTTTGTTGAATCTCTAAAGAAACAAGATATGCACCCAAACGTTATTGAAAAAATATTGTTTATAGATGATTCAGATGATAACACACCAAATCTAATTAACAAGCTGAAATCAGAGAATCCGGACTTGAGAATAGAGGTACATCACAACAACAAAAGAATGGGCGCAAGCAACGCATGGAATACTATCTTTAGAAAGTCAGATGGCGAAGTAATTGTTTTGCTGGATGCAGACATAGAATTGGAAAAAGACTGCATCCGTAATCTATCAAATAAAGTAAACGAAACCACAGGTCTTTGCGCATCAAACACTGTTCCGATTATACAAAAAAATAACAGATATTCAAAAGCATCTGCTTTTATTGCAATTTGGCTAAGATCCCTTAGGTTACACCAAGTATCAAAATACACAACAATGGGCAGGGCATTAGCATTGTATTCCAAGGACGTCAGGGATATAGAAATTCCCACAGACATTGTTGCGATTGATTTGTATATTCAATGTAAAATACTAGAAAAACAAAAAAACGTGGTCTATAACGATGAGGCAATAATTTACTTCAAGACACCTTTAACCAAAACAGATTTTCTAAGTCAGGTAACAAGAGCTATAATTGGTCACAGGCAAATAAAAAAACACACAAAGAACCTTTCGTTAGAAATATCTTTTATCACCCTATTGAAGGAATTTCTAAAAAAATCGATTCAACATCCTGGTTATTCATGGGATTTGATTTGTTGTTACACCATGTTGCCTTATAGCTATTTTAGGAACAAAGATAAAATATCTTACCTATGGGAAACGGCGACAAGTACTAAAAAATAACCAAACAGACATTGTTGTATTTGAAAATATGCAATACAGTATATAGCAGCCTTTACAAATGCAAATAACTTTACTTGCATTTTTGATATTTCTCTCATAGTATCGTTGGGACTGGGACATCAGATAACCAACAAGAAGAAATAGCAGAGGCATTATCTCCAAAACTAACTATTGGTTTTTTTGTCATCTTTATCCACATCAACTTGTATCAAGAAAACATTCAAAGGCAAAAAGGATATAAAAGATGCATTCCCGTTTTTATTGACAACATATTCATCAAAATAGTCAAGCATTCTTTTCCAACATGCCATTTCCATTTTTATAGCATCAATAAATAGATTGCAAGTTGGAAACAAGTCAAGGAATCTTGTTTTTGTATAGCTAAATCGCTAATCTCCTTTTTTATCTTCTCAAGTTTTTCGGATTGGTCTTTAATTGCAAATTTGATACCGCCATATCTTTTATGTTCATCCGTAAATGACCTCCAAAGTTCCCATTTACTTATGTTTCCTTCTTTATTGCCTTTGACTAGACTGTCCTTTTCTTCGTGGTTAGGACGCCACTGTAATGCGTGAATTGCATAATCTTGAATCAATTGATTGATTCCAACAATTTCTTGCTCACCAACCCCTTTTCGAAAAAGATTGAGTAATGCGGTCCCTATGAAAGTGGTAGCCTGCAGTATCTGTCGATCATAATTTACTTGGTTGTTTATTTCAGAAATGGTTAGCCACAATTGTTTAAGTTCTTTGAGTCCAAACGTCATTGTTTCTAGTTCAGATAAAGCATACAGGGTTTGCCTGTGCATGTTTACTTGGGATTCCAAATGTGAATTTGTTTTGTTTAGGGCAGCATTCTGGATTTGGAGAGTTTGGACATTAGCTTGTTTTACTATTACCTCATCCCTTAGTTATAATGCCGTTGAATACTCGTTTATTATTTCATTTGCATCATAACTATGATTTTTAAAGTCATTGATTAGTTTGGCAAAGATAGGGATGTCATCTTCTATTTTTATGCCCTAGTTATCCAATAGCATTTTCCTTAATTCATAGTACCAGTCAAGATAGGCCATGGCAGATTTTTCTTTTTGAATTATTTTGTTTAGGCTCTTGTCCACTTAATATTTTTGTAGTTCTAATCCCACAATGTCTTTATTTATAAGTTGTCTGTTTTTCTCAAGACGAAGGCATTCTTTTTTCTTTTGGGATATAAAATCAGTTATTTGGGACATATATGGTATTTCAAAACCAGAACTGGAATTAGTGGATTTATTATTGCTTGATTCAGGTCCCATGCCAGTTGCAGATGTATTGGAAACCGATTCCGGAAAATTTCTATTTGAAGATTGAGCAGAATTGTTTATGTTATGAGAATAGCAATCAAGTAAATCTCTAATCCAAGTGGGTACTATTTCAGGTGGTATTCCTAGCTTTTTACAGTTGCGATGTATGACTTGGATAAATGATGAAATCTCTTTGGCATCATCATAATCCCAACCACCAACTTCATTGTTTTTCCAAATGCCAAGATTTTTCAGCAACTGTACCATTCTGAATCCTTGAACACATTGTTCAATCGACATGCCAGATTTTTTAACCATGACGGCAAAATCCCTAATATCCAAGGCATGGGATAATCCTATTGAGGTCTCCCAATCCCTGATTGTATTGGATACAGTGCCTGTAGATAGACCGACTTCCTTTGCAATCCTGTCTCTAGTCAAACCCTTTAGGTAGTATTGTATCGCTAGAGATTTTGTTGCTGCTTTGGATTTGATAAAGGCTGCACATAATATCATATTCTAATAGAACCCTTATAAAGATATTAAAACCGTCAATTTCGCCAATTTATGTCATTACAGATGAATGTATAATAATTAAACACAGAACCATAACCATAAATACATTATAAATGAAGAAAACCGGTATTCTTGCGTTGTATAAAACTATAAAGGAGACTTTATAATCAAAAAACAAGTGAAAAAACCTATCAGGGTAATGATTGCCACTTCTTAGGTTTTGCGCTTTGCACCAATTTATTTTTTTTATAGACCAAAGCACTCACTCTTAAAAATTTCCAGTTCAGAATAAACACAGCCTATTCAACAACTAGTATGTCTTATAATACAAAAATTTGCCTTACTCACATCAAGTATGAGCCAGGGTCTGTAACAAAAGATTCTGAATCTATTTTGTTAAAAGATACAAGGTTATCTGAAAGTGAGTATGTTTGTCTTAATGATAATACTCCATCTAAGATATTATACGATATGTCGCTGTAAAATTTTCTTGCAATGCCGAATGCAAAATCTGAGAATATTTTAGTTGTTCAATTCCTTGCTTTTGTCGGATCCGTTTTGGAATTTGCTCCGGTTCCAATTTCCAAGTATCTGTTGAGAATACGTTGAATAAGAAAGTCAAGTATAGACACAGGATAGAAGATAATGCCACTATATCTATTAAAAATAAATCAGGCAAGTCATTAGCATTGACCTATTGCCAATAATGTTATTACCATAATCATTTAAAGAATATACAAAAAAGGGTTCTCTTTATGCCTATTGGAAATGACAACAAGCAATAAAAAATAAAAATATCATTATTATAAAAGCATACAAAATGAGAAACATATCATCATGCTTCATTGTATTCATGATTGCAATAGCATTATTTGTTTCATATTCCACAAAATCCGACAGTGTTGTAATAAACCCTGTCAATGCACAAAATGGGAGTCTTACAGAAATGGAACAAACTAAATCACCACAATATGATAATGGATCATCTTCGCTATTAGTAACAAAAGTTGTTAGATGCGTCTCTGAATTAGGAATTCCATCAGACGAAGCGGTTTGTAAATTCGTTTTGGATAATGTATTGCCAAGCCAATTTACAATGACCGTTACAGGAAACAAATCCACTCCATCAGCATTTCAAGGCTCATTTAATGGAACTAGTGTGTCAATACACCCTGGGAATTACACTGTAACCGAGAATCTTTTTGATACAAGAAATATTGAAAATCTACTAGGGGAAGCAACCACTGGATCGGTATCAACAACGGCATTAGGAGATTGTATTGGACAATCTAACTATATGGGCTCTTTTCAAAACGCAACAGGAACAATAGCCAGCGGAGCCGGTCAAAAATGTGAAATTATCAATACGATAGAGATAACATCAGGAGAAACATCTCCGGAACCATAATTTTCACCTTTGATGCAAATACAACACAAAAAATTAGATATGGAGCATAAAAATTAGAGAATAGGAACCGTCCAACATACTTTTAAACTATCAAAAAAAAAAATCAAACAATCTTAATATATTGCCTTCTAGATCGAATTAAAATTTATTTAACTTTATCGTTTGATCTTTAAACTTTTAAAAGAGACTATTTCTCAAACTATCCCATGGTCAAAAAGGTTTTACCTTCTTGTAATGTGTGTGGTGCATCTGTTATCGATTTTGTTGAACCAGAAGTGGCAAAAGAGGGACAAGTCAAAGAAGGAAAATATGTTAATAACCTATGGGTATGCAATGATTGCCTAAATAAATGAGTTTAATCAAAAATATAAATCAAAAAAGTTGGGGCAGTTAATAAGGTTCGGTTTTTTTTATTCGGTAGTCCTTTTATTTTATTTTAACTTTTTGCAATAAACAATAAATCTCTCAAAGAAATCAATGTCATAGTTACTTTTGTTATTATCATCATTTAACAATGGATGCAAATCAACAGAACCGTCAACAAAAAACTGGATATATTTATGTTTATTGTGATCAATCAAAGTACCCAAGATAAGGTAAACAGAGTCATAAAGTATCTTGTTATTTATGCAATCGAGATAACAAACCTGCAGCAAAGGTTCATTGTAAAATGTGTTTTTACCATCCATAATATTGATTATTGACAATCCGCAAATTTTGCTGTTCTCATCCACCATAAGAACAAGCTTTTTTTTATCTATCAGATTGCAAATAGAATTAAAGGTATTTTCCAACTTAAAGAACCTCCATTCATTGAAATACCTATTGTTCTTTTCTAAATGAATTTGCGAATTATTCAGGTAATCGCATACAAGTTGGACGTCACCTAAGCAAGCGTATTTCAACACCAGAGATGAGTTTGCAAATTCAAATTTTCTTTTTATTTTTACATTGTAGTATGCATAGATACAGTTTTGAGAAAAACCCTGTTTTTCAAATAGTTTTCTTGAGTTTATATTGCTGTGTGCTATCAATGCACAAGATTCACCCAACCCTTTTTCAATCCCATATTTTACCATATATTGTAAAAGATGCGTAGCGATTCCTTTGTTTCGATGATGTTTATCAACCCTTATGCCTTCGATCCATAATAAATCGTTTTGGCATACACTAATGTGCGATATGGCAACTGGCTCATAATTTAACGTTCTCGAATTAGGATTATCCGCTACAAGCAATAAGCCGGAAGTATCGGTTAACCAAAAATCCCATACTGTTCCTATGTAGTCACCCCATTCAAAAGTATCTTTGCAAAACTTTAGAACCCTATCTTTATCCAAAGATTGTGCCTTCCGGATACGCAATTAAAATCACCATTCCCAATACAGATTAAATCTTTTGGAATGTTTTATTCTTATTTAACGTTTTATTTTTGGAGTTAACTGTTCTCCTACTGATCAGGTTTTTTCCAATATATTCTATTTATAGTCCCGCATACCTCACATTTCAAAGTCGTAGGTATAGTATTTCTATCAGGATACCTTGATGATTTTTTGTGAGTGCTATTAGGTGGAAAGGCATTGTAGGATTCACCGCACTTTGGACAAGCAAAAAGCCCCATTATACTAAAATCTTTAACACAATATGTAAATGTTTATCTCTAAATTATTTTTTTTAATGTTTTAATGCGTATTATCATTCCGCAACAGTATTTTAAATAACTATTTTTTCAAGATAAATATCGTCAATTAAAGTGATTATCTAACACAAAATTAAGGAACAAACCTGTTAATCCACAGAATTCACATCAGTATCAGGGTTCAATGTAAAAGGAATATATGCATCAAATGATCCATTCTCAAAATCGGATGGAATGATACGACTGTCGTCGTTAAGATAAATCAATGGTGTTATCCTTGATTTTAAAAAATAAAATGTTCAGTGTTTTTAATTCAAAACCGAAAGGTTTTTGATTTCCAATTCAAATCTCTCTTTGGTTTCCTTGTCAATAAGCTCAAATCTCGGTGCAAAAATTATGAAATCCCTCATTAAATTCAGTACATTATTTCCATGGACCTTTTCAACCTCCAATATATGGTTAGAAACCCTAACCTTGCTCAAGACGCTTTCGAATAAGAACATGTCCATTATCTGCGAAAGTTTGCTCCATTAATGGGGTCCCAAAACAATCTGATTACAATTCAGAGAGATGCTGGGCATAGAGTGTGACTATGTTATCTGTGAATCCAACTTAGAGATGTCATGGTACCTATTGTATTTTTGTTTAATTTCCTTTGGAACAAAATCACATATTGAAGATAACTTGTTATTTTGAAAGTACAACAATAAGCAAAGTCACAACACCAAGGGATCCGAACAATATTAGAGTTGTTTTCCACATTCCACTGTTAGCTTTTTCGCCAATATCCCACATCCCCCCTCTTAAATCATTATTCTTGTTATACCAGTTTTTAATTTCATTGTAACTATAATATCTAGTATAATCTGCTGAGGGAGTCCAATTTGTTCTAAAGTTATATACACTGTCACCCGTATCTCTCAAAAATAATGAATCATATTTTTTTCTAGAGCCTTCATCAGATAAGACCTCATAAGCTTCCACAATCTTTAAGAATTTTTCTTTGGAATCAGAGCTTTTGTTTTTATCAGGATGGTATTTTAATGCAAGGATTCTAAAAGATTTTTTTATTTCATCACGGCTAGCTTCCTGGTTAATTTGCAGAATATCATAGTAGGAAGGTGACAACAATATACATCTATCAATACAAACTAAAAATTAAATATTTTTGTGTCGCAGTTATTGGTTTGTCAACAAAATAAAAAATTCAAATACCAACAAAAGAGATAATAAATATTAGCAATTGAAGTTTTCTATAAAAAAAAGGATCGTTTCAGATATCAAAAATAGGTATATGAAGTTCCAAGACATTTCATTGGAAAACAAACCCCCTTCACAAAAAGATTACGTGGAAAACAATGGGGAGATAAAAAAAACAAAGGATAACAACACTGTTGGAATAAACAAGGCAGAATTTTTAGAAAATAGTTCCAGATTGGAAACAAATGAAGAGTTTCAAGTGAGCAAGGATCCAAAAGAGGAAAAAAAAGAAGAAGCCATATGCCATCATTGCAAAGAAAAAATAGATGAAGAGTGGAAAGAACCACATTGGAAATGGAACATGGATAAAAATACAAAATTTTGCATGAAATGCTATGGAACTAAAGAAATAGAGTATGAAAAACTGATGAACTATTGCGTTGTTTGCAGTTCCAAACTAAAGTTTATTCGCTATAACCCTAAACCAGAATGGAAGTTAAGAGGCCAATTGTGTAGAATGTGTTGGGACTCTCAGAACCGCAAACATAAAGGAGATAAAAAAAGACTTGGCATCAGCTGATGCAGGTGTATTTTTAAGAAAAGGTATAAAATCTAAAAGGTATTTTTAAACAGTCATTTTTTTTAAGTTATCGCCAAATCATGGATAAAACACCAAGGCCAGTGATGCATAGGCCAGCATATGACAGATGTGGAATACCCATTAATCCCGAACCTATAGCAATTCCAATACCCGATATAGCCATCAATAATTCACCTTTCCTTCTATTATCTAAGTGCAAAGTTATCATATTTTATAAAATGGTAATTTATTATAGTTTTGTATCGGTTAGTTCAAAAATCAGATTTGAAAAACCATTGCTCTAAAGATAAATTTTTTATTTTTAGTATAAGGCAGATTAAACAGTTGGCAAGTTATATAGGTACTTTTAATTTAACAGAGAACTCTCATCAATAACCTTAAATTAAAGATACAATAACCATCATACTCAGGAAATAGAACGGTAAGGATGGATTTTTACAGTATGTAAAATCATTATATCAAATTGTCAGTTTTTATTACCTTATTAACTTAAATATGTTTTACCTTGAGTTATGCTAGTTGACAAAGAAAAGAGGGGGAACTCTCAACTCTTATCGTATAGATAATATCAAAGATAATTATCATATGAATGATAATAAGGGAGATATTAAGACATCTCCACTACATTCACAGATAAAAGAAAAAGGAGACAAGGCTGTAAAGCAATGGTTAGCTGATAGACTGAGAAACAAACTTCAAAGAGCATCCATATTGTCTTTGCAGAGCCACAAACCAATAATATTATATAGAAAAGACATTGAAGAATCCGAAAATGCCGTTGAAGAGGAAATCAGTTACGTAACGGGAAAACATGTTGTTCAATTTATGTATTCATATGGCGGGTTTATTCCATCCAATTTTCAAACTATAGAAGTATTTACTTTAGATAAGTTTGCAAAATGGATTGTACAGGAACAGCAAAAAGATTTGCTTTTGCAATGTATTGATAATCTAGAACTAAAATAACAAAATTCAAGTTTTTCTCTATTTTATAACACTTAAACCTCATGCTAGTATAAAACAGCAAAATACAATCTCTCTCTTAACAACATTGAAAATCATGATATAAATAAAATAAAATAAAATAAAATAAAATAAAATAAAATAAAATAAATTATTGATGCAAAGGCATAATTTTTTTTTCATGAATAATTTAAATAATCATATTAGTTAGGCAGGACTTGGTTACGATTAAATAATCTACAATTCTTTATACTAAATTCTATCTGAATGTAGTATATAAATTTCATGTAATATATTTTATAGAAAAATATAATATATTAATCATAGATAGGAATTAAGGTATGAAGGTGTTGATAGCTGAAGATGATTCCGATATTGCACTTACGTATGAAAGGGGTTTAGACAGAAAGGGCTATCATGTTACAATTACATCAAACGGAGAGGATTGTCTTAAAGCATACAACGAAGAATTACACAAGATGACATTTGATGACAATATATCAAATTCGTTCAATTGTTCTATAGCAAATAACCCACCTTTTGATATCGTACTTTTGGATTACAGTATGCCCCAAATTAATGGACTTGAAGTAGCAAAAGAGATTTTATCTATAAATCCCCATCAGAGAATAATATTTGTATCTGCGTATGTTAAGGAAACACTAGAGGAATCAATAAAGTGTTTAAATCAGGTTGTCGAACTAATGCAAAAGCCATTTACACTTGAAAAACTGATAAACACATTGGAAGATAATGAGGTATACAAAGAGTTACACAAGCTTAACGTAGATATCGATATAATAAAAGCAATAACACCCACTCATGAACAAGTGATGGACTTGTTAGAAAAAGTCAAAAAGATAGAAAAAGCAAGAACTTTTTGAAACATAACAAAACTGCAGGTTATACCCGATTGAACGATAAATTAGACGATTGATTCTCTCTTCAACTAATTGAGGCTGTTGTTTGCATCAATCCAAGAGACCGTAGATAGTGCAAATTCCATCATACAATACGAAAAATAAAAAAAAACTTGGGTTAAAAAACTATAGATGAATAAGACCACCCGAGCCTGCAGTGTGTGGAGATTGACCTGGAAAGCTTCTCCTAAAGTGCCCAGAAGGTCTTTTGGATATTAGCTCTATAAACCATGCTTCATGCTCTATCTCTTCTTGCATTATTCTTTGCGCAATATCATAGGTTCTAGGATCCTTTCCTGATGTCATATCACAAACCTCGCCCCATGACCTAATGGCACATTGCTCTGCCTCCAACAGAACTTTAATGATTGATGAAATGTCCTTCCAATTGTCTGGAAGATAAGCATCGGGACAACCAGCTTGAGTTGCAAAATCCCTAATGTCACGTGGTAGACTTCCCCCCAATTCATATAATCTTGGGACCATGGCTTCAAAGTGATTCCTATCCTCCATCCTTGCATCCTCAACTATTTCCTTAATGCCTTCACCATCAAGACCTGTACAATGCATTCTCAATATGGTATAGTAGTAGTATGTTGTAAATTCGGCACCCACACCCTTTGTTACTAATTCTTTTAATCTTTCGATATTAACTCCATTTTTTTCTAATACTTCCAATGCAACTATGTTTGGGATTTTATCGTCATTTACTGTTCCCACAGTTGAAACCTTATCATTATTGGTTGTTCCTGCTGTTGAAGCATTCTCATCTTTAACATTAAAACTCATTAGAAAATCTAAATCATTTTACTTATAAAAATTTTATTATGACAGACGAATTTATATATTTCCTATCATAACCAATAAGTAATTACATACAGAGACTAAAATCAATGATATTGGCTGCTAGAGCAGAGTAAACAATTGGCAAATAACGATAAAAAATGTTAATAAAGACTAAAACAACATAAGTAAAAGACTAAAATCCGCTTATTTAGACTTAATCAATTACAATGAAATGATAATAAATTACAACCATCATATGAACAAAATAAGGTATGATTAATGTCATTATGGTTATTGCATACAAACCGATGGGTAAAAAGCAGTATTTCTATGAATCCAAATATATAATAACATTTAGCGGTCTACTTTAAGATATCTTCATCTGTTTCAAATCCTTCCCTATCAATTAATTGTTTAAGACAAATTGTAAAACCAATGTGTGAACAATCATCAGTTACACATCTTTTACAAAGTGGAACCCCATCAACAATGTACACCCATATATCAGAGTTTAAGCACCTGTCAAAAAGTTTAACTCGCGTAACATAAGGAAAATTTATGTGTTTTAGGATTAGCGGCGGATTTTGGGTATAATTGTCATCTGCAGCAATAAAAGACTTGCAATTCATCCATTTTAAAAATGCAAATGTTCCCTCGTCAAGGCTTTCACATTTTTCTGCTTTTACCTGTAGATTGTTATTTCTGATTTTGTCTTTTCTAGACATTATCTTTCTAATTATACCTTCATTCAGTTCGCTTAGATATAAAGGTTCGTTAAATAGGTTCTGTAAAATATTCACTCTATGTGTTTTCAGAACCAAGAGAATAAAACAGAATATACAAAGCGCTCATATAAAAAAAGTATATATCCATGAGAGAGCCATCACTACAATAAAAAAACAATATCTACCGAATTAGTTATTGGAAATAATCATCAGTGACTATTACTTGGTGCTAAAACCGTTAAGTTGACATAGCATATGAAAACAGATTCATTTAATTCCTCAAATGCAAATGAAATACAACAGAATACAAAGAGTTGGTATGCCTCATGTTGTTGAATCAAACCCATAGACTGACCACTTATCATCAACAATTCTTTTTGTTTCTTCATCAACTTTCACCTCTTCTTGAATTTCTCTTTGATAACCCTCTTCTTTCCACTTTGTAGTGGCATCAATACCCATTTTAGAGCCAAGGTTAACAAAAGGGGATGCCGGATCAAGAGTATCTGTAGGTGTGTTTTCTATTATAACAGTATCACGCTTAGGATCGGCTCTAGTGGTGATAGCCCATATAACCTCATCCATGTTATGGACATTTATATCGTAATCAACTACAACAAATATTTTGGTTAACGATAGCTGCCCCATGCCCCATAGTCCCATCATCACTTTTTTAGCCTGGCCGGGATATCTTTTTCTGATAGAGAAAATAGCAAGACCTTGGAACCACCCTGCTGGTGGCATTGAATAATCAACCACCTCTGGCTGAAACATCTGGACTAATGGAAGGAAGGACCTCTCAATAACTTTACCAAAAAAAGCGTCTTCAAGTATAGGCTTCCCAACCACAGTTGTCAAATATATGGGTTTTTCTTTTTGCATGATTCCAGTTAATGTAAATGTTGGAAAAAGATCAGGTGGTGTATAGTATCCAGTATGATCGCCAAAAGGACCCTCGGTTTCAAGATTATTTGGATCAACTGTTCCCTCAAAAACTATTTCTGCATTTGCCGGAACCTCCAGGTCAACAGTAGAGCATTTTACAAGTTTTATGCCTTTTTTTCGTGATATGCCTGCAAATAGAAATTTGTCTAAACCTTCTGGAACAGGAGCAATGCTGCTGAATATTGTGCCAGGGTCGGAACCAATTACCACCGCAACTTCTATGGGTTTCTGTGAATCTTTCATTATCTCATAGTGCTGGGCTCCGCGCTTGTGCGTCTGCCAATGCATTATTGCCTTCTTTTCATTGAGAATTTGGATTCGGTATAAGCCAATGTTTCTTATTTCAGTTTCTGGATGCTTTGTTATTGTCATTCCAAAAGTAATGAATCGACCTGCATCCTTTGTAAATGACTTCAGAATAGGAAATTTGTCAAAAGAAGGGTTGGTTGTGTTGATTTTTTCTTGTACGGGACCCTTATCGATGATTTTTGGCCCATATTCAGATATTTCTGAAAGCTTTGGGAGCATTCTAAGTTTGTTAAGTACCCCACTTGGCATCTTTAGTTTAGTTAAATCCACTATTCTCTTTCCGATATCCGAAAAATCTTTGATATCTAATGCTATTTGCAATCTATTTAAGGAGCCAAATGCATTACCGAGTATTGGAATGTCATATCCTTTGACATTTTCAAACAAAATAGCAGGGCTTTTTCCAGAATACAT
Organism: Nitrososphaeraceae archaeon; assembly: GCA_016782315.1. GTDB lineage: Archaea > Thermoproteota > Nitrososphaeria > Nitrososphaerales > Nitrososphaeraceae > Nitrosocosmicus. The sequence continues at coordinate 434 of JADDOQ010000004.1, read as the reverse complement.
CATTCTTCTCATTATCTCAGCCACCTCCAACTCAGAATTTACTTCGACAGTTACTCGCTTTAGTTCCCCCAAAGAATCAATTGCATTAATGTATTCTAACAAGCTATCAAAAGCCATACATCAAATTCAAGTATTCCATATTTAATTTTAATATTTAGTAAAGATAAAATGCAAAAAACAGCTGATTATAGTAAGATATTTTTAAAAAAAAAATTTAAATTGAGTAAATCTGTTTGTTGTCTGTTTGTTTTGTTATTGGCTAAACTGGTTTTGATTATTGGCCAGTTGCATTTGGCATATTCATATCTAATGTTGAACCACCCTCAACACCAGGTAATGTTTGATTTTGTGTTATAGTGGTATTTACACCTATTCCAGATTGACTACCGGTGTTATTCAAGTTGCTTGAGTTAGTCAAATTCTTGATCAAATTC
>JADDOQ010000326.1 GCA_016782315.1 Nitrososphaeraceae archaeon | reverse complement strand
CTGACCCTATGATCATTGAATAGTTTATTCATTAGAATAGACGTAAATTAAATTCAATCAGATTATTACGACATTGCGTTATTTGATTAATATCTTTATTTCTTTTCAATCAAAGATTTCAATGTGGGCAACATATTTTTATTTACATTTCCTGTAAATCATGAAAATTATTATACTCATATTTTATAATCAAATCACAACCATTTTTTTCCACATTAATTCGGATACTTTGTTCATCAAGTATTCGCAAAACATTCTTTTTTCAGTCTATTAGAATATTTAGAGTATTTATGTTTTGTTTTGTTATATGGATTATGAGCTCTAGCATTGATTGGAATGACGTTATAAAGAAAGAAGCAAGAGGAAGCAATGATGAGGATTTGGGCGAAGTACAGGAGTTATCAAATGGCTATGTTCTAGTTCAAAGGGGCATAATAAACAAGGAAAAGTTTTACATTCCACAAGACCAAGCAGAGAGTTACGATGGCAGTGTCCTTAGATTCAGGCTGTCAGAGGACGAAATGAAAAACAAATATGCAGGGGATTCTTTTCCACCTTCACAAGAACAGTCTTCTGCTGCCGATATGGGAAGTGACCAGACACAAGAAGAAAGTAATGATGAAGAGGAGTCAACCATACAGCTAACGGAAGAAAAGTTGGATGTATCAAAAAACACTTCGGAAAGCCAGGCCACCATAACAAAGGAGCCAACAACTGAAACTAAGACAGTCGAGGTTCCCGTAACACATGAGGAAGTGACTATTGAAAGAAGGCCTCCTAGTGGTCAAACAGAAGCACAAACACCTGTCTCATCTACAGAGGATGTAACGATACCCGTAAAAAAAGAGGAGGTT
>JADDOQ010000325.1 GCA_016782315.1 Nitrososphaeraceae archaeon | reverse complement strand
AATAAAGTAACTGGCGACTATGTTGTATAGGATGAAAAACAAAAACTACAATCCAAATCTGATTATGCCCAGGCCTTCAAGATGTTCCAAGATGGGCGACCCCTTACAGATGTCGCAATTGAACTGGACATTGAAAGTTCAACCGTTCTTTGTTACTATGAGGACTATCTCAAACTTGTAAATATGCGAAGGTTGGTGTCTATACATAATGAGTTAAAGGATGATCTACCGCTATTTCTTTATCTGTACAGACGCATAAAAAAAGAGGGGCTTGGCAAACAGCAGATAGTTGAACTTTTGGAAACACCTAATCGCCTTTTGGACTTGAAGGATAAGGCTGATCTATTTAATGACCACATACAGGATCTGCATGCAAAGAAATTGAAACTGGAAAAGGAGATAGAGGAAAAGGTAAAGATGCTATTGGCACTTTAGTGTGTTGTGAATGGCTGTTGTTGCCTGTCCTCCTAACGCTTGTTTTTCAGTGTATTGTGCATTAGTTGTGGCATGAAAGCATTCTATATATCGCAAACCACTTGGTCATTGCAAGCAATATCACCTACCAATAGTTTTATGGCATCACTTAGTGATGCATAGTAGGTTATGTGGCAGGCTGTGAAGAAAAAAAGGATGAGGGTCGAGCCAAAATATTGCAATCAATAAAGATACTGTGGATTTCACGGCCAGTGGTGGAATGGGATGTCAAGCAGGTGGACATATGGATGGTAACTCTAATAATTATGGTTGACAAAATGGGAAACCCAGAGGTTGTGAAAAAACGCCTTGGCGCAGCAATTTTGAAAACATCACATTAGGCGTGAAGTTGTGAATATACCTACCAGCCCGGTATGTGAAATAACTTTAGGCCATGTGGCAACCCAAATCATTTATAGTTTA
>JADDOQ010000003.1:20970-41984 GCA_016782315.1 Nitrososphaeraceae archaeon | reverse complement strand
AAACGAAAAGACAAAACCATGCAACAATATAAAGAATATCTTGTCAATGGGATAACAATAGGAACGCCTGATCGAATTTTGAGGGGTATAAATGAATATGTGGATATGGGTGTGACACATTTTATCATGCATTTTATAGGGATGGATGAAGGTTCTCTAAGGATTTTTGATTCCAAAATAATAAATCGGATTTAATGGAATTAGAATAATGCTGGATTGTTAATTTTTTGGTAATGACTTTTTTAAAAGTTATGTATTGTATTTTTACATTTATTTTAAATTGTATTTCATCAATAGTGGCAGTGGTAAGGTTAATTCATTTCAAAAACAATTAACAAATAAACAAATCAAATCGAATTAGAGAATAGCGGCATCAAATATCACTAGTATTTTATAAACATGTGAAGAACTGTGTTTACAATATGCATATACAGTCATGCTCTTTTATATCCACGCTAAAAGCCGCATTGCCTTGGCTTCATTTACAAAATCATAACCCGTTTTTTCTTTTGGATGAACCTTTTTGATTCAATCGTCCTTAAAGTATTATTTGTTTTTCATAAATATGGGTAAAATATGCTTAAAATTTTGACTGGAAAAATGATATTATAAAACATCAAGATAACATTAAATTTTTTAGTTCCTTGCAAATATATCTGGTGCAAACCAAAAAAAAGGTTGGCTCTTCTGTATTAGTGTGAGGTATCTGTATGCTCCTTTAATTCTTGTCGAGAGTTAAATTTCTGTTCGCATTTATCACAAGAAAATGTTGCTTGTACGTCAGTAGTACTTTCATCAGATCTTTCTCCGCTGTCTACATTATGATTACTCATTACTTTTCATTGTGCATTATATTATATAATGTGTCTACATCTTTTTTAAAGATCTATTCTAACTATTGATTTTGATTCTTTGTTATGTGGTTTGCAAAAAACATGTTCATACAGTCATGCGCTCTTTTTAACCTTTATTTTCTTTTACATGCAAAGTAAACCCCAAAATATCCATTCTATTGTCCTTTGTGTGCTATATTATTTTTCCATAATCCTTTTCTCATGCGGGGGTGCAGATGTGTTTGAGCCTCAAAACCTGTAGATTAGGAAACGATTTATTACTATATCGTTTGACACTGTATTTACCATTGGTTTTGATCAGATTGGACATGAAAAATCGCAACAAACACCGTACGTTTCTCTTCTGAATTGATTGGAGTTGGTTTCTACTTTATGCTGTTTATTTGTTAATATCGATACCTGTAAATAATTGCATAAAAACATGTGCTGAATTATCTTCTGTTAGCAATTTCATTTTTTTTTGTGGGTGCATAAGTCCACCGAAACTATCTATGTGTATTGATTATATGATATCTTTATCTTAAAAATGGGTTGATATTATTGGATTAATTCTAGGCTTTGGGTTTAAACGGTTTTGATTAATGAATTGTTAATCATGCCAAAAAAATCAACAATAACAACAGAGGTGGGGATTTATGTATATGCAACAAAGCAAAACAGCCTCTTTATTTGTTATCCTTGTGCTCATCACTTAATGTCCAAGGAAACCATTTCCCAATGATTTTTGCCCAGTCTACTTTTATTAACGAATAGATGATTAGCACTACGCTAGCTACACTAATTGCGGAGATTACAATAAGCAATAATGGGCTTTGGCTTTGTGCAAAAATTTGCTCTATTAAAGGTTTACCCATTAGTACCGCCCCCCATACAACAGCCATGTTTGCAATTAACTTGCCTGCAAAGTTGGCAATCACAAATTTCAATGGATTGTATTTGGCAATTCCTAAAAGTATGATGATCATGTCATCTGGCGGAAAAGGGGTTATAGCTGAAATAAACGCGCCTATCCATCCATACCTCATTAGCAATCTTTGGAGTGGTATCATCTTTTCTTTTGTTCTGTCCTTCAATATCTTTCTGCCATAGTAACTTGCTAAAAATATGATGGATCTACCCGCGGTCACACCTACTGTACTAATCAATGCAATAAGGTTTGGATCTAATTTCTCGTTAAATGATGTGGCTATGAGGACTGGAACATATGGAATGGGAACAAACAAAATAATGCTTGTAATAAAACTTACTATCAATATATTGACATATGATAAAATATCCGGCGGAATGAGTAAAAATAAACTCATGTTATTTCTTTTAAACCAAAAATGGTTTATTGGGACTCTTGTAAAAGTATATCTTTAAGGAAAATCCTTGTCTTTCATTACTCTAACCAAATGATGATGGGTTTTGTTATGGGTGCTTCATTGATGAAATGGGTCATGGTTATTGTTTAAGTTTGATTGTCTACGCATAAATGATAACTGTTAATTTTATTGTTGTATGATGAGTTGATGAAAAATTATCCTATAAATAAAATCAAAATCCTGTAACGGCATTAAGGCCTATGTTTATTATAAAGAAAAATCATTTCCAATCATTACTCTATATTTTATTACAAAAATCTCGATGTTAGCGAATATGTGGTTCACGTCAAGAGCGCCAACCCTCCATCAACATACACAGTTGTTCCTGTAATGTAACTTGCAGCAGGTGAGGCCAAAAACATTGCAACCTTTGCTACTTCCTCAGGCTGCCCTATTCTATGCATGGGAATTTTTTGCTCCTCTTGATATTTCTTTTCCTTATTCTCTAATACGTCTTTATTCACATCAGTGTTTATCGTTCCTGGTGCAATGCCATTGACCCGAATTCCTTTGTCTGCTACTTCCAAGGCCACTGTTCTGGTTAGCATCATCATCCCTCCTTTTGAAGAAGCGTAAGGAACTGTTTTTGGCTGTGGTATTGATTCGTGTATGGATGAAATATTAATGATTGAATGATTGTTAATGTTGTTTAAGTTTTTATCTCTGACGCTGTTTTTCAACATGTGCTTTAACGCCTCTCTTGTGCAAATAAATGCACTCTTTAGGTTTGTGCTGATGGCCTCATTCCAATCATTTACAGTCAGATCAGTAATTTCCTTAGAAGGGCCACTTATCCCAGTATTGTTAACTAGTACATCAATTCTGCCGAATTTGGTGATTGCTTTATCCATTAACGATTTACAAGTTTGCTCTTGCGAAATGTCGCCCACAAAAGATGAAATTATTGCATCATTTTCAATTTTGGTTTCGCTTGCAATTTCATTAATAGCCTTTGACAGTTCATCGGGATTCCTTGCATTCAATACTACGGAGTATCCATTTATGGCAAATTCCTTGGCGATGGATTTTCCTATACCTTTACTAGAGCCGGTAACTACAACAACTCTGCCATTGCTTATTCCGGCATTATTTTTATGCATGCGATATATAGAACTACAAAGTATAAAATAACAAATATAATTTACATGGGTAGGAATTTTTAGGTTGGTATTGGCAAGATGGATTTTATTTGGCTGTCATTGCTGAAATAAAAAGAAGCATCTAATTATTGTTTAATTATGTATGCATGTGTATATATATATATTCATATTCATTGTCCTCTGTTCCAATTAAATACGTATAAAAATCTTAAATTTGTTATTAGAAGGTCACCAGCATCTTCTGCAGTTTACGAAAAAACAATCGATAGCATAAAATGCGTTGCGTCGTATTTTTATTAAACCTTAAATGAATAGCTAAATTTACCGGTATTTGATCCAGTTTTTTATTGGATTTACCCATCAAACTAATTTGCTGCAGACAATAACGTATAAAAATCAATAATAGAAAAAATATCTAAATAGTGAAAGATACATGGCGGTAAAGGATGTGCCAAAAATACAAAGAGCACTTGTTCTTCAGGGAGGGGGCGCACTTGGCGCGTATGAAGTAGGTGTTATTAGGGCACTATATGAAAAACTGACTGAAAAAGTAGATGAAAATGATTATGAAGAAAATGAACCATTATTTGATCTTATTGCTGGCACTTCTATAGGGGCAATAAATGGCGCAATTCTGGTTAGTCAAGTATTAAAAAACAATGGGAATTGGGGTAAATCCATAGAGAAACTCGAAGAATTTTGGAAAGCCCACCTTTCATCAGACCCCAACTATAAGTCTTTATGGGATCCATGGTCAAGGGAAAAGCATAACCCAACTGCAGCTTCAGAAGAAGCTGCTAGAAGGTATTATTCAGTACAATCGTATTTCATGACTGGTGCACCCAATATATTCACAACTCCAACTGCGATAAATGATGAAAGGTTTTATGATAATTACTTTAATAAATGGTATAGGTCAGATTATACCCCATTAAAGGAAAGCATTGAGAAATATGCTGATTTCCCAATAGCAACTGACTTTGATAAAAAGCAACCAAGACTACTTGTTATCAGTGTTGATGTATTGGATGCCGCTACAGTAACATTTGATAGCTATAAGAAGCCTGAATATGGACGAAGAGAATCGAGATATAGAAATTATAACGAAAAAGCCGAAGATCAAAAATTTATTATAGAATACGATAAAGGTATATCGATTGATTATGTAATGGCAAGCGCATCCGTTCCGGAATTCTATGATTATACAAAAATAAAAGTTCAAAAAAAATCACATAACCAAAACAATAATGACATTGACTCTGGGTGTGAATTAGAAACCAGTGTGAATTATTTCTGGGATGGAGCGATATTAAGTAACACTCCCTTACGGGAATTAATCCAGACGCACAGAGACTATTGGAAAGATGTCCAGGGCATGCAGGTTCCAGACCTTGAAATTTATATTGTTGACTTGTGGCCATCAAATAAAGCCAATTCACCGCCTCTCGATCGAAATGGAATCAAAGATTTACAAGATACAATACAATATAGCAATAAGACTTCTTACGATGAGAAAGTTGCAAAAATCATTACAGACTATGTAAATCTGTCTCAAAAACTAATCGAGCTGGCAAAGAAAAAAGGCGCAAATTTGAAAGAAGTTGAAGAAATTTTAGACGGGGTTGCAACAAGCATATCAAGGTCGGGACGACAAAGACAATACAAAGATCTATTGGAAGGACGGTTTAAGATTACCCGGTTTATAAGGATACAAAGGTCAGAAGACCCTGACAGCATATGGGGCAAAATTGCTGATTTTACTTCTGTTACAATAAATATACTAATGGAACAAGGATATAGGGATACATTAAACCAGATGTAAATTTTTGCTAAATGTTTAAATGATGGGATTTAATCTTTAATCTTTAATCTGGAGTTAAATTAATAATTCCATTTTCTTTTTTTTATTAATAAATATATCATACTGAAAATCTACAGTGCATAGTCAGAATATGTTCATGGCTAATACCGAAGGTCTGGTTGTCTTTAGATGGATAACTCTATTATTTGGATTCAAAATAATATGGATGGTATTATTATAAATAATAAAGTTAATGTATTCCTGTTGGATGGTGTTTTAAAAAATGAGAATAGGCTATCCATGTAAAGATTTAACTTTGGAAAACCCTAATGCCTCTACTTTTAGATTAAAATCCTTTTCTAAAAACAGTTTTAACGAAACTGTACGAAATAACCTTCATTATCTACTAAAAATATTGAGTTTTAATAAAAAAAATAACATTCTTTTTTTTAGAATAAGTTCAGATATCATTCCATTTGCAAGTCATCCTATTTGTCAAACAGATTGGACCCGTAATTTTAAAACCGAGTTAAATGAAATTGGAGACTTTATTAAAAAAAATAATATGAGAGTATCAATGCATCCAGACCAATTTGTTATTCTTAATTCCACAAATGAAAAAATAATCGAAAACAGTATTAGAGAGTTTCAATATCATTTTAAAATATTGGAAAGTATGGCTTTACCAACTAATGCAAAAATCCCGATTCATGTAGGAGGAGTATATGGTGATAAAGACACAGCAAAAGAACGATTTGTTAGTAACCTCAATAAATTAGAAAGAAGATTAAAGGAGCGAATCATAATAGAAAATGATGAAAAGTCATATTCTTTGAAAGATTGTTTGGATATTCATAAGGAGACCGGCAACCCAATTGTTTTTGATACTTTACATCATGAATGCCTGAATCACAACGAGACCATGCAAGAAGCTTTATCCTACTCCGCCAAAACATGGGAATATAATTCAGATGGAAATCCCATCATAGATTATAGTAGTCAAAGTATGGGTGAAAGAAAAGGGAAACATGCAAAAACTATAGGCAAAAATCATTTTATTGTGTGTTATTGGGAATTAAATAAATTTATTCAGAGGGGATCTATTGACTTGGATGTGATGTTGGAGATAAAAGATAAAGAGAACAGTGCGATATTATCTTTAGACTTTATAAAATAAATTTTGCACATGCTCATAAGGTTCAAAAACCTTTTTTTAGATACAGTTTAGCCAAGTTCAAAGAGATAGTATTCCAAAATAAAACCGTATTACGATAAAACCATTTCATTAACCTTGCTCTACAAATAAATGTGACTTAAGAATTTTAAATTTGTGATTGATTTCAATAGGAGATATTTTGATAATGCATCTAATAGTAAGGATATTGAACTTTCAGAAAGTTACTTTTATAAATAACTTCTAGATAAATCTTTTGAGTAGTATCTGTAATGGATAATCATGGTATTAATTTTGATGTATTCGATGAGAAAAAGCCTCACTTTGGAGAATCTAAAGACAATAAAGTTACCTTGGAATGGTAATATAAAAAAATTAATTTACAGAGCCCGATTTTTGCTTTTCCATGTATTTCCTTGACAGTATCATGTTTCTGAGCTTATGTATCCCGTATCCAGTTTTAGATGAAATAAAAATTTTATTAACAGCAGAAATATTCAGATAATTTGCAATTTCACTCATTTCATTTGACGTAATGTTGTCTGCTTTGCTTAATACTACATATACCTTGGACTTGTCCACTTTTAACTCATTCAGTGTCTGCCAACAGCTATAATATTTTATTCCAATATTTTCAATATTCTCAGAGCAATCAATCAAAAGCAGTATCAAGTCTGCTACAAGCGATTCTTCCAATGTTGATTTGAATGCGTCAATCATATAATGTGGAAGCCGACTAATAAAGCCAACAGTGTCTACAATTAATATTTTTTCATCCATTTTAGCATCTGCGGAATTTAAAACCTGCAGGGATCTCATGGTGGTGGAAAGTGTCGTAAACAAATCCGATGATGTTTCTTTGTTCTCTTTGGTAAGAAGGTTGAATAATGTAGTTTTTCCGGAGCTAGTGTACCCAACTAGAGAAATGATTGGCATCCCTTTTTTCAATCGCTGTTCGTGATACACCTGACGTTTTAGGTGAACATCTTTTAATTTTTCTTTAATAAATGACATCTGCCTTTTTAGATCCCGAAATTGAACATCTACTATATATTCACCCATTCCTCCCTTTCCAGCTCTCTCGTTGCTTTTGCTCATCATTTTTGCTTTGTCTCGAACTCGTGGCATGTTGTACCGTATTTCTGCTAATTGTATCTGTAGTTTTGCTTCCACTGTTGTGGCTCTAGAATAAAAAATATCCAGAATTAGTCTTTCTCTGTCAATTACCTGAATTTCTAAAAGCTGCTCTAAATTAAATATTTGCCTCGAACTTAAATGTTCGTCAACTATTATTTTTTGTATGTCTTTGGATTCTTTAACAAATTTTTGAATCTCTTCAGCTTTACCCAAGCCCATGCCATATTTTGCGTGGTTTAAATATTTTTGAGTATAAACCTTGACAATTTTATTTTCTGGAACTGATTCAACCAAGCTCTTTGCTTCGTTTATCGTAAAATCGATAGGATAGGAGACCAAAATTACTTTAGCAAATTTATCCAAATCTCATGACAAATCCGCAAAATCTTGGAGGGTGTTCGTTTTCATTTCCTTTTGAGCGGATGGTTTTGAATTGATGTGTAAATCTGTTGCCATTGTTGATGCTTTATTTTTATCGTTGTTTGTACCTTTACTACTATAATTTCCATTGATTCTATCACAATTTTTAAATTTAGCGTATGCATTGGCGTTATTTATCATTCATCCTCTATCTCATATATTGAGCAATCATGTTATTATACTTGGTTAATGTGTCTGATTGTAGAAAAACCTGCGTTAACAAGGCTAATTTGGTTTATTGAAGGAATTCTTTATAAAAACTGTAACATTTTAAAATGAAAAAGCATTATTAATATCAATTACCTTAAGCACCAATAAATAATCTGAAATATTTAAAAGATGATGCCGTTATTCTTTGCCAAACAATATGACTAAGATGATCTAAAAGAGGTTTTTTCAAAATTGGCTTTATGGTATTTTATTGCATCTTCACAATAAATTTGTTATCTCTATAAATTTAAATGGATGGTGGTTTATCGAAAATGCGGTTTTAATCTCATCTATTTGACAAAAAAACTTTCAATAGATGTTATTGTGAATTGGTGTCAATGCATCATCAATGTATATCCTTTCTGCTTGATATTTGATATGTGTTTAGATTTGGATTTAGGTTTACATATGAGCAACATAAGTTATCTTTATCCATGAATTCATTCATTAACAATCCTAAAATCAACTCTAAATATGAATGGTCATCAGAGCGGCATTCTCTGGGTTTTTTGAAAAAAGCTGATATAATGCCTCATAGATCGGAAGGTGAGAATACGTTATTTGACCATATCCCAAAGGGGGCAATTCGGGTATTAGAACTGGGAACAGGTGATGGTAGACTGTTGAGGTTGCTAAAAAACCAACCACCAGATATCCGTGCAGTTGCCATGGATGTTTCTCCTATAATGCTAGATTCAGCAAGGAAAAATTTTGCCAATGGCCACGACATAGAATTACTGGAACATGATCTTGACTATACTTTACCAAATATGGGAAATTTTGATGCGGTTATCTCCGGCTTTACAATACATCACTTAAGCCATGAACGTAAATGTTCAATTTATAAAGAAATTTATGATGTCCTCAATCCCCGAAGGAGTATTTTGTAATTTAGATAACGTTGCTTCACCCTCAGAAAAACACCATATCCGATTTCTTTATGCACTGGGTTTTACACCTGAAACTGAAAGTGAATCTGATATTTGCTATCTGCGGAAACACAACTAACATTGCTAAAAGAGATAGGATTCAAAGATGTTGATTGCTACTGGAAATGGCTTGAAATGGCGCTTTTAATCGGGTACAAGTTATAGATGCGGATACAAAATAGCGGTATTCTTATGTCTATTTTCACAAATTATAGTTTTAGACTGATTTTGAGTATTTGTTGATAAAGTCCTTTTGAGAATACCAACAGATACAGAATATTCTTTTTTTATGAAACCTATGTGTAATATTGTAAAGGATTATCCATGTAAAGAAAAACATGTTTATTTTTTCTATATCATCTAAAAGATGATCTTTATAAATCTTGAAACATAATTAGTACTGGTATAATCTGCCAAGTGAAGGGAAAACCTGTTAGTAAAATAAGGGATATCTATACAAAATATTATCAAAGGTATTATAACATAATTTCCCTTAACAAAAATCTGTTACTTTCGGGTATAGTTGGTTTTATTATTAGTCTGCTGGTTGCATATGTATCTACTAAATACTCTGCTAATGATTTTGCAAACTCTGCATTAACTGTAATAATGGGTCTCCTCTTCTCTAAATTGATTTTTGCAATTCTTTTCCATCGTGATAACAAGCACAAATACACAAAAAGATTTACAGGCAAATTGAATCTTCATAGACTAAAGCAAGTAGCATTAAAGATGATGTTTGCTGATTTTATTTTTGATATTGTCCATAATGTATCAAGATTCTTTATTTTACTTGAATTATTGAGAAATCACAATTATCCACCTATTCAAGCGGCAATAATATCGTCTATTATAGCTTCTATATTGTCTTATTTGGCAATAAATTTAATTGTAAAACATATCCATATGTTTGGAGCGACAAAGGAAAAATTCTAAACGGTATATCGTTAATTCACATATGGTAGTTTTTCTATTATCTTTAGAAACGTGTTGTAGGGTCTAAATTGAAACGGATTTAATACTGTTATAAAAGGACCACTACAAAGTTTAGACGTTCTTAATTTGATTATATTTTCCGTTGCAACCCGTATGATACTAAAAAGAATCCACTTGTTTGAAATTTTGCAATACTTGGCACATTCGTTTAATGATGACGGATGGAAATTAATATCGATTTTATATTGTCTGTATGTATGCAGATTTGTTGGAAGGAAAGGCAATTATTGTTGGAGGTGGAGTTGCCGGTCTGTTGGCTGCAAGGGTGCTTTCTTCACATTTTGAACAAGTTGTAGTATTGGAAAAGGATGTGTATCCTGAAAAAGCAGTGCCTAGAAATGGAATACCTCAATCACATCACATACACATCCTGTTGATGAAAGGCAAGCAAATCCTTACTGAACTCTTTCCCAATCTTGAATCGGTTTTGATATCAAAAGGTGCACATAAGGTTGATCTTCTTGCGGATGTAAAATATCATTTAGCAACGGGCTTTGCTATGCGTTTAAAATCTGGGATGTATACTATTGCATGTACAAGGCAATTATTGGAAAACTCCATAAGGCATGAGTTGTTAATTCAATGCCAAAATGTCAAGATCATAGATAACAGCAGAGTAACGGGCCTAACCAAATGTACAAATGGTAATAGAATTTTGGGGGTGAATGCCCTTTCCAATGACGCTTTGTCGGATTTTTATGATGGTAAATTAATTGTTGATGCAACGGGAAGAAGATCTGAAACTGTTCAATGGCTTGAAAAAATCGGTTTTGAAAAACCTCCAAAATTAAAAATAAACTCTTGGATTGGATATGCCACTCAAAAGTACAAGATACCTAATGATTTGAATTTGGATTGGAAATCACTGATAGTCCTAACTAATCCGCCTGTTAACCATCGTATGGCAGTTATTTATCCTGTTGAAGGTGATAATATCGTTATGGTGGGATTGTTAGGAATAGGCAAGACGTATCCACCTACTGATAAAGGGGGGTTTGAGGAATTTGCAAAACAAATAGGCGTAGTTGAAGTAAAAGAAATAATTGAGAAATCAAAACCTGTCTCATCAATTTTTGGTTATAGGGAAATAGGTAGTAGAAAATACCTTTTTGATAAGATGAAAAAATGGCCAGATAATTTCATAGCTTTGGGTGATTCTGTTTGCTCGTTTAATCCCATTTATGGTCAGGGAATAACCGTTGCAGCAATGTGTGCTAAGATTCTGAAGAGTCACCTTGAAAATAACGGAAAAACAAACAATCCAATAGAAAAAGGATTTAGCCAAAGTTTCCAAAGGAAAGTTGCCAAAGCCAATTCTTTTCCTTGGTTGCTTGGTACGAGTGAGGATTTGCGTTGGCCAAGCTCAGAAGGCCCGCGCCCAAATCTTTTAACTAAAATAATGCAAAAATATGTAAATGATGTAATGCTCCTGGGACCTGAGAGTGAAATAGCCACAAGATCTTTTTTTGCAATGCTACATCTGCTAAAGTCTCCTTTGGTTTTGTTCCATCCATCAATAATACTGCACATCCTATACAAAAAAATAGTCAAAAACATAAAAAATTAATTAAATGAAGATGTTCCTCTTTATTGTATCTCGGTATTAGATTGTACTATCAATAATAATAAAATCTCGTTGATTTTCTACTTTCTTTTTTTTATTTAAGTGCAGGCCAATATGATCAAAAACTATTAAATGATATGTTAGAGTGTGACCGTTGATAATGCACATGTTTTATAAAGAACAATGGCATCTGTACTTGCCTTTTCTTTTTGAATATTTGACTGAACAAATTATATCAAATGTTCTCTAATTTCATCCATTTCATATCATGTTTATACTAATGGGCCTCTTTATTGTAAGTTCCCATGACAATATCTTTGATCTGTTGTTTTTATTTGTATTTAAAATAGATAATGAGCCCTTTGATGAATGTATTTCTCATCTTCACTGTTAAATGCTGCACCGCAAAAATCACAAGATAATATGCCTAACTGTTCTATATCGCCGTGTTTTAAGAGATCTAAAGTGTTTTCACTTTCAGTGTCCTGTACAACAACATATTCCTTTATTGAGTTCTTTTGCAATACGCAGTTCAATAGATCTTCAAACTCTTTTAAATTTCCGGGAAACTCGAATATGGAAATGGTTGGGTTGATGATTTTTTGACTGCTGTTATTGGTGCTACTACTTTGAAGATTCTTTACAAAAGAGGTTTTTATCTCTAGTGAGTTTATAACAATCTGCATTAGGTTGTCTGGAAAAAAAGAAAAATCAACACTGATGTCCATGACTTTCTCATTCTTTTTCTATTGTGTATTGTTATCATATATTGTATCTCTGATTGAATGTTAAGCTTAAGAATCTCCGTGCGTATTGTTGCTAAATGAATTGAGTTCTTGTCTAACCTGCCTCATTTTATTTGATTCCATTTTAGCGTATTTTATTAGTGCTTTACAAATTTTTTTATTGATTTATCCAATTGGAAATCAGAAGGATACCCTCTCTTTTCTTGCGTAGGCTTCCCTTGCGACACTTATCGCTCCTTTTCTTAACAGCATTGCTCGGTATACTATCTGTTTTGTTATTTCTGTAGCAACCTTTCTTACATTTACCTCTGGATGGGTATCTGGGTTATTATTTGCTTTAAGAAAGGAATCAGAAAGGGACTGCTTTATGTTCTTTGTAATTTTGTATGAGATTAAATAAAATGCTTCCTTTTCTGTTCTTCCTTGATATTCAACAAAGGAGCCTATCACACCACCGGAATTAGCAAGAAAGTCCGGTATGATTAACACGCCATTATTTACCAGGTATTGATCTGCTGATGGGGTAGTGGGGATGTTTGCTGCTTCGATAATGGTTTTTATTCCTTGATCAAGTATCTTTGGTGCCGTCTTATCATTGATGACGCCCGTCATTGCTGCAGGTACGAAGATGTCCGCCTCTACTTCAAATATTCTATCTTTATCTGATACATCATAGGTATGTTGCACATTTGAAAGATCGGCTAATTTTTCTTTCTCTCTCATGTCCCTCATTAATTGTGGGATATCCAGTCCTTTATCGTCATAGACAAAACCTGATACATCACTTACGCCTACAACTTTGATTCTTAAATCGTTTAGGAATTTGGCAGTAAACGAACCAACGTTTCCAAATCCTTGGATAATTACCTTAATATCCTCTCTTTTTATTTTTAAAATCTGAAAAGTATTTGAAACTGATTTGTCCAAGTTATTGTTATCATTGCCTTTCTCTTTCAGGTTTTTTAGAAAGTCAAGGGTAGCATCAAATGCAACACTAACTCCGTATCCAGTTGTACCAAGCTCATGAGGTATTCCACCTAATTCTTGCGGTTTTCCAGTACATGCGTGCATATCCCCAATTTCATGAGCAAATACTGCCATATCTAATTCGGTGGTTCCAACGTCTGTAGCTGCAATATATTGTGATGGGCAGTACGGCTTTATCATTTTAGCAAAAGATTTCATCCATTCCACCCTGTCAACTTTATTTGGATCTGCAATTATTCCTCCCTTTGCACCTCCAAATGGAAGTCCGGACGCAGCACATTTCCATGTCATAGTCCTTGCGAGTTTAAAAATTTCTGAAGGTGTAACACTCTGCAAACCTTATTCCTCCTTTTCCTGGGCCTGTGGATGTATTATCGATAACCAAAACACCTTTCATATCTGTATCAGGATCGTAAACCTGCAAAACCTTCTCAGGCCCCCACTCATCCATTTCAGACCAGTTGTAATGTTGTGTACTTGAGGAAGACGATGACTGAATATCCATTTCTATAGTTATAATGTAAATAAACATTATATTCATTGGCTTAATTTAGAAAGATGAACCGAAAAAAATCCAAATACTTTGTTTTTTGTATGAGCGCAAGAAAGCGAGTTTCTGGGTTTATGTTTGATACAATAAGAATGAAACTGAAAGAAAAGGTTTTTTGTTGTGTACCTTTATTTGCAGAACTATTATACTTTTAGAAAACAAAATCTATCATTAATGACATGCGGTAATTAATGCAGATAGTCACATGAAACTTACACAACACCATTTTGATGATTTTAGAATATGCTGTCTCTGAAGAGAGGTATAGATGTATATACATATCATTGACTTGGGTGTGTTAAATAGGAAATGGCACCTGGCATTGATGATGCTAAAACATGATGTAATAGTGGTAATGGAATTATGCCCACTTTCTCTTGATTTATTGCTTGTATGGATTTGGCCTATTCTTATTTATGATTCATTGCTTTTGTTTTTTTGTTATTTCAAATAAAAAAACGCATTTAAAATAAATCCTTTTAACCTTGATCTGATGAATTTTCTTTTTGATCTCGCTGTTGGTTATAGACGTTCAAATCTATTATTAAAAATGAATTATCATGCATTTTTCTGATAATGGGGCCATGTTATAAAAACAAACCCGCAAAAACATTGCAAAAATAACCAAATGATGTTTATTACCTTGGATTATCTTTTCAAGATGCCATACTTTATTAAATAAAATTTCGGTTGAATTTGAATCCAGTTTCACCCATATTGATATGCTATTCCTTTTTCTCCTCGAGGGTGTCTCCATTCTGTTTCTTTCAGACAAGTGCCGCATTCTATGCATCCTTCATGTTGGAGTATTACTCGCCCGTTTTCCATGCTGTAGCATTTGGTGGGACACAGTGTAACCATTTTTTTCATAAAATCGCTTTGTGAATCCAATACTTTAATGTGTGATAGTGAATCGTCATTATAGTTTAGTTTGGCAATACGCTCCGCAATTGCGGGAATACGGATAGAATAACTTTTTTGCACATCTTTGCCTTTTCTCTCTGCAATTTTGATTGGGACCTCTGTATAGGTTTTATTTGACTCAAGAATTGGCAAAAGCCTTCTATATCCTAATTTATTCACAAGACCTACTGATATGCCTCTAAACGTGCTATTTGACATCAATTTAAAAATAGCTCTATATCTGTAATCCACTATATCGTTGGGAACTTGTTTTGTGCAATCAAGAAAGACTTTGAGATAGTTTTTATCAATTTCGTCCATATCTTTAGTATATGGACTTTCTTCCACTAATCTCCTATACCGTTCACCCAAGATATTGGAGTGAAAACTATTCTTATCTATGGCATTTGAAACTGCTTCTGCAGCTCTTACTGCATCGTCAATACCTACGTTTAAGCCCTCTATGCGTGGGCCTACGAATATGCCTCTACCAGCAGCATCACCGATAAATAATATGTTTTTAAAATATGGTTTTTTCATTCTACAGCGCTTTCCATCGGGAACCAATTTTGCACTGTACTCTAATTCCACATAATTTGATTCAAATTCTATGTCATATTTTGATACCAATTCATCATGTATCGAGTCGACTTTATTTTTTATCTCTTCCTTTGTTTTGTATTTTCCATTTGCTAAAAGCTCTTTAACTCCAGATGGTGAATAATATGTATGATGCAGCTCTTTCCAATCTTTGATTAATTTATTAGCTTTGAATCGAGTTCTGAGTTCCTCTTCTTTTGAGAGATTTTTATAGTTCTCTTTGGTTTCTGGGACTTCATCTTTAATCAATTCAATTACAAATGGATTCGATAACAACGCATTAACAAGTTCATACGGTTCTGTAGGCTTTTCAATCAAAGAATCATAATGATAAACAGCACCGACTGAAAGGGTATCTTTGTTAGTATATAGAAACCCTCCTCCAATGTGATTTAGTGTTACATCTCCTGCAAAAAGGTGGGCTGCACCTTCATTGTTTGTTATTTCAAATCTCTCTTCTATTATTTCCTCGGGAAGTTTTACAACTACCTTTACTCCTTGATATAGATCAGATTGAGTAAATTTACGGCGAGCGCCCGTTATCTGCGCTACTTCGGAATTAACTCCATCAGCAGCAATTACTGCTTTTACTTGAAATGGCTCAAGTTCATCTGTTTCTATGATGATGGTATTTTCATCCTTCCACATTATGGATCTAACATGAATCCCTGTTACTATTCCGCCACCTGTTTTTTCAGCACTATTCAAAGCTTCCTTTGCAAACCATGGCAGTAATTTATTTAGCAGGACTGAATATCCAAAATTTGTTTGATAGTTGTGTGTGGGGGTCAGGTCAAGGGAAAACATTTTGTCCTTTGACGTCGCATGCAGCATGTATTTTGTTATCTGCCTTTCTACCGGAGCATCAGTTAAGAAATTATCATAGACGTCTTCTACATTGTAGACCTTTCCTATTGTGGTGTTTTTGGAGTAAAGTAAACCGCCTGACACATTTTTGGTGCCTATTTTCTTTCCTCCTTCTATGAGAATCGCTTGCTTTCCCAAATTTGACAGTTGTTTAAGGGCGGCAAGACCAGCAGAGCCCCCACCAATTATGGCCACATCAAACTTTTCCATTGTTATTTTACCTCCTGTGGTATCTGCATTTTCTCTTTGTATTTCTTTATCTCTTTAATCAAAAGGGGTAACACCTCTTCAATCTTGCCCTTGATAAAAATATCTGATTCATCTATTATTGGTGCTTCAGCATCTGGATTAATGGAAATTACAAACTCTGCTTCTTTCATTCCAGCAATATGCTGCACAGCTCCGCTTATTCCTACTGCAAAATACACAAGAGGGTTCACCTTTCTTCCACTTGTTCCAATGACCCGATCGGGAATCATATATGTTGATGATAAATTTTCATTTATTATGTAAGGTTTCTTTGAAATGGGGAGCGATATTCCAATTTCTGCTTCAATCTCTTTTGCAAAGTTTTCTATCAATTTTATATTTTGCTCTGCATTTTCTTTTATGCCCCTTCCAAAACTTACTATTGCTTTTTTATTGTTAAAATCGACTTTATTTTTGATTGTCCTTCTACCAATTATCTTTACTTTAAGATCTTCTTGGAGTATGGTTGGGGTAAAGTCTATTACCTTTCCGTTTCTGTTTGTGTCTCTTTCTATTTGGGGAAAAACTCCGGGGATTATGCTGCATGCCTGAGGATAAAATTCTTTTTTGTTTTCGGGATTGAGATTATCCAAACAAAGTATAGTAGTCCAAAGAAAGCCTGAGAAGTCTGGTCTATACATTTCCAAGGTCTTTTTATAACTGATTGGCTTTCCCTTAGTCTTGTGTTCGTGTCTTATTTCTAAATCATTTATTACCAGTTTATTTATATCCGATGCAAGGCCTGATTCCAATTCCGCAAGGACTGTCGATGACAAATGCCTCCCAGTATCGTCTGCAGAGAAAAACATGTATCGTGGCTTGTTAAAAGTATTGTTTGACGATGAAATTTGGGCCGCAGATGATTTATCTGTTGCAATTTGACTTATTATTTTGGTATAAAGAAGGTTTCTGGGATAGCGAAGCTCAGGGTGGTCCGCACATATTACAGCATCTGCACCGTGATAAATTAACTCTTGACACAGATGTTTAATGTTATGGCCCAGTATAATTGCAACTACATTTTCTTTTGGATTGTATTTGCTATTGAAATTGTCCATTAGCCTTCGTCCCTCACCTAGCATTTCAAAACTTGCTGGTAGTATTTTACCCTCCTCTTGCTCTATTACAACGTATAGATGCCTGTTGTTATTTTCTTCCTCCTTCTCTTTCTCCTCAGCAGTTCTTTTCCGATTCTCGTTTTCTGTATCATTAACCAAAATTCCTTGAATGTTATTTGCATTTGTTTTTGTTTCTGAAACAGCTGATGTCATTTGATAATCGTCTCTCCTAAAATGCCATAAATCCGCCTTGCCACTTGGCTTAGATTCTCTTGGCTGTATCCATCAATGATATCTGCTTTTCTATTTGCCTTTGCCCTTGGTATTTTTTCAACTTTGTACACTATGGTGGGGGAGCCAGGCAAACCCACAGATTTTAGATTTAGTTCAAGAGATTGAGCGCTAAAAGTCTTTAGATATTCTTTATATCTGCTTGATCTCTTTTCGGCATCATTTTGATTCAGTGCCAGGTTAAGCCTTTGAGAAACTGTGTTAAAAAAAGGGCTATAGGATGGATCAAGTGTGATAAAAACCGGCAAGGGTGACTCTAATTCCTCTATTATGTCATTATGACCGTAGTTTTTGATTAGGCGCTGTAATCTTACGTAGCCTCTTTCCTTGTCTATGTCATAATCAATTACATTACCGATAAAGGGATAACCAAGTTTCCATGCTGTCTGTGGCCCTGTTTGTCCCGTTTCGCCGTCTGATGCCCTGTGCCCTGAGAAAACAATATCGATGCCTTGTTCATTTGCCATTTTCTTTATCCCTGCCCTCAAAACCTCTGATGTGGCAAGGGTATCAGCTCCCGCAAAGATGCGATCACTATAAAGATGCAATTCATCAGCATTACAAATTAGTTGAGATTGTTGCAAAGCCGCCTCTGCAATGGGGGGACCCATTGTAGCAACAGAAACATTAGCTCCGTATTTTACTTTGGCGTATAGTGCAGCTGATGATGCAACCGCACTATGGGGTCCTAAAACGTTTTTTGTTTCTGCTCTGTTTAATGTTCCATCAGAATTATAACTTACATTACCTTCAGAAAAGTCCGGCTCCAGTTTAACTATAACTGCCACATTAAGTGTTCCGGAAGGATTCAACATCTGTTATTTTGCATAATAAGTTAAATGTTTTTTGAAAAAGGTAATATACACAATATTTTATCGGTTAGTATTTTTCAAACCTGAATAAAAGCAATGCAAATAATGCCGTATTACGTATACTGCTGTTGCATCAAAAGTATTTCTGGAAGATGCCTCAAATACTCTGAACCAGTATTTCAAATACATGATATATATTCTGGTAATTATTTGATGCTGATTGACAAAACAGATGTACATGTTAAAATGAAAGATAATGGTGTAAAATAAGATACTACAACACTTCTTTGATTTTAGCCTCCGATATTGTTTTTAATCTGTTTATTTTTTAGTACGATGGAGGCGTTAGGAAAAAATTGCCTCAAAGTTGTATGTTTTCTAGATGGGAATTTGATTGGATTTGAGAAGCAAAAAGAGACCGTTATTTTCGGTTTCAAGTTTAGATAGCGAGATAGGGTGAAAGCCTCTGTTGCGTTTTACAATACCATGGACCCTGGTTTTGACATCAAAATTAACACTTCTTTTTTTATTGCACTCTAATAGCCACCTTTCTAGAATGTGTGCGGATGTTTGGTCTGATAGTTGTTTGGTGTTGAGAAGGTATGGCCCCAGAATTCTCCAAAGGCAATATTTTCTGTGGTCTTCTATTGGTGTTTTCAATAACTGCTCAATCCAATTTATTCTTGAACCTTGTGAAGGGCTCTTGATGCCTGGATTTGATACTTTTAATTGAGTTTGTTTCACATGGGGTTTTTGTTTCCTAGTCTCCGACTTTTTGAGATCGAGTTCCTGCTGGGTTAACCATGCTCTAAAGTCGTAAATCAAGGGTTCTGCATCAATTCTTTTTCCATTCCACTTTTGAAGTATTTTGACCTTTGATTCCCCTTTACTTTTACCTTTTAAAAGACATTTTGAGTTATATGTTTCTGGAATCCTTATCAAACATGTTTTGTATTTTGGTCTGTGTTGTGGATCAGATTTTCCATTTGCGAAATAATTCTTGGCAAATTGCATAAAAACCTCTGAAACACAATAGTGTGAATATTTGCCTTTATTGGCAAATAGATTGGGGAATCTCTCTTTTGAGAAAATATGCTGCTGGTTATCTAAAACCGGGGTTTGTAAAGGAAGATAGATGTGATAGCCATTGCCAGTCCAAAGGACTGTTGGAAAACAAGACATTATGGCCATTTTCCTTAGAGTACTGCTCTTAACTTTATCTAGCCTGTTGATGTTATAATCAAAGTTTGCAAGGTCTAGGTCAATAAAGATAAGGTTTGGAGGCTGAACCAGCATGCCGTCCTTTTCAATTATTTCGGGATAAGCATTGATGCGGCAGTCTTTGTAATCGGATTGCTCACACCTTCTTAATATTTCATCTTTTGTAGTAACCACAAATTGCCCATTTGATTTAAAAGTCATCATTTTTCTTGGAAAATCTCCTAATGGGCTTTGAAAATGAGACAAGATGAAATTGATGGATTCTTCATAGTTTGTAAAGTGTGGGGTATTTTGATGCCTGCTATTGTACTCTTCAACTTTATTGACATCAATATTGGATGATTTTGTTGATATCGTGCATCATTCACCTCTAAATTGCTTTTATGTTGTATTATAACAAAAGATAATAATATTGTTTTTTAATTCATATTGTATTGTTATACTGTTATTAACTATATAACAGAATAATTTCCATTATTGTTATTATTGCCTATGCTAATTGTTCCATTTAATGGCATCTCTTTTTACCCTATCCTATCAAATTACTTTAACTGAACACGGGCAATGTGAATATCTTTTATATCACATGGTGATGAGGGATTCTTAAAAATCTCACACTGCGTTATAAAAAGGATTTGTGTTGTATGTTGGGATCGGAAGCCTTTGGAAAAACATCATCATCGTAAGTAGCATCAAATTTGGAATCTAAAACTCAAGAGAATGCGATAACGAAGTAAAGGAGACGGAAACAGAAAACCTTGGTTCTGTTACGATGTCATCTTGATTTACCAAAGAAATCTTTAACTTGCGGCCTGTATAGATAGTATAATATTATTGCATTAATACCCACTTTATACAGCAATATCATTGACCCTAAAACTAATGGATTGTTGATGTTGGTGATTGGAAAATTAAAAAAAGAACTAGCCAAAAAAGTTACTGAAGCTACTATGTTAAATACAGAAACTATTATTGTAACTGACCATGCCCATTCTCTACCCTTTAATAATCCATAAAACATGATTATAGAAATTATTCCTAGTATCAAAAAAACTACATCTCCACTAAATATGGATAGTAACCCTGAGACTAGGGTGAGAATCGCAATAAATGCTATTCCTTTGGGCTTATTAGCTTTCCGAGTCAATATGCTCAAATAATTAAATCGATAAATAAAGATT
>JADDOQ010000003.1:0-20857 GCA_016782315.1 Nitrososphaeraceae archaeon | reverse complement strand
CGAGTCAATATGCTCAAATAATTAAATCGATAAATAAAGATTTATTGAAACGTGCTTTTCATTGGCAAAAAAGAATCAAATTTGATTTAGATTTTTTTATATTTTACTTTAAGTAATCTGTGAATGGACCATGGGATGAGTATTTATTTGATATTGAGATATAGGTAGTTTTGTGTGGATTTAGTCCTTCTCTTGGACCATCTATTACATTAAAGGTAAATGTGATTTCTTTACGATTCCGAATCTAAATAGCGGCAGCATCAATCATATGTCATCAATCCCAAACCAAAATCTTCAAAAACTTTAGGTAAAATATTCATTTGCGATTAGATGGTTACGTACTTCCAATTACATTTTGAAGTACATCCTTGTTGTTCTCTAATGATTCTAATTGTTGGCAGAGGGGTTTACACAAGGAAGTAATTTATTATGGCATACCAAAATTATTTGCCATTTTTTATTCTTTTTATTACTAATATGTGATTTATTTGTCTTGGTTTTTTCCAATTATGGACCTAAAATGTGATGCGAATTGAACTGAAACTCTTCTATTTTAAAACTGATAGTATGGGAATTTGAAAGTAATATTATTTGCCTAAAGTTGATCAGGAATAACTTATTTTACGAAATCATTGCCAAAGGCGACATTCCATGCAAATAATATCGATATTAAAAGTAGATGTGTTGGAGAGTGCGCTCGCAGCAGACATCATAGGCATATGTTTTGCGCATCCATGTAGTGTATGTTGCTTTGTCTAAATTATAATTTAAAATAGATCTGTTTTTGCTTAATGAATATCTCTGTACATATGTTGGTAAAAGGAAATAAGGGGTTATCTCGACTCTAAATGGTTAATCAAATCATAATATATCACTGTAGTTGTTTATGATTATGTGATGGTTTTAAATTGGCTTTAGATGATGATAAAAAAATACTTCTTATCCTGAGGCACGCCAAATCCAGTTGGAAAAACAATAGTTATTTACCTGATCATGATAGACCGATCAATAAACGTGGACAAAAACAAGGGATAAGAATGGGAAAATTACTAAAAGAATTGGATAATCTTCCGGATTATATCATAACCTCAACTGCTAAAAGAGCCGTTGATACCTCTAAACTGATAGTGGAATCTTCTGGATATGGCGGAAGAGTGGATTTGGATTCATCATTGTATCATCAAGCATCAGCAGAACAATGCGTAAAAATTCTTAGTAAAATGCCAGATGGTTACATAAAAGTGCTATTGATAGGGCATAATCCTTCATTAGAAGGCCTTATTAATAAACTAACAAGCAAGACGGAAATAATGAAAACCTGCTCTCTTGCCCAAATAGATTTGCGGATAAAAAGTTGGAAAGATATTGTTTATGAGGAAAATGTGATTGGCAGTCTAGTTAATATTTGGAATCCAAATTTAAACAAAAAATAGCTAGTTATATCTTTTGAATTTAGATAATTATGTATATACCAAAAATTATACTTTTTAAAGCCAATCATTGATGGTTATTTTTGTTGTCCCTCTTTAGTTACAGTGCTATATTTTATCTGTTTCATGTATTTTATTCGATCCTTTTCTTATATTCGGACTTTGGTATTATCACTTATGTTTTATACTGTTGCAAAATTTCAGAATACATCTAAAATTCCAATAAGATGCATGATAGACATTACGGGTTAATAAACAGAATCATTATTTTATATAACCAAATAAGGTAACAACATTAGGTAAGTGTATACAAGTAATTTATGGGTCAGGGATATCCAGTAATGTTTTATGAGCGCTGGATTTTAATTGGATACTGAAATGACTAAATGATGTTGAAGCTAGTGCAATGTAATGAGTTTTTGCACTGTTTAGTCTTTATTGGTGTTATCTTAGATTAGAGTAAATGCCATCAGTAAATTTTTAATATGGATATTTGCAATTACAATTTATATTAAAAGAGAAACTTTTTTTGCCAAACAGATATCTCTTAACTTCAATTATTCTTTTATCTTTTTTCATTGTTATCGCATTAATTGTTTCGCCGAACTTGAATATTTGTTGCAATTCAGTAATTGATGCGGATAACACAATTTATCTTTATGTAAATGACTCTCACTATATTGCCATTAATCAATTCATGGTATACCTTACCATATACGGAAGGGATTTGTTCTGGGTATTAATAACTGCCCTATTATTTGTTTTTGGTGGACGTAGCGGCAAAAAGACTGCATTTGTTTTATCCATTGTGTTACTAACTCTAATACCAATAGGTATCGCTGCAAAAGAAATCGTAGAAAGGCCAAGACCATTGATTCCTGAAACAGTTTTTTTAATTCCAGCAGACTCCAAGTTCTCATTTCCATCTGGCCATGCCCTTATCGTATCTGCGGGGGCAGCAACGGTGTTATCGTTATTTAGGGACTCCAGAAAGAAATTGTCAATATCTTTAGCATTGACGCTAGAGTCTGCGCTAGTGTGTATTTCCAGAGTATATGTTGGTAGTCATTATCCTCTTGATGTAATTGGAGGGTTACTATTGGGGATCGGAATAGCTTTTCTTTTCCTGTGGAAGAAGAAGAGTCTGGAAATCATGCATAATGCAATAAACAGTTGGCTCAAAAATCGATATAAATGCAATTGATGTTTTTCAATAGCCTGATGCGCAATTATGTGTATTGGTATTGTATGTGAAAACCTGTTTTCAAATGTAATTGTGTTGTGGTTTTGGGGAAATCAGGTGGATGAAAAGCACAGTTGAGTTTTAATTATGCTTCTTATTTTATTTCGTAACTATATATCACTTGAGCGTCAAAAAAATGATGCTCTTAGAGACATAATAGAGAACATTGAATATGGTATTCGCATGAAAATGCTAAAGAAATAAAACTTGGTACGAAACGTAAAAAGACAATTATAAAGACCAATACAAAATCAATCGCTTTTTGTATTTTAATCATTTTATTATGTTGTGCTGGCTATCATAACCCAAATCTGCAATATGTATCATATGTTTTACCTCGATCATAGTGGGAAATAAATGCTAAACAAAAAAGATTAAAGAATTGTTTAGTCTTTCGATTAGAATAAAAGATCAATTTGTACACTTAGCATCATCTCTCACACCATTAATTGGAAATTGAGGAAAATAGAATAACTTGTCATCTAATGTTTCCAGCAGTATAATAGAGAAATGGACAACAATAATAATAAAGAAATAGACGATTTATTGTAAATCAACCAACAATTGTTAAAGAATATCCAAAAACAAGGCTAAAATTGGAAAATAGTATCAGTGTTTATATACCATATTCCTTAACTTTACTCATGAACACAACAAACAAGACAATTGCAGTTTTAGCTATTGCTTTGTCAATGATAACTGCAGCATTTGCAATAAACTTCCATTCTACCGCCTTTGCTCAAAGTGGACTTAATGCAAAACTTACAGGTCAAGAACAAGTTCCACCCGTTCAAACACAAGCAACAGGAAATGCAGTATTTCATCCAATGGGCGATAGTGTGCACTTTATTATTAATACCACTAATCTACAAGGCGCTACAGCAGGCCACATTCATAGTGGAAATCCCGGAGAGAATGGGCCAATAGTTGCCACATTATTTAAATCTGATTCACCACAGAACGAAGTAAATACTGATGGCATAATAACAGCAGACAAGTTAGAGGGCCCAATGCAAGGGAAGCAGATCTCTGAATTAGTTACTGTAATGAGCAATGGAAGCACATATGTTAATGTTCACACAGCACAAAATCCAAATGGTGAAATCAGGGGTCAAATAATAGGCGGGCAATAACCAAACTTAAAAGACAGAAGGTCATTTTTTTTATCCACCATTTTTTTAGTTCTTTGGTTATATGTTATTATATAGACTACGTTAATTACTGTGGCATTTCCAGGCTAGGCCACCATTGAGCGCATTATTATCTGTTAACAGATTTATTAGATACTCATATGTTTGATAAAAAAACTATTAACTCAAAAAATTAAAAAATATAATTATAGATAATTTTAAACAAAATCCAGGCAAATCATGATAATGGTGAATCTTTTTCACCCATAATTTTCAATCAAACGCACCTAAATATTACAATAGACGTGATTCTTTAGCAAAATATTTAGGAATTGTTGAGTTTATTGTTAATGAATAAAAACTCTATGATGCAAATTAATGCATTACGTGCTCCGATCCTTGAAAGGTCATAAAGTCCTTGATTGCATTAAGCACCTCCCAATCCCTTGTACTCATCAACAAAATGTATCCATTGTTAATCTGTTTGATATCGTATTCGATCGAGTCTTTTTTTTCGTTCATTATTTTTGTTCCAGGCACTTGTTCTGCATGAATAAAGAAGGGGACAGTAAAGTTACCATTTGAAAAGTCATTTTGGATATCTTTAACATGCTCCTAATTTGATTAAGTGTATTGGTATCACTTGTGTTTACAGGCATTATGATGATTTCACCACCATTTACGGTAGGTACGAATTTATGTGTTATTTTATCCTGATTAAAGCCCATGGCAATGTTGCCACGCTGAAGCATTGCTTCTGTATCGTTATTGGGGGGTTTATTGGAGACGGTAGTAGAACTATCATTATATGATGCAGCTTCAACAATATAGTCCAAATTATTGGACATGATAAAGGAAAAACTCCCAACACATATTGGAATCAACAAAATGAGAAATATTGATTTATTCATTATTGTAAAAGAAACTCTTTATAATCGGGATATAAAAATTATTTACCAATGGTTATGGGATTTCTAGACGTTTCATAAGTAATTAAAATATTTTAATAAGTAGCAACAGGGTTTATTATCTATCTGTCATAATAACCATCAATATTTATGCAGGGCAAAATGTTTTATCATAAAATTTCTGAAATTAAATGAATAAGCCATATGTTCCTTTTAACAAGTACTATAATCTTTAAAATAACTTATGGGTGAGAGAATGTTATTTAGTTTTTATGCAGGGCAAAATAAAATTTGTCTGTTTTTGTAAGTTGAGGTATATAATGTAAAGTATTTAATTTTTTTACTTTCTACTATATTCTTTATCATGCATAGGGCCGTACTTTGGAGAAAAACCTATGATCCTTCTTTCATCTTCAATTACCTGGTTTTCATCTGCTGTTTATGTTACTAATGAAGATTATTTTATCAAAAAAGGTATTAATAATGGGTTTCCTGTGATAGTTCGATTATGCATTAATCGATACCCAAATCTCCTAATGGATTGCTGATTGTATCTAAGCCAGGACCTATAAGACCATCACCTAAACATAACAAACCCATACAATCTTGTGGACTTGGTTCCTCAGCTTCTACTTCTTCTGTTATAGTGGGTGTTGTTGTTGTGGCGGTATTTGAATTGTAATTGTAATTCTCATTGCAATGAATGTTTCTGCTATTTTCAGTATTCATCTCGCTGCAAACTGCAAACACTTTGTCGTTACTGCTGATTGTAGTAAAAAGCATGCTTGCAGTAACAATTGAAAGTATCATTGGTATCATTAATATGATTTTCATACTGTAAAATATAATCATAAATAATATTAAAATTTATTATCAATGTAATACTGCAAAAAATTTCACTAAGTTTTTTCTGCTAATTGGACTTTGATAAAGGCCGATATTGTAAAAAGTAAACAGAAATATCAATGTGGATGGTATATGGAAAAAGGTTGATTCTATTGGATTACTTCGTTATTTTGATGGTTCATCATAAGTACGCTCAATCACAAGTGATGTCTTTTGTTATTGAAGTGGATATTTATTTACTTGTTAAACAAATGAAATAAAAAGGACATATGCTTTTTGTTGAGTGAAAAGTATTCTCAATTTGTTTGCATTGCTATCATATTGAAATTCCTGTTTAACCCGAAACTTTCATGGTTGTTGTAATGGGCCTTTGACTATGACCTTAAAAATATCAAATTTTGTATTAGAAATACTTTATGTATCATATACTTCCATTTTTTTAAGCTTAATACCATTAATAATATAATTTTAATATGAGTCATTACTATATTTTATAATATTTTCAATAGGAAGCATATTATAAAGATTACGATATATAATAAAAACATGATATGCGGAGGGAAAATTCAAATTGAAACAAGAATTAATTGATTCTTATTCATCAATATTATGTTCATTATGTAATAAACATACCACCATTATCACTGATCAGGAATCCGGAGAAATAGTTTGCATCAATTGTGGAAGTGTGGTAACGGATAAAGCACAAGAGACAAGGGCTGAATGGAATGCGTTCAATCCAGAGGATATGAATTTGAAAACTAGAACAGGTGCACCAACATCCTTAGCAAAATATGACAGGGGGCTTTCTACCGTAATAGGGAAAGTCAACAGGGATGCGTCAGGCCAGCAGATTGATACATCAATGAGAAATAGAGTAGATCGGTGGAGAACATGGGATATTAGAAGTCAAACTAACGATTCTACAAAAAGAAACCTTCAATCTGCCTTTATTCAGCTTTATATGTTAAAAGGTGCGTTAGGTTTACCTGATTCAGTAATTGAAAAGATTGCCTATCTTTATAGGAAAATACAGGAGAAAGGGCTGGTAAAAGGTAGAACAATAAAAGGCGCAGTAGCAGTTGCTTCTTATATTGCCTGCAGAGAGATGGGAATACCAAGAACATTAAAAGAAATAGCTAATATCTCTAATTTGAAAGAACGAGAAATAGCAAGGGTATACAGAAAGGTGATGTTTGAACTCGATCTTAAGATTCCTCAAGACGATCCGATAAAGAAAATGGTTAAAATAGCCAATAAATGCCATATTACTGAAAAAGCAAAAAGGTATGCGATGAAGTTAATGGTTGAGATTATTAAAAAGGGACTGTCAGCAGGAAAAAACCCGATGGGTTTGGCTGGTGCAGTTCTTTATGTTTCGTGTAAGAATTATAATGAAGATGTTACTCAGCGTGAAATCGCAGAGGCGGCCGGAGTAACTGAAGTTACAATAAGACATGATTTGGATAGCATACTGAAAATGCTTAATTCGGCATAAAATACACAAAATGTGACGTGATGGGCACGTCTACTATATTTTATTTTTATATTGTTATTGCGGAATTTCTAGATGCCATATTGTTCTCAAAAACCTATACCTTTACGTTTACCTTGACACCCGCATCTCTGACTATTGATTACCTTGGCTTGGTTAATTTTCATTATGGTACTTCCAAATGCTAATTTATGGAATTTGACTCTATATTTGTAACACATTAGTATAAATTCAATAAAAAGCCGAAAAGATTGAATTAGATTCTGTATTTCTTTATAAATTGACAGGGCATACTTGGTTTCATTCAATAAAACAAATGCGAAAAGCAGAGAATAAAAATCAGGTAATGGTGCATTTGTGTCGTTGATTGCGAGTTTTCGAGTTATCATACTCTCTGTGTTTGGTATTGGTTTTATTTGCATCCCTGCAATTTATATTTTCAAAAAAGGTATCTTGTCTTTATATGAACGAATATCAAAGCATGAAAACTTCGGATATAATGGCCGAGACGCTGATAGATTGGGGGGTGGAAGTTATCTTTGGTATGCCCGGTGATGGCATTAATGGTTTTATGGAGGCATTACGACAAAGACAAGGTAGAATCAAGTTTTTTCTTGTCAGGCATGAAGAATCGGCAGCATTCATGGCCTGCGCTTATGCAAAATATACCGGTAAATTAGGGGCATGTGTAGCTACCTCTGGACCGGGTGCAATACATCTTTTAAATGGGTTATATGATGCTAAATTGGACAATACCCCTGTAATTGCCATAACGGGCAGAACATATTCTGATTTGATGGGCTCCGGATACCAACAAGATGTAAATCAGTTGGAGCTGTTTTCCGATGTATCGGTTTATAATAACATGATTATAGCTCCTGAGCAAGCAGAAATGGCTGTTGATATGGCCTGCAGAACCGCCTTAGCGCAACGAGGCGTAAGCCACCTAACTGTGCCAATTGATGTACAGGAAAAAAAATTAGAGGGCAATTATTCAAAGCATAAGGTCGCTGGCCACACCTCTGATACATATGTGAATCTTGGTTCAACCCCCGATAAACAGTTGATTCAAAAAGCCGCGGACATTATAAATTCTGGAAATCATGTAGTAATTCTTGTTGGTCAGGGAGCTCTGAATGCGGGTGAACAGGTTATGTTGATTTCGGAAAAAATAAAGGCTCCTGTAGTCAAAGCATTATTAGGCAAAGCAGTAATTCCAGATGATCATCCCAATAGCCTTGGAGGCATTGGTATGCTGGGCACCTATCCTAGTGTGGAGGCAATGAATGAATCGGACACATTACTAATGATAGGAACATCATTCCCCTACATCGAGTATCTTCCAAAACCTGGGCAGGCTCGAGGAATTCAAATTGATATAAAACCCGAAAGGCTTGGGTTGAGATACCCTGTTGAGGTCGGTCTTGGGGGTGATTCAAATAAAATACTTTTAGCATTACTTCCATTATTGAATGAAAAAGACGAGAATAGCAATCAATTCTTATTCTTACAATCAAAGCAAAAATTAATGAAAAAGTGGAATGATTCTCTATCTGCTCAAAGTGATTTGAAAGATGCTCATTTGGGAAGCAACAAAAAGATGATCAAACCGCAATCTATTGCTTCTGCTGTGTCTAGTAACTTGGATGATGATGCTATAGTTTCAGTCGATAGTGGAACCAATACCATATTCGCTGCTAGATTCATAAACATGAGAAAGGGAATGAAGTTTTCTTTATCTGGTACATTGGCATCGATGGCTTGCGGCTTATCTTACGCAATAGCGGCCAAAATTGCCTACCCGGAGAGAGAATCTGTCGCGTTTGTTGGTGATGGCGGCTTTACAATGCTAATGGGTGAATTTGCTACAGCAGTCCAGCATAACCTCCCTATAAAAGTAATTATTCTCAAAAACAATACCTTGGGAATGATAAGATGGGAACAAATGGCATTTTTGGGTAATCCGGAATTTGGTGTAGAGTTTTCTGATATCGATTTCGCAAAATTTGCTGAAAGCTGTGGGGGCAAAGGCTATACAATAAGAGAATCAGGAGAAATAGAATCTGTGATGAAGGCAGCTATGGAAGAAAAAACAAAGCCGGTGATAGTTGAGGCGTACGTTGACCCATTTGAACCGCCACTGCCACCAGAAATAGAGCCTGAATTTACTAAAAATGTTGTAAAGTCTTTTGCAAAAGGACAACCCCATGCCAGTAGGATTGGCCTTACCGTATTTAGGAACCAAGTTAACTTATTACTAAAAGATACCAAAAGCAATATCACAAAAGCCAAAGACTCTTTGTGATATCCTTCAAGGGATTGATTTACCTTTTGTTATTGTGTGTTTTATGTTTGGTTATAAATATGCTAACTTAAAGATTTACAATATAATTTGATTAGTTTACATTCGGTTTTGTAAGGCATGCTATCAATGGAGTCCCTAAATGCGAACATGATGGATTTGTGACTTCAAGAATATGCCATATCCAAATTATTTAGTTATTGTATTATCAAAATTAAAACTTTTTTTTATTTGTGATTAGGTTTGTAAATTAATTTGCCATTTTTTTAATTAAACGCTATGTTAGACAGGGTTGAGCATAACGCGTGTCACTCAAATAAAGTTATGTATCTTCAAACTGAATTTGTGTTATTATATGAGTTAACAAAGGGGAATAGCAGTACTGTTAATTTTGTCCATTTGCATAGGTGGCTACTCATTCTTCAATGAAAAATTTATTTAGATTACAATTGCAGATAGCGGTGATTTTTTTCCAAATATTTGATTATGATCTATTAGATAAACCTTTGATATTTCTAAAGCAAAGCATAGGTAATTATGACACATATGCATATATACACATCTATAATATCTATATTCTTCATTATTGATTAAATGAAAGGAATTATGTTTGATATGGATGGCGTACTAATTGATGCGATGCCTTATCATGCTGAGGCTTTTCGAATTGCATTCGGAGAAAAAGCTAATCAGGAGATAGACAAAAGAGATGTTTTTTTACTAGAGGGAATGCCAAGCCCAGAATTGGTTAAAGAAATTTTCAAAAAAATAAATAAAAGTGAAGGACAAATTGGAGATGGTCTTGTGGAAAGCATTAGTAAAAGAAAAGGCCAGGTTTTTAAAGAAATTCAAAAAGCTAAAGCATTTGAAGGCGTCACAGAATTAATTGAGTCTTTAAATTGTGATGATTGTCTAAAGGCCGTAGTCAGTGGGGCGTCCAAACATGAGGTAGAGTCTCTACTTAAGGAAAATAATCTAAACGGTTTTGATGTATTGATAACTGGTGAAGATTTAGAGGATGGAAAACCTGACCCTGAACCTTTTCAAACCGCGCTTCGAAAACTAAACCTAAAACCTTCTGAAGCAATCATAGTCGAGAATGCACCTTTAGGAGTGGAGTCCGCAATACGGGCCGGAGTCCGATACATTGTTACATTAAACAATACCCCACTTGAACTTGCAGATTTTAAAGGTCTCTTGCCAAATGATAGCGATAAGGCTAATGAAATAATATTCAAAGATACAAAATCCGCAAGTAAATTTCTAATTGATTGGTGTTGTAAATAGCAACAAACCTAAATGTGACTTTACATTTTTATTGGCTCAGAATAATATCAAAAAAATACATGATACAGTTATTTGCCGATAAACCAATAGAAAACGATACTTTTTTAATGAATACCGAATACTGTAGATATATGATATGCTATACACATAGTATTATTTGATGCCATCTGTTTTGCGTGCTACTGCTACTGCTACTGTCATCATAATCAATACTGTTAATGGGATCATGTTATGAGGGTTGTGAATACGGGTTCATTTGAAAATAAAATTCTTCATCTCTTTCCAATTGAGCCTTTTTCTGTTCTCCTTCGCCATTATTTTCACTGTTATTTATAGTACTGTTGCATTCTGTCTTTGCGTTGTTATTATTGTATTTTTTTTATTAGAATCTTATTTTGTCTCTGTACACGGATTGCCTTTTAGCAGGATCTGAATTTCAATTTGGAAGTCATCTGAAGCGCCAAAGATTTTAAGACCACATTATTGTTATTATTATTGTCTGTAAATACATGTAATTGTAGTAACCTTGTTAATTAATTGTAACGTTACCTACATAAATATTGGTAGGAATCAACTTCAAGTTTGTTTAGGATTCTCCATGGGTGATTTAACGTGATTGTCTTTAACATTTTGGAGGCCAAATTATATTGTCATAAACTAACTAAAATTAACAATAATTGACAATAGTTTTTTTATTTGGTGCTGTTATTTAGTTGTGCAAAGGAATTACGTGCAATCGTTTCGAAGGTTAGCGCATCTGACAAATAATCTGTTGATAACTCGTTTTTAGTGGAGTTATTTGTAATCAGGTATTCCCTAAACAATTCGTAACTTTTTATTTCGCTTGCA
This sequence comes from Nitrososphaeraceae archaeon, assembly GCA_016782315.1. Classification (GTDB taxonomy): domain Archaea; phylum Thermoproteota; class Nitrososphaeria; order Nitrososphaerales; family Nitrososphaeraceae; genus Nitrosocosmicus. Next base: position 9,367 of record JADDOQ010000003.1, on the reverse strand, counting down.
AATGACTTAACAAAGTTTTCCTTGACTGTGTTATATTCTTCAGGTGCCTTTGTGCCATTAAATTCATTGAGCTGGTTGGTAAATCTCGGCAAAAAAGAGTCAGTTATTTTTGCCATTGCGATATTGGTATAGTTGCCCTGATTCCACAAACCAATTTCATCTTGGTATTGTCTTGTTAATTCAACTGACTTGTCTGTAGTTTCTGTTAAATAATTTGAATAATCTGAATATTGTTGTGTAGTGCTTGTGACAAAATAAGACATGGTAGTACTAATAACAATAATTATTATAACCACAAGTGCTGCTAACGCTAAAAAAACCGTTAATCTGGATCTTTTCACTATATCCATAGTTTAAAGAATGTTTTTAAGTTTTGTTTTATGATGCTAATTTTATAATCAAGGTGGTATTTATGCAAAAAAAATGCAATTAGAATTTAAACAATACCCTAAATAATTTTGAGGCCATCTTTACTCATCGACGTTAAATTCATGATGCCTATATATTAAAAATGAGATGGGATGATTTCATTTTTCTACTAGTAAATGAAGTGCTGTCAACTATAGTATGATTTGAATTTATGCCTTTATCTTTAGAATTGTATAACCTTCTATCAAATTCTGAAATAAGCTCGTATATTGATTGTTAAAACACCATGTATTCCTCCATTTATCGTTCTCTACTACAACAATAATGACAATATATATGTACAACTATCCAGTCCTATAATTGGAAATCAGTTTCCCTCTTTTGATATCTCAAATTCGAATTCTTTTTGTTGTTGCCGGACTATACTGTAACAAATAGCAATTCTTAACCTTTTTGAAGCAATGTTTTCAATATGCCTTCTTTTAACCCCTTCTGCTTTTTGACTGTTTTCTTTGGATCTATTTCTTTGATCCAAATATGATAAGTCCCTCATAATTTTTATTATTCTTCTTTTGGAAGGAAAACCATTCCTATAAATCCTCATTGGTTCAATTATAGGTAACGTAGATGATTACTTTATCAAACTATGCTGTATCAAAAAAGTTTATATGCAGTTACAAAGACTTTGATAATGATTACCATATTATTACAATCCTGTTTACCGTTTATTTACTTTTTTTGTTCCTATGATGTTTCTTGTAATAATTCTAAACTTTTCCTCAAATGACATAGCTTATTCTGAACCTATTTCCAATTCCTCAATAAGCGAGAGTAATGCTACTTATGTTAAAAATTTCTCGTCATATGAGGATTCATCTAAAAATGTTGTAGTTGTTGGTCATGTCATAAAGCAAAGTGATCAAATTTATCCACAGAACGTGACAGTGGGCATGAATGTACATGATGATATTACTAATACTGGTGAGGTATTAACCGAAAAACCCTTTAGCCCTATACTGTATAAGAAAATGATCCCTTTCCTTTAAAATTTGTAATAAATTCGGCCAAATATTCTTTATCAGAGGATTCCATTCCCTTTATATATAAAAATGAAAATGTAACAGGTTCTTTTACAAAGATCAATACTTTTGAATTAGATTATCCTGTGATCCCACAAGGCCCTTCCAAGGATCTCTATGGTAACATAACGAATACAGGTCCTCTACAGATTAATAATTTAACATTGCTTGCGATCGCAAATGATAATAAAAGCAGTCAAGTTGACTCGGTTAAAACTCTCATACCTGTTCTAAAACCATATGAGACAATCGGATTTACATTTACGCCCAACCCTGCCATAAAAGACCGTGTTCACTACTATACTTGTGTTGCTGGAGACGCAGAAGATATGATGGTTGGCAAATATAAAATGATTGATGTATCCAACTCCAAGGCACTAGGGTATAAATATTCTGGCATGATGGTGTTGGATGCGTTAGATTACAACAAGAGTAACCACCAACTAAGCATGAAACTAAATAATGTCTATCCTATTTCGGGGTCTTTATCATTGCAGTTAATGCCGAATCAAATTAATCCTATTTCAGTTTATTTGGATGGAAAACTGTTTGAATCGGCTACAATAAAACAACTGGAAAATACGATGCAGGTAGACATGAGCATTCCTCAAGGCCCTCACGAAATTGTTTTATCGGGTATGGAAGAACACTAATAACAACATTCAATAGCAAAAACAGGTTATTGGATAATCTTTCAGTACTTTTAGCCAAGATTTCATCTTAATTACTGAGATGCCGTAATTTGGAAAGGGGCCATCATGCCCTTATACCACGACTTTAGAAGTTGGCCCAATGGAAAATGCCTTTCCAGGAATTACACCTTAACGATTAATGCCAGACAAGATAACGGTATCGCGATTTCAAAAATAATGGAATTGAATATTCAATGTCATCATGGTTTCTGTAATTTTTCAGTTAAAAAAATTAATTTGTTTTATTTTCGCACATTTTTGACATTGCTTCATCTCCTGCTTTTTTCATCTCTTCTGGGCTAAGATCTTTAATGTGAGTTGATATTGACCATCGATGTCCAAATGGATCCTCAATACTGCCATGTCTGTCACCCCAAAATTGATCTGTAACCGGATCCAAAACTTTTGACCCTTCAGCAACTGCTAGATTGAATGTTTTGTCCACATCCTCAACGTGCAAAATATGCCAACAGGGCTTCCGCCAATGGATGCAGGTGATAGACGATTCATTTGCGGAAACTCGTCTGCTAACATTAGTTTGGAATCACCTATCTCAAGTTCTGCATGGGCTAACGCTTTTCCATCAAGTGTTAGCATGCGCATTCGTTCTTTGGCTCCAAACACTTTTTATAAAACTCTATTGCCTGTACACAATCTTTTACAATCAATGATGGCGTGATTGTATGATAGCCCTTTGGGATTTTTTTACTAGGCTCATTAGAGAACACTGTACTAATTATAGATTATAAGTATGCAAGGGAGCAAAAGTATAGTTAATGACGCCTATACCAAGGTTTGAATAAATCGCCATTGTACTTGGCGTTTATTGATTCCTGATAACCACCAAGACTTTATTGCATCCATTATGCCATCTGTGGGTTATTTATATTACGATTTATATTTCACAATTGTATTGCTATAATCAAATGTAGATTTACATGTTTCTTATGGGGACAACTATGTGCAATGAATTACTTGTTTCCCTATTGATTTAGTGATTTGTCCTTTTATCGAGTATTGTTTTGTTATAGGAATGTATGAATAAATGGATATTTAATATATTTCCAAAAAACTGAAAAGGCCATTTGTATTAATAATGCATAGTTTGATTTGATATCCACAACAACAAGAAATAGGGCAAGTTCACCTTCTCTATCCTTGATTTCATCTTTCCATTTACCCGGATACATTCTAGTTCTTTTTTATATTTTGTTCACCGACATAATAACAATGCACGCATGGGTAATTATGCGGCTTTACGACTGTGAGAGGATATTTCACTGTATGTATCTAATTAAAACGATACTTTCTGTTTACTTGGTTATTATAAAATTATGAATATACTTTTTTATTATTTATCCTACCATGACCATTTAATAACATGTATTCTAAAAGAATGCGATTATACTGGTGAATCAAATTGAAAGAGCCTATTTCAAGGTGGTTGGGATGTATTGTATTACCTGCAAACCCATAGTAGAAAAGCAATTAAAAGATGAAAACGGAATCAAGGAAATCGGTTTGGACTATATGACAGATTGCGTGGCAGTGGACTATGATTCTGCTTTGATAAATAAAGAAGAAATAAAAGGGAGACTAGAGAACTCGGGTTACAAATTCATTCGAGTGGCTCGATAATACAATCAAATGCTAACTGTCTTGGCCATCATATATCAAAATGAATGCCATTATCATATTCATATTTTTTAAAATAAAGAGAGTTAGACAACTTCCAAGATAAAGTCTGCCGTTATTATTCTTCCTTGGTGCTGAAACTGTCCCCATGCTTTGTATAGCCCGGGATATGTAAACTTGGTTTTAAAAGACACGGCAGGACCGCCTCTCCAATTAGATTGAACTTCCTTGCTAGGATGAACGTGTAAGAATTGGCGAACATCTCTGCTTACAATAACACTGTGACCACTAGCACCCATCGGAGACTCTAAATCTATGATCGGGTTTTCAAAGGCATCTAGTATATTAAACGTAACATCCGCATCTTCATTGGCTTTGATTTCTTTTGGTGTTGTCAGATTAACTTGATATTTGCCATCTATGTTCTTTGTATATTGCTTATCATTCACAAATGGGGTTGAATTGTGTACGGTATTTCAAGTAACGTTGAGTTTGAATGCGACAATGGTTTGGATTCCATAATTTGGTTTGAAATCTATCCATATCTTATATTTACCTGAATTAGGAAATGTGTGATTTATGGTAAAGTTGCCATCAGAGGTTTCAAATGCGTGGTGAAAGTGGGCAAAATAGGAAAAGTCCTCACCTACAATTATGATGTGCATTAGTTTGTCATGGATGTTCTCAAACTCTTGTATGACATCACCTGACTCTTGCTCTGTTATGTATACGGTAAGCTTTGTGGAATAACTTGCTCTGGGGATATGTGAATTGTATTGCAGATTAACGTTATAACTAGGGCTTTGGTTTTGCTGTTGTTCTTGACGGTGGTGGGATTCCTGGTTTTGTATGTGTTCTTTGTGATGGCCGTGTTTGCTAATGGTTGATTTTTCTTGTTCTGCATGAATTTTGGTTTCTAAATGTTTTAACATAACATTACAATAAAGGGAGAGAAATATAACAACCAGGCTTTACATTTGTAAAGAATGATATATCTGTGATATTTACTTTTAATTCAGTGCCTTTATACCTAGATGAAAACGATGTAGCGATTATAAAATCTCTTCTAGAAGATGGGAGAAAATCATTTAGACAAATTTCGCGGGATACGGGAATAACCACACCCACAGTCAAAGCAAGATTTGAGAGACTGGTTAATGTGGGTTTTATCAAAGGTGTGTTTCCTATCTTTGATTTCAGTAAAGTTAACAATAATGATGGCCAACATCATCATCAACAGCAGCAGCAGCACAGTCTAATTCAAATACAAAGCATAAAGGAATATGCACCAAAGAATGAGGATGCCATTGAGAATGTATATGATAATGTCTTTGAAAAAGAGATAGGCAACATGGAAAACAAAATTACAAACGGCCTTGCAATAAATATCAAATGCGATTTTTGCGAGGGACCCGTCTATGGTAATCCCAAAGTTTTAAAGTTTGCAGACATTGAGCGATTCTTTTGCTGCAATTCATGTAAGTCCGGTTATGGCGAAAAATACCGGGGGAGAATAGAATCCATAAAAAGAAAGTATGAGGGCAAATCCGAAATTGAGATTTAATTGAGTTGTTGCTTATTCGGGTTTTGCCCTAGTGTCCATATTTTGAGGGATTTTGGTCAAATTGTTGTTTGCATGCTGTTGAGCAAAGATATACTTTGTCTCCATTAATCTCCGATGTGTATTTTGCAGTTGTTTCGTCCACATTCATGTTACAGACTGGATCTTTTGCCATATACCTATTAGCATAAATCCATATTTAACTATGAACCTTTACATCTGTAAAATCTGCATACTTTTTTATAGTATAAATAATCTAAATTTTAATGTCATTATTATGGATGGGAGAAGTTTTTATACTCCTAACAACAGGAGAGTAGTTCTACCGATAATCATTATTGCAATGATATCGTCAATATCAATATCTTTCGTTATTGTTTTGGTCCAAGTCCAACAGGAACCTGTTACCAAGACATCGGTTGATAGTAATGGTGTCACAAAAATCTTTGAAACAAAAGGAGGAAAACCACAAGAACACTATGGGTTTGAATATGACTATGATAAAAGGTTGGAAAGGGAACAATTCTATTTGGAAAATATTCCAATTTTGGATGGCGAGTATACCGCATATATCAAATTAGATAATAGGGATGGAGAGGAAGATGATGTTAGTTTCAAAGTACGAGGAGGAGAACACAACGATAGACATAAAAATGCGGGCAGAAGCTATGCCATAGGAACATCATTTGATGGTGATCCTTACCTAGCAAAAGAATATCCTCAACATCCTTTAACTCCAAAGTTCTTAAATGAAATAAGAACGGCGGATAATGATGATGATGATGGCACAACCAAAAATATAGGCGGTCTTGATAATCGTTGGGTTGGATTCAAGGTTATCATTTACAATAAACAAAACAATGCTGTCCATATAGAAGTCTATGTAGATAACAAAGGATTGTTAAGTACTGGCAAACCCGCTAATGAATGGAAACTATGGTGGACAGCAGTGGATGATGGTAAATGGGAAAATAGTGATGGCCGGGCTGGGGGAGAGCCGTATTTGGAATTACAGGGTAAAAAGGGGGGAACGCCTGAAATGACATATATTAGAATTGACAAGATGAAAGAAAAAGGGCAAACGGAGATAAAATATGAGTCAGCAAGGGAGATAGATGCCTCCAAAAAACTAGCTTGACATTTCTGCCATATATATATCTTGTGTGTATTTTGATTCCAATATCCAAATAATAATTTAAATTGATTTTTTATACTCTATGGACCCATAGTTACAAGTTTGTGCATAGATCAGAAAATCAATCATGTGCCACTAGATGGCACGTATCCATATTAGTTGGCTAGTTGCTTTTCGTTATGGCTAATAGTTTGATATTGTTATTGAAAAAAAGATGACACAATAGGGGTATAAAAAAATAGATAGATTCGTATTTAGGTAACTAATAGCTTTGACAAAGCAAACCTTGTTTCTCTAAATAAAGGTTATGTGACTATGGGCATTTATCTCTAGAGATTAAAATGGTAAAAAGGGGGGTGGGTGGATAAATATGTAATTATGGATGTACGAAATGAATCCTGATAATAGAATTGCAATGATATTTCTGGTGCGAAATGACATAAAAATGGGTAAAGGAAAGATTGCGGTTCACGTAGGGCATGCTACACAATACATTATAGAGGAATGCCTGGAAAGGAAATACGTTACATATGTAACATGGAAAAAATTCTATAACTCCCGAAAAACAGCGCTAAAGGTAAACTCAGGAAAAGAGTTTAATGAACTGCATTCAAAGCTGATGGATTTGTCCCGTGAACTACATTTTCCAGTTAAAATTGTAAAAGATGAGCAAGAAACACATATGCACGAAAACATGCCTATAGTTGTGGGTTTTGGACCAATAAAACGAAACGATGTTGATTACATAATTGGTGACTTAAAGTTACTGTAAGTTTGGTGTTTAGGATGAAACTGGGCAAGCCTCACAGGATGGTCAAAAACAACGATGATGTTTTTTTTGTTATCTTTGGAATAACACCTTTTGTGAACCAAATAAAAGAAATGTAAGGTATTCTGAAAACACTGTTTATGTATATGTTTTGAAAAATTATTTGATGTTACGGTGGGTGTTAAAACACATGAAAACAATATGCCATAACCTGAAAACTTAGAGATGAATGTTCTTAAAATATTGGTATGGGGATATATTTAACCATGAAATAAAAATATGATATTATTTCATCATATAATTAACCATTTCTGTGTCGGGAATATCTATGCTAAACTCTATGGAGTATGAAAAATTTTTATAAATGTGATGAAATATTGATTGATATGTTGATTTCATACCTTATTACTCAAAGTTTGAATTAGTTATTCTAAAAACTATGCCTTGCTCATACAGTCCTTTGCTAATACTTTTTACAATTCCTTCTTTCACATTGTCATATCTGCCTTTATCTTTAACAATGTCCTCTGGTATGTCCACTTCTAATTCCATGTTTATTTTAACTTTTTTGGTTTCTACCAACATATTGTCTATAAATATAAAGTATTTAAAATAACATTAGTAGATTATTTTATGGTAAATCCTGACTTTTTATTACAAACCGCTCAATTCCTTCATAACGCTAATGTTTGTTGTGAAAGCGTGATTTGTATTGTTATTTTAGAACCCCGAGATCTTTGATTAAATAATTGCGTTGCTGAAATCTGTAAGTAAATGCCATATTCAAAAAATGGGTACACATGTTAGCAATTGGGGTGTCGATTCTTGATTGGGCAATTTCTGCGAATGACTCCACATACAACTGTTCATAATCTCTGATATAGCCAAATGCTAAAAAATACACTGTGGCTATAGTATTGTGGATTATGGTTAATGGGGAAACACGGGTTGTCAACTGCAAAAAAGAACCCTATGATGTTTATATTGGCAGACCATCAAAGTGGGGCAATCCATTCAAAATTGGAACAGATGGTTCGAGGCAAGATGTAATTCGTAAGTATAGAATTTGGATCCTTGCCAATACTTCATTAATCAAACAAATCCGTTCCGAACTAAGGGGGAAGACACTTGGCTGCTGGTGTAGGCCAGATGCTTGCCACGGCGATGTGCTGGCAGAATTGGCTGATAACGATGCGTAAAGGGGTAGTGGCAAACAACATGGAACAAAGGCACAATGGCCATAGTGTATGGTAAAGAATGCAACAAAATGGCCAACAAAAAGAAAAATGAACCCACGAAATCATGATGAAAAGATGTCACAAGACTTGGGCTGATAAATTGAAATGGTGGGTCGGCATTTGCTACTTGTACATATGGCACACTTTCATCAGATCTTGACGGATGCAAAATGACCATGATAAATTTCAAACCGAATATTACCAAAAATCAAAAGGAAAGAAAGAGCGAAAGAAAGAGGGACATCTAAAAACAAAAAGTAGAAAAAGGTGTTACAATAAACACTGAATAACTTTATACGGATCTTTAAGATAGGCCTGCAGAACCCTGTTCTTTTTCTTCTCATGATTTCAATTTCTCCATCAAGCACATTTTATTGTGATTATGTTTGTTATGGCATCCTAGCAAAAAATCAAGTTAGATTATTATAAAAGGTTGTGATAAATTATCTGATGCTTTCAACTAGAAAAGAATGTTATTTTATTATATTTTTACTTTTATTGTTATCGCCTGTTATAATATATGATGTAAATTCCCAACAATTGGCCTTTTCTCAACAAAATAACAATGATGAATTTGTTATTGATAATATCAGTGATAATGATAACGATTCGGTATATCCACAGGTGGCATCATTTGGTAATAATGTATATGTGACATGGGAGGAAAGTATCTTTGATAACAATCCACTAAATTATGATGTACTTTTAAAGACCAGCACAGATGGCGGGCGCACCTTTGGTGACATAACCAATCTCTCCAACAACACCGGATTTTCTGAACATCCTCAGATAACTGTTAACGGAAGCAATGTTTATGTAGTGTGGGCAGACAATACATCGTCAAATAGGGATATTTACATTATATCCAGCACAGATGGAGGGCGCACCT
>JADDOQ010000056.1 GCA_016782315.1 Nitrososphaeraceae archaeon | reverse complement strand
CTTGGTTGGGGCACTTTCTTTAACAAATATTGTGGGATTTGTTTCGTTAAATGCGTTATTTTGTGCGATTAGCAAAACAGAGTCGCCTGATTTTTCTATTTTGTTTTCTTCTGGCGGATTCAATAGGCCACCTATCCCCCACATGGATCCCACTGTTATAAAAGATATCACCACAATGGCTATGACGTTATTTAGCAATAATCAAGTATCACCCTAATTGGAATAAGAATCTTCGACACCCAATTCAAATGTTTTTCTTTAGCTTGTCTTTCATTTTGTCTTTTAAGAAAATTATGGATTTGCTCTCTTTCATGCCGTTATAGGTCTTGTGACCATCAAGCACTGTGTTGTATCTGCCCATTATTTCCACAACATCGTCGACAGTGTCCAAGTCAATCATCAAGTTCTCATTTTTGATTATCTCTATGGATACGTTGTTTTCTGCTGCGCTTTTGACATGGCTATAGAAACTGTTATTATCGTAAAAGGTATCTATCACCAAATTAGGCTTCCTTAGCAAAACATTTGTCCCATCAAATCTTTTTGATGGAACTATACAGATACCCTTTTCAAATTTCCTTGAAGTTTTTATCACATCATGCAAATCCTTTGCAGATAAAAATGGCAAATCGATTGGAATAATCAGCGATTCGCTAAATTCGTTGTCTTTTATGAATCTGTTAGCCAACCCTATTGCGTTGTTTACTCCGTTAAGATCGGTTTCCTCAATTAAAACTATATCTTTGAATCTATCCATTGGCTCAAGTCTTTCACCAGAGACTATTATTACCTGCTTTTGCTGCAAGCTTGATATTTTCTCCAGTGTCTCTAACATTAGCAATTTGGTCAGTTCTTTTCTTTCCTTTGAATTTAAAAACGAACCCAGTCTTGTTTTGCTGTGATAAAATTTTTTGATAGGGATAATTATTGCGGTCTTTGATAATCTCAATAAGAACCACTATTCATCTGTTGCAAAAGTTAGAAACAATATACTTTGCAAAGTTTTTCTCTTTTAATGGTGTGTCCATCATGATGTTTGTAAAATGAAAGTTAATGTTTTGATGGTTTTTCATCATCAGCCCTCCAAGGCCTTTTTTGTCTTTGTCTGAGAAAACCATTTCATTTGTATATTCCGAATAAAGATTAACTAAACCTTGTGTTGATGGCTCCAACCCTTTTGCTTTCATGTACATTTCGCTTGGGCCGCTAATGGCTTTATTTGAGATAAACGGGGAAATAACCACCACTTTGTCTCTCAAGGATTTGATCACTTTGTTAAATGATTTTATATTGATGATTGATCCAATGCTTGTTATGGGATTGCCTGGTGCAAATATTATTAGCTTTGAATTTTGCAAGGCCTCTTTTGCAGATTCTGTTATTTGGGCGTTTTCTATATTGTGATAAACTACATTAGATATTGGAATGCCCCCCTTGTATCTTATCCAAAACACCTGTAAATGCATCTCCTTTTTATCTTTGGTAATTATGCGGGTTTCATAGTGATCATTTGATGCAGGAATTACCTTGACTGGAATGTTGTATTTTTTTGCAAAAAAATCAGTTATTACAGATAGGTTTTTGCCTTCTTTGAGCAGTTTTGTCCTTATAATGTGTGTTGTTAAATCCTTGTCTCCCAAACCAAACCATGATTCCTCACCCATATCCTTCATGTGATTTAGGAAATTAAATGAATCCCCTTTAATACCCCAACCCTTTTTTTTATCCAGGTTGTTGCTAAGGCCATAGATGATTGTGTCGATGTCCGGACACACATACAATCCATGAAACCAAAAATTATCCGCAACATTAGAAATAACTGAGATATTTTCATTGAATTCGTTATAGAGCCCCCTTACCAATTTGACGGAACCGGTGCCACCAGCCAAAATTGTTATCATAGGTAAGAAAACAATCTCTTTTGCTTTTTTTATCTTTTACATTTTTTTGGGCTTTACAAATTATACACTTTTTGCAAATAAGCTATAATTATTGCTTTATTGATGGGATAATTCAGGTCAAAATTGACACTATACATTTTATTTCAATAAGATTATAAACAGGCTATATCGAAATGAATCTCATTGCAATTAATAACTTCAAAATGTATGATGATTTTATTAGCTGTGGTTATATTTGGCGGTAGTTTTAATCAGGCGTTTGCAATACAGTTCGAAGCTGCAATCTCCCCATCTCTCGATCAAGCAAAAGCTTCATTTAAAGGTGACAAAATCATTACATTAAGGTATCCTGAGAATAGCCCTATTTCCGAACTTTTAAACGGCAGAAAGGAAAGTGTTTCTTTCACCATAAATTCATCAGATCCGAACAATGGATTAACCCAAATTTTATCTTCCCTAAATAATGTGTTATTACAAGAAAAGCAAAGTCATGTGGAATTTGAGAATGCCACTGTTGCGTATAGGGCAAGCATTAATGGCGGCCCCGCTACTTCAACAATTTCATACCAGGTTGAACTAAGGCCCGTTGCAACAAACCTCGTAACATCAACCAATGGTACCGATTCGGCCATCGTCGATTTGGATTGGAGAAGCTTTTCCACAAACGAACCACTATACGTTGACACTCCAGAGTATGGCAGGATAGACATTAATCACCCTATTGGGGGTTTTGAAAAATTAGCTCCAGAGTTGGCTCCTGCCATTGCAAATACACCACTGGCCGAAACATTTAATCAGCCATTACTTGATTTCGAGGAGTTTGGCACGGCAATGGGAAATTGGCACTTTTTGTTTGATGCAACCGGTGCTCAAGCCGGAGCTTCCGGATTTGGATTTGATGTAGGAGAGGGAGGGTCAGAGATAATATCCATATACTCACTGGGTGAAAGTAGTTTCAGGGAGGGAACCCATACTGTAAAAGAGACTGATGCATCCGGTACTATCAACAATGTAAATGTCAACATGCATAGTTTAACAGCGCCTCCCAGCGGGCAATTACAGATAGGAGGATTTTCCAAGATCATAAAGATTGGAAACAGCGAATTTTCTTTGGTAACCAATGACGCCCCAACAGGCATAGAAACATCATCAGGGGGTTTTCCAATTACGGTGTTTTTGATTTTTGGGGTCATGATGGCCGGAATAGCTGTACTGGTTCTTGTAAAAGCCAGAAAATAACCATATTTTTTATTGCAATAGGCTTTTGTAATTGACTTTCTGTAAACCTAAAACATGCTTTTGCTTGGTTGATACTATTTTAGGTAGGCACCCACACCAGAATGTTTTGGTTTCCTTATGTCAAGATCCAGCAATTAGCACATTTAGATTCATGCAACAAGGGCAAATGACGGTTCCAGACATGATTCTGTTAAACACATACGACATTTGCACATCCCATAACGATACCTGCATGAGTTACTTTTAAACCGAAAGAAATAAAAAACATGTTTTTGTAACTGGTCCAAAAACAAAAACAAAAATGAAACGATGAACCACAAAAATATAAAAATCCCGTAATTTAATCACCATGAAATGCACCATATCTATTTTCGCCTTTTAGGTAATGTGTCCCTATATCCTGGATGTTGTCTATAGTTATCTTGTCGCTTTGGGTAATAAGATTGCCACTGAATCTTGATTTTCCTATCCCTATAGCCTCTTTCTTCTGGTTTAGAACTATCAGGATCTGATTTTCTTTTATTCCGTTAAAGAAATCAACGATAGCGCTCCCCATAATGTCTCTTCCATACATTACCAAATTTGAAGACTTGTTTTCTAAAACTGCATAAGGATAGTTTAATTTTGGGTTATGTCTTACGACTAACTCTGCAAAACTCAGGTTTGGTAAAAATCTTTTATCTTTTATTTGCCCGATTATTATTCCAGAATGTGCGGGCTGTAATCTGATGGCCAATTCTTTTTGCACCCTGTTTGAGCAAACATGTACTTGAAGGTCCCTGTTGTCTTTTTTTTCATCGGAATCATTCAAAGGTTTTTTTTCTGTTTTCGAATACCCATTGCTTTTTCTTGGTTGTTTTACAATAATATCCATCTTTTCGTATAAACCAAATATCCCCCAGTTATTAAACGCCCTTTTTAATACGGTCTCAGCCGATGCGGGAATATCTTTAAACAACTTGGGATTGTTTTTTTCTTAATTTTGCAATGAAAAATCCATTTGTATGGTGAATGTGAGGATACAGCCTTTTTGTGTGATGCAACTCTTTACTAAATTGACGGTCACCATATTCGGTCAATCCATCGATCCCATACCTCAAGGGTTCTAATTCCATGTCATTGTCTTTATTGTTTCTCATCAACTCATCGACCACCATCTCATTTTCTTCGGGTGCAAAGGAGCAAGTACAATACACCATTTTTCCGCATGGTTTTAGAACCTGAAAGGCTGATTGGATTAGATTTCTTTGTTTAATGCTGCAAATTTCTATATCCTTTAGGTTTCTGCTTTTCTTTCTCGTCTCGTCTTTAGTCACTATCCCCTCGCAAGAGCAAGGTGCATCAAGTAGGACCCTATCAAACTTTATTCCCAACTTTTCGACATCTTCACCTGGCATGTTGAAAATTGTTGTGTTTTTTACACCGCATCTCGATAAGTTAAAAAGTAACGACGTCATTCTTTTGGGATTCGGCTCACAGGCAATAATGTTGCCCGTGTTATTCATTTTTTGAGCAATAAAGGTTGTTTTTCCCCCCGGTGATGCCGCCATATCCAAAACGGTTGTACAACCCCGTTCGTCAATTTCCAACTCACCTACTGCGATGCATGAGCTAAGGTCTTGTATGTAATAGTATCCTTTCAGGTATTCCAAAGTCGATCCAATAGTTGGCAAATTTGTTTTCTTGTCATTATTCGAGTTGCTTGCATTGTTGGCCTTTTCTATCTTAAATACCTCATCTAGTATCGTTTCTTCAAGAAGGTACCCTTTTTCTGTAAGCCTTTTCTTGAGGCTTACAGAATCCATCTTCAGGCTATTTGCTCTAATGTATTCAGAATATGACGATTTGTTTTTTTCAATATATTCCAGGAGCGATTCGGTGTTTGGGACAAATCTTAAGAATCTTGATATCATCCAGTCCTTATATCCGTATTTTTCAGCTAGCCTTTTAGAGTATTCGTTATGGAAAATGTCTGGATATTCTGCATTACGGCTCATCCTTTTTTAATATATAGAGAAATTTGTGATTTAATAGTTTTTTTATTGTCTGCACGGACATGGAGCAATTTTTTTTTCGAGAAAGAAAATCTATGGCCCTAACCGACACTAAAGACAGTTAGGGCCATAGATATATGTGTGCTTATGCACATATATGTGTGCTAGTAGTAACCCTCCTTTTGTTTTAGGCAAGATTCAGCTAAGCAGCCTACCTGAGTATATGTACAGGACTCAAACTCTATTTGGCCTTTCTCAACCTGGGACGACAGTTTCATTTCAGCATAAAATCGCTCAGATTACTAGTCCTCATAGCTTTTGATTTAGTCTGAATTCTTTTCTATTTCGTTGCCAGAAGTATCCTTCTAATTATCGCTAATTCAGGTCCCTGTAATGAGGGAGGAGTTTCCTCTTCGCCATGTCAGAAGTGACTTGCCCGCTAGCTCACAAAGTAAAAACAAACTCTATAATTTATTAACTTTGCATTATTCAATTAATTATCTACACACAGGTATTAGTCTGTGTCAACAAACATGTTTGGAAAATACTCTTTTTCTATTTGTTTGATTCGAGATTGCTCGGTTGTGTTAGAATAATCCTCTAAAACATCGTAATTTAGGTCAATAAAAGTATGTCCCCACTTAAACTTATTCATTATCTCCAAGGCATGTACTTTATGACCTAAAATATACAGAGCACCGGATATTGCCTCGGATGTAGAAAGCATACCCAATTTGGCATAGTTAGTTGGGTTTCCGGCAAGTAGTGCTGGAAGCCTCCTATTGTTTATGTTCAGCTTTTTCGGCATTTTGATTGTGTCAGCGGCGAACTTCCAGGAGCAATCAATGGCACAGATACCATTCATGGTTTGCTTGTCTTCTTGTGTAAGAGCAACATCTGAAAAAGGATCCAACACAACTGAGTTGTATGGAATTTTTCTCACCTCAGTTGCCATTTTAAATTTTATGAGTTTGGCAGCAGTGCATTTGCTGGGGTCATCTTGTCTATGCATTAATATGGATATTCTTGTTTGAGTGTTTTTACTTTGGTCATTCATCTTTTACTTTTTCTTCTTGTTTTTTGTTACTTTTTATAAAAGACGCCACTAACAATCCGCCTATTACGGCCATGATTATATAGTTTACCGGGGGTTTTAAGATTGCAGGTATAATCCCCACCTGTGGGACAGTATAGACCACCTTTCCGATATAGTTTTCTTGCGTGATTGGAATATCAACCCCGGGAATAGAGCACTCATTTGCATCCCCTTTGGTCAATATCGTTTTGTTCTCCAAAACAGCAGGTACTGAAACGGGGTAACACAATCGGTTAAGTTCGGTATTTCCCCTCAGTGTCTCCCCTTCCTCAAAAACAGATGCAACCCTGTGGACTATTGTCTTGCCCTCTTTTTCCCCAGGTTCAGCAATAAAAGCTTTGAACACAATGATGTCTCCAACCTTTGCGCTATCAAAAGACGTTTTGTTGTCTTTGCCCCACACAACTATCAAATCATTAACATTTAGGACGGGAACCATGCTTCCACTTGCCACAACATAAAACGGGTTTGAATTTGATAAAGCTACTCTTACAAGAACAAAAGCAACTACAAATATAATTGCTATGATTACTATAACCTTGATGTCCTTTTTTCTGCTGCGGTCATCGATCTTTTTTGACAAGTTACAATAATTGTTTTGGAAAAACCTTACATAAACATTCTGTTTGGGGATTGCCGAATCAAAACCACTAGTTTAGCCATATTTGTGGACTATTTTGATTTAGTATGCCTTTGCAAAAACAACGGTTTTTTCTGACAATTCGTTACAGTAAATGCAATTTTTCAATTCTTTGTCCAATTCCACATCTTGATCAAATGGTATCACCCTAATATCTGCGGTGGTTTCTTCCTTTATTTTTAATTCGCATTCTTCCTTGCCACACCATCCCGCCACTGCGAATCCCTCGGAGTCATCCATCATTTTTTTAAAATCTTTATAGTTTGAAACCCTTTTGGTTTTTTCCTTTAAATATTTTTGCGCATTACTAAACAAATCATTTTGAACACTGTTAAAGATTTTTTCCATGCTCTCACCCAAGTGCTCTAGCGGAATTACCTGTTTATGCCTGTTGTCCCTACGCACTATTTCTATGATCTTGTTTTCGATGTCTCTCTGACCGATGCTTACCCTAATTGGAACTCCTTTAACCTCCCATTCATTGTACTTCCAACCCGCAGTGTATTCGTTTCTCCCGTCCACAAAAACCCTGTATCCCAATTCCAACAGACTGTCTTTCAGCATATTTGCGCTTTCTTTTACAGCCTTTTCGTTATTACTTTTGTAAATTGGGATTATTACTATTTGAATTGGAGCGATCATGGGCGGCAAAACCAGCCCCTTGTCATCGCCATGTACCATTATTATGGCACCAATCAGCCTCCATGATGTCCCCCAGGAGGTTTGCCATGCAAATTCTTCGTTATTTTCTTTGTTGAGAAACTTTATTCCAAAAGGTCTTGAAAAATTCCTTTCAAGATTGTGAGATGTGCCTAACTGTAGTGCTTTCCCGTCGGGCATCATTCCCTCCAAGGTTGTGGTGTATTCGGCGCCAACAAATTTTTCCTTGTTGCTTTTGAATCCAGTTATTGTTGGAATTGATAAAACATTTTCAATCAGGTTTTTGTAGATGCCTAAAATCATCATTACCTGGTCCTCGGACTCATTCTTTGACGAATGAACCGTGTGGCCCTCTTGCCACAAAAACTCCGAATTTCGGACAAAAGGTTTTGTGGACTTTATCTCCGCTCGCAATGCCGTGTTCCAAAAATTAATTTTAAGCGGCAAATCCCTATAGCTTGAAATCCATTTAGGAAAAATGGAATACAGCAATGCTTCCGAGGTTGGCCTTAAAGCCAGTTTTTCGCTTAATTTGTTTTCTCCCGAATGGGTCACCCAAAACACTTCGGGGTTAAATCCCTTAAAGTGATCCTCTTCTTTATTTAGGATGCTTTCAGGAATTAGGCACGGCAAAAATCCATTGCTATGGCCTGTGTCTTTTAGCTTTTTATCCAGATATTCTCTTATTGATTCCCAGATCGCAAATCCGTAGGGCTTTAGAACGATAAATCCTTTTGCAGAGATATAGTCAGCCAATCCGGACTTTTCCACAATTTGGGAAAACCATTCACTAAAGTCATCATTTTTTTTTACGGTTATTCCTATTTCCTTTTTGCTGCTGCTGCTGCTGCTGCTGCTGCTGCTTATCTTATCATTCAATTATTGAAGAATAAGAACTGATTTCTATTTATGAAGCTTCTTATGGATTTCTATTTCAAGGGCTCGCCTTTGCAATAGACCACCCCGCTTATTCGGCTATGGAAATTGGTACAAACATAGCATTGTACAAAGCCTATCTCTTGCTCAAATACCGGGCAATCAACAGACTCCAACTTCATTCTTTTTAGCATTTTTGGACTGACACCCTTTAACTTTAGCTTTCCCTTTTCATCCATCATTCCAGAGCTTTTTAGCTCCTGTTTGGCTCTTTCTGAGACTTTAATTGATTTTTCCACTTGCTTGATTGGAACATCATATTTTGTTTCTGTTGTTTCGGGTGATATACTCATTTCTACTTGATTATAATTGAACATGATTATTTATAAAAATTTTCGTATTGTGAACTCTGTTAATTTACAATTTCTTGACACCTACATAACTTTATTATATATATACTCCTTAGTATTTTGTTTGAAAACCTATGTTATTTCAAAAAAAGAGACAGAAAGGGTTCTTGGTCTTTTAAATAAAACATGGACAAACGTATTGATACCGAAAGTCAAAAACATCAAAGTTTTCGAAATTGAGAACAGCAAAAGCATTGTTGCGATTGATTCGCTTGTGGGTGTTTTCATCAAAAATGAGTTCATACTTCCCTTTTTGGGAAACTCAGACGTTCTTGACAAGTTTCCATCCATAACCGTCGATTCAGGATCCATAAAATTCATCTGCAACGGGGCAAAGATACTGCGTCCCGGTATTGTAAAGTTTGACAGATTTGCTAAAAATGATGTTGTTGCAGTCAAAGACGAGCGGTTTGCAAAATACCTATCCGTGGGTTTGGCTTTAGACGACAGCAACATGGCAGAAAAACTGCAAAAGGGCTATGTTGTTGACAATCTTCACTATGTAGGGGATAAGTTTTGGAACGCCTATAAAGAAATCTCGTTTCGCATATAGCATTATTTATCATCACCGTTTTTTTTGACGATTGGTGAAATTTATATATCAGAATAATTTTTTACAAAGGTATGTATACTGGAAAGATGACTGCTGTTTGGCTGATAGTCATAACCATGGTTGCAATTGTAACGGTTCCAATGCTGATAATATATTTTGCGATGCTTTTACCATATGACCAGGCGCATCCAGGGGCACATGCTGGCGAATTCATATTGGGGTTGGTTACACTCATTCCTAACGTCTCAGCGCCTGGCTTTATCGGTGGGCTCCTAACATAGGTTTAATTTATCCATATTTTCCATATTTATCTAGAATTTGATTTCTCTTGTCAAATTAAGTTTATTTTTTTATCAACTATCTTTATATATTTGCTAAATAACTCAATTTTTTTAAGAAATGCTATACATTGACATTAGAACTAAAAGTCCACCCTTCCTTTTTTAAAGAATTTGCTACAAAGACCTGGATTTCGCCATATGAAATAATACGCGAATTGATTGAAAACGCCTTTGATGAGGATGCAACAAGAATTATTGTTACTGTTCTTGTTAATGGTAGCGTTGTCATTGAAGATGACGCAGGCATGGATGCAGATTCCATTAACAAGTTTTTGATAGTAGGCTCGCCCCATAAAGCTAATGAGAACCTGTCCCCCAAGCTAAAAAGAATCAGGACTGGAAGGTATGGCACTGGGCGTCTTTCCTTTTTAACCTCATTTGACAACATGAAAATCAAAACCAAAATAGATGACTTCCATAAAACTATGGTTATCAATGGCGATGCATTGGAAAACCTTTTTGCAGGGCATGCACAATTGCAGGAGATAATAGAAACACCATTAAAAAGAAATGGAACAGAAATATTCCTATACAACCCAAAAATCAGCATTGATACAGTAAAACTATCAAAAGAACTAAAGAAACTATCTATCTTAAAGTATCCCCTTTTTGAGGTTTATGTAAAGTATTCCGAGGTCTTTAAGGAATGGGACCTCACTGATTCTCAAATTGTCAAATCTCCGGATGTCCAAGGCTATAAGATTATTGTAAATGTCGCTACCAATCCAATCATATCTGGTGAAATTATTATCGCAAAAAGACCATTGGGCCAGGATGAAAAGGGGATTGCAATAATGGTGGGCAACCATGTGGTCAAAAGAACCACTTTTGGTTTTGACAACAAAATGAACAAGGTTACAGGCTATGTTAAATGCGATCAGTTAACTTCCCGCTTTGCGGATAAATCCGCGTTAATCGAAAATGATGAATATGTTAAATTCAATCAATCGATGAAAAACTTTATTGTTGAACAAGTACTTCCCAGTTTGACTGAATACGAGGATGTTTTAATTACGCGGGAAGAGTCAAAGATTTACAAAGAAATAGACAAAGTAATGGGTCAAGCTGTAATGGAAATGATTCAAACAGATGAAGAGGTCCAGGGTTTTGAGACCGTAGAGTTTGTTGATGCCACTGCTGCTGCTGCTGCTGCTGCTGCTGCTGCTGCTGCTAATGTCGAAGGGGATGGCCCTCATCAATCATCACCAACAGGCCACCAATACCCTTTTCCCTCTTCGCCTTCGCCTTCTTCTTCGAAAGACAACAAAGATGACACAGACAAAGGAAACAGGCATCCCCAAAACATGGCAAAAGATTCCTTAACTGATGCGGCTGATGGCGTTTCCACAGATTCTGCAAAAGACAAATCAAAACCGACATCACAAGCAGAAAGAAACAGCATCGTTGTTGATGAGAGCGAATATGATCAATTTTCTGCAAAATCTAAAAACGAATCAGATTTCGCTGAAACTAAAAAGTTTTCCTTACCCGATTACTCCAGTGAGCAAGTTGTTTGTAATGCAGACAATGGTGAAAGCAACACAGAAACAGTTCAAAATACTCCACCAGCACCGTCGTCATCATCATCATCAACCGTTATTTCTCAAAACATGATTTCAGCAGTCGAATCTTTCAAAAATGTAAATGAATTACCCTACAACAAGCCCCCATTTAGCTTGGATATTTCTGGTGCAGCCGGTGACAACAATTATCATCATTTAGCCAATGACAATGACAATGACAATGACAATAATGACAATCCGCCTATAATTTTAGGGACCGAAAACCCCGCTATAAAAAAAACCGTGAGAAAACCCATATTAAAGAAAACCTTTACTTTGAAAAAAATAGGATACAAGGTTATCCCATATGAGGATGAGTCGGATCCAAGATATAGTTTTACAAATGAAAACATTGTTTTTGTAAATAAGGCCCACTCTACCTATAGGGTTGAATCCGAAAGAGGGGATGAGTTTCTTTTCAGGCACATTACAAACATTGTAGCAGAGGTTGTAGTGGGTTCCAAATATCCAGAAGCTAGGGATATTTTGGAGATCCAAAACAAACTCATCTCCGAGGCTATCAAAATACATGATAGTTCATTTTTGAAAAAATAGACGAGGATAGAAACGACTAAATCTAACTCTTTTTTTTATTTAATAAATGGCTTTTCAATTTATGCCCGGTGCGACAGCAGTCGGTATTACTTATGATAATGGTGTATTATTGGCTTCTGAAAAAAGAGTCTCCTACGGTAATTTTGTAGTTAATAAAAATACCAAAAAAACATTTGCTGTTACAGATCACGTAGGTGCTGCATGTGCAGGGATGGTTGCAGACATGCAGGTGCTCGTACGCCAGGTGAGTGCTTTGTCCAAAATTAGGCGATTGGAAACCCGAAGAGTTGTGCAGCCGAATTCCGTTGCAAAATTAATGTCCGTTATCATGTTTGAAAGAAGATACTTTCCACTGTTAACTCAGGTAATAGTTGGAGGCATCACAACAAACAAACCAGAGATTTATACCTTGGACCCGCTCGGATCTGTTTTGCCGGATAGGTATGCAGCCGTTGGGACAGGTGCAGAGATGGCCTTGGGTGTGATGGATGCTGATTTTTCAGACACCCTTGATGAGGAAAAGGCAACCAACCTTGCATTGAGAGCCATTCGATCTTCAATACAGAGGGATTCGGCTAGTGGTGATGGTATCGATATATTGATAATCAACAAAGAAGGAAAAAGAGAACTATCTCACAGCGCCTAATTTTTGCATTTAGGTTTTTTTATTATTTTTAATTCATTTATTTTTTATACACCCGGGTTTTTTCTTGTGCTCAGGTAGATGCTAAACCTCAGACAATATTGTATTAGTGTAGTGGCATCATCCCCTGCTTCAGCAGCAGCAGCAGCAGCAGCAGCATCAGAAGTAGCATAAGTAGAAGGCAAAAAAAAACAATTTGTTGGTTGATTTGGTTTTTTTATCAAACAAATTTATTTGAATATTTTTCAAAATATTTTGTTTGT
>JADDOQ010000324.1:329-739 GCA_016782315.1 Nitrososphaeraceae archaeon | reverse complement strand
AATGGACTTCATGATTGCAGCAGCTATTGCGGCTATACTTAACATTGGGCTATTGGGGGCAATAATAGTGATTTATGCTCAAAACGCAAGGCTAATCAAGTCATATTTTACGTATGGTTTGATAACTGTGGCATCATCATTCATGGTTCAAAACATTGTGATTGTGATATTTTGGTTCAACCTGTATTCCGCTGGACCTGCAATAAAAAACATTGTAGATGCGGCTGCACCATACCTTTTCATAATAAATTTGGCGCAAACAATCGGTTTATCCGTATTGGTGTGGATAAATGCCAAATAAAGGAAAATAAGATATACAAAATCCACAACATCTAACTATCATGCATTAAAATGCTTGAATTATAATCCACATTGTCCTGTATCATTATTAGATGAGATAATTTTACTTA
>JADDOQ010000324.1:0-247 GCA_016782315.1 Nitrososphaeraceae archaeon | reverse complement strand
ATCATAATTGTGGCGGAAAATGCCGATAATTTTTTTAATCTCATCATTTGTATAAAGACTTTGAGACAGCAAGAGACCGATAAGTTTGTAAATTATGGGAATGCATAAATACATTTTTAGGGCAATGGGGTTGTTTGAAAACTCTCAATCATTTAAAAACTTTAAAAAGTTAAATACATATGTCATATTTTATAACAAAATGAAAAAAGATAATGTGTTTTTGTATGTTGTTATGGCAGCGTTTGCA
>JADDOQ010000323.1:386-976 GCA_016782315.1 Nitrososphaeraceae archaeon | reverse complement strand
AGTAGGAAAAATTAAAGGTTAGTTATGGAGATCATGGTAGCAGGAAAGCCTTATAGCCCTATTAGTATTGGCAGGCAGACAGTATTGATGCAAAGGTTGTAAGAGTATAATTGTTATTTAACTGCATTAGAACACCATTACCACAAGGAACCTAATCCCCAGGGGCCCGCATCAACATTGGTTTGTTTAATTGGGTTCTGCGAATATGGGTATAATTTACAAATACAAATAACTTCCGATACGAACTTTATACTTTAAATGACTGCGGGAAAGATGGGATAGGTTTTGACAACCTCTGTATATCAAATCCCTAGTCATTTGCTGTATTAACTAAATTGTTGTATCAATTTAGGTCGATATTGATTCCAGCTGCTTGTAGATCGGACTCCACTTCATTCATTATTTCATTTTGTAAAGCGAATCCCATGGAGTCGTCACTCCAATCATTTGATTCATCGTTATTACCAAGGAAGTCATCCAGTGTAAAGTCATCCTGGAAGTTTTGGTTATCATCGTCGGCTGCTTCTTCCTCGGTTGCTGTTTCGGCTGCTTCTTCCTCGGTTGCTGTTTCGGCTGCTTCTTCCTCGGTT
>JADDOQ010000323.1:0-246 GCA_016782315.1 Nitrososphaeraceae archaeon | reverse complement strand
ACGAAGCAGTGGATACGGATTCAACCTCTTCTTTATCCTCAGATGCGCTTGCAATTTCATCACCGTTGTTGCTACTTCCACCACTATGACCTATAGCTTTACAACAAATGGGTTCGCTTCTACTGTTTTCATTGGGTGCTTGTATTTGTGATGTTGGTTGTTGAATTGTAAAGTTGGACACGGCAGGGGAGGTAACGCCAGGGGAGGTAACGCCAGGGGAGGTAACGCCAGGGGAGGTAACGCCAG
>JADDOQ010000322.1 GCA_016782315.1 Nitrososphaeraceae archaeon | reverse complement strand
ACAAGTATTGGGAATAAAAAATATTGTAATAGTTCAAAATAAAGTGGATCTAACAGAAAAAGAAAATGCAATAGAGAATTACAACCAAATCAAAGAATTTGTAAGTGGAAGTGTTGCAGAGAATGCCCCAATAATACCAATTTCAGCTCAACACAAAATAAATATTGATGTATTGATCGAAAATATTGAAAAATTCATACCTACGCCAGAAAGGATCAATAATGATACCGGAATAATGCATATTCTAAGATCCTTTGACATCAACAAACCAGGTACACCAATTAAAAACATCAAAGGCGGAGCGCTTGGAGGAGCATTAATCCAGGGGGAATTTGAGACAGGCAGTGAAATAGAAATTCTTCCCGGAATTTACAATGATAAAAAGAATAAGTATGAGCCCATTTTTACTGAAATTGCATCATTAGCTACTGGTGCCGGTATAGTAGACAAAGTAAAACCAGGGGGTTTAGTCGCAATTGGTTCAAGATTAGACCCGTCATTTATAAAAAGTGATTCTCTAATTGGTTCAGTTATTGGAAAACCGAATTCACTGCCGGATACAGTTGACGAAATAACAATTGACATCAATTTATTTGATACAGCCGTAGGAACGCAGGATATGGTAAAGGTGGAGCCAATAAAAAATAAAGAAAACCTTAGGTTAAATATTGGAACAGCAGTAACAACAGGGACTGTTACAAGCTCAAAAAATCAGAGAATCGAAATAAAGGTAAAAAAACCTGTTTGCCTAATGTCAAAGAGCAAAGTAGCAATAAGCAGAAGGATAGCTGACAGATGGAGATTAATTGGTGCCGGTATAACTACATAGATTAGAATGGAGATTATTTGTGACACAAGTTTTCTAATGGTTTTATGTTACGAACCAGTTAAGAATATAGAATACCTGGACTCGAAATTCGGAAAAACCACATTTTTGATACATCCAAGAGTAATCAAGGAACTAACACAAATAAAGTATTCTGGGAAAATAAAAAGATCAAAGATAGCAAATTTAGCTTTAGAAGTCATAAATAAAGAA
>JADDOQ010000321.1 GCA_016782315.1 Nitrososphaeraceae archaeon | reverse complement strand
CAGAAAATAACCTTTCTGACAGTTTGAATGACATTGATCAAAAAGAACAAAAACAAGAATTAAAAAATGAGGATGCATAAAAATTGAGCGAATTAAAATTAATAGATGAAAACGGAAAGCGATCTGATAATCGGGGAATTGATGATCTAAGACAAATCAAGATTACTGTAGGTGTAGTTAAGAATGCTGACGGATCGGCTTTTATAGAGTTTGGTAAGAATAAAATAATTGTTGCTGTTTATGGACCACGAGAAGTACATCCAAAACATATGGCCCTCCCAGATCGGTGTGTATTAAGATGTAGATATCATATGTCTCCTTTTTCAACAGATACTCGAAAAAATCCTGCTCCATCTAGAAGAGAGGTGGAGATATCCAAGGTAATACGTGAGTCTTTGGAGCCATCATTGATATTGAGCGATTATCCACGCGCAGTTATTGATGTATTTGTAGAGGTTTTGCAAGCAGACGGTGGATCAAGATGTGCGGGTATTGCTGCTGCATCTGTAGCATTAGCCGATGCAGGAATCAATATGCGTGATTTAGTATCTGCATGCGCAGCCGGCCGTTTAGGTGATAAAATCGTATTAGATATTAATGACTTGGAAGATAAAGAAGGTGACGCGGATATGCCAGTTGCATATTTATCTAATATGGAACAAATCACTTTGCTTCAACTTGATGGAAAATTATCTTCAAGTCAATTTAGTGAATGTTTGAATAAGGCGATTGATGGATGTAAATTAGTGTATGAAATACAGAAAGAAGCACTTATGAAAAAATATTTTGGTAATGAAACGGAGCTGAAGGAAGAAGTATGAGTTCTTCAAAACGTTCTACAATAATAGTTGAGCAACTACGTAAACAACAAATGCTAGAAGCTTTGTCTAGAGGAAAAAGGTTGGATGGTCGCAATTTCGAATCTTATAGAAATTTCGAAATCGAAGTTGGTATTATCGACAAAGCTAATGGTTCTGCAAAAGTAAAA
>JADDOQ010000320.1 GCA_016782315.1 Nitrososphaeraceae archaeon | reverse complement strand
TCTCTTTTTCATTTATTGACTTACTGTCCTCTTATTTCCATCAAGGGCAGGTTAACGATTAACTGATCAACAACAGCCTTAGCAAATTTATGGTGCCGTGTTTTGAGAAGGCAACTTTTCTCGACAATCCAAAATGAAGAACGCTTTGTACCAAAGATGCCCCTTTCGGTCAATAGACAAAAATGACAAAGCGATGATTATTTGGGGATTTAGAGTTGATTATAAGCTATTACAGCATTACATTCCTAGGAAACAAGCAATAGATTTCGCACCTATTGACTTATTTTTATTTTTAATACAGTATTACTTATTTATATTAATATCATGTGTATTAAAAAGAAATAAAAGAAAAGAAAAATGATATTGTAGTTTATTTTAAATTAGGTCAGTATACAAAATTGTTTGGGCCTATCCAATAGTGTTCTTTTTCCCATGACTTCATTTTGATCCTTGGCATACGTTTACAAACGATAAAATAAACGAAATATATAGATCGATTAAGAAAGGTTTAGTATTGCCAATAATGCGAATTTTTTAGCAAATGACTAAATTTTTGTTATTCACATCATCTGTAATTTTTTTGTCTTGTTTGTCTTTGTTGATTCCTTTGGATTCGGTTTGGGGTCAATTCCAGGATATACCCACAGTGTCTACCAGAAAGCACTTTAATGTTTCAACATGAGATGCCATTGATAATAAGGAGATATTAGAATTCTACCACCGTAAAATTAAAAGTACCTCGTCAATTCTTACCAATGACAAAATACCTCCACCTTTGACAAAATTTTTCTTTGGGCAAGAGAGAA
>JADDOQ010000198.1 GCA_016782315.1 Nitrososphaeraceae archaeon | reverse complement strand
AAAAAAATAGCAGAAGAGGTAGAACAATATTTTCCTGGCTTTAAGTATTATCGATGTAACAGAGCAGCAAATCCCAAGACCCAAAGATAAAAGAAGAAAAAGACTATACTAATCAGGCAAAAGAAAGAGACACACCGTAAAGCAAGAGTTGATGGCAAACGAGAAAGGAAGGATTCTTTACAAAACACATTACAAAGCAGGAAGCATCACGACTACAAGATTTACAAATCCAATAGACCAGTGACGCCTAAATATGTAGAGAATGTATTTGATTTAGGATTCCTTGGCGTAGAGAAGGACTTTCCAGAACAGACATCATCTTTGCCTTTCAAAAAGAAGAGAAGCAAACCATTGCCTGTGGAAGAAAAGGAGTACAACAGAATTCTTGCCAGAGCAAGAGTAGGAGTAGAGCATGCAATCTGCAAGATAAAGAAGTTTAGAATAATGTCTGATGTATATAGAAACAGGCTGAAAAGGTACAACAGAACTCTGATATTGTTACAGGATTGGTAAACTACAGGGTAATGGCTACTGGTTAGATGAATAGTAAATGGACAAGGTAGAGTACATTGTTGATGCTCTCTAATTATGCAATAGATCTAATGTAATGTGCTTTGACAATATTTTACATTGTTATAATTGTCTTGCAGCCTTAATCATTAGATTTGCAATATAACAGTCAATATGTAGAATATCTGACAATTGTGAAGAAGGCATGTTTTATTAATAAACTTGTTGATATTTTATTTGTTATCAATCTGCTTTAATGCATCGGGTAAATTCAAAAGTTATAGAGATATTTTTCATCCTTTTTATCTGATTCTATTTCCTTCTCTTTTCGAAATTGTGAATAATAAGTATTGAAATTCACGTATATTGTAAGCAGTACAAAGACCATTTCTGTATCAAGCTGCGCTTGAAAAATTATTAGGATATTTTCACAATAATAACTATAAATTCAACATCGTTTAACTCAATTTGATGTCTAATATAAACACAAAAATATTTATGATTGCAGTAATTGCAAGTGCATTTGTTATTTCAACAGTAGCTGTTGGAACTTCAGTATTTGCACAAAACGATACCATGACAATGAGTGGAAGTGATATGACAATGGGTAATATGACTGGTGGCAATATGACATCAGGTAATATGACAGATGCAACCACAGTAAAAGCAGTTGACCCGAGCAAATCAATTGAAAAGGAATTCTGGATAAACACAGTGCACATCGATGGAAAGACAAACTTAAATGCAACTTCAACACATCCAGCAGAGAAGCCTCCTGCAAATTCAACCATACCAACTGGAGGGGGTTTCAAGATAACAGAGCCAAATAATGTGGGAGATTGGGAGTTTAGGTCGTTTACATTCGCTCCAGGCCAAATAGTCGTCAACCAAGGTGACAAAGTCACGCTCCATTTCATAGGAGTACAAGGCCCCAACCACGTCATTGAAGTCAAAGGAGTAGATACCTTTGAACTTAAGAGGGGGCAAATCCACACTGTATCATTCACACCAAACAGCCCAGGAACCATAACTTACATATGCAACGTGCATCCGCCAAACATGGTTGGTCAAATATCGGTACTGCCTAAAGCAACGGTGTGAATCCGATAGGAACATAAACAGCAACAGTAATTGATATTGGTTATGCGTATCAGATAGCATATATCAATACCTTCTCATTTTTTTGTTATTGTGAAATTGCGATGGCAGGGCTAATGCCTTAATATTATTATTTGTTTCTAGATTAAGGGATGATTTGATAAGAATGTTGAGAGCAATAAAAATTAAAAAAATTGGTTTAGTTGCTTTCAAACTTTAAGTTGTTAAATATATCTGAGAATATAGTAGATCTCTTGCGTAATTGCCCCTAAACAGCTTTATGACCATCATTCCATCAATTTCTTGTCCTTTCTTTGCTTTCATACGATAAACTATCCAAAAAGTCGTTGCTTTTCAAATCATTCACCGGTCTAACAGTAAAGGAGCTTGATGACATTTATGATAAGATATCAAAAAGATACTACAAACATGAGATCAGGCGATTATCCAAAAAGAAAAGAAAGAAAACGATCCATAGGTGCTGGACGACATTTCAATCTGGATGTTAAAAACAGGTTTCTGATGCTTTTGGTATACGGCCGTCTTTACATAACCTACACGTTGGCTGGCTTTTTGTTTGATTTGGACCAGAGTAACATCTGCAGAGATATGCAGAAGATTGAATCGCTGGTTAGAAGTTGCGTACCAATTCCGCAAAAGATGTACAAAATAACCAAAAGGCTGCGCACACCAGAAGAAGTTGAAAAGTACTTTCCTGGCTTTCTGTCTTTCATAGACTGCACAGAACATCAGATACCAAGGCCTGAAAACAAAACAAGAAGAAATGCGCATTATTCGGGTAAGAAGAAAAGGCATACTGTAAAGATACAGCTTATGGTTAACAACCAAGGCATCATCATCCATAAAATAGGCCATAAGAAAGGAAAAAGGCATGACTATGACATCTATAAAAATAATCCCCCTGTAACCCCCAATCAAGTTGTTAACGTGTTTGACCTAGGTTATCTTGGAGTGGAGAAAGACTTTCCTGGCCAAAAGTCATCCATGCCAAACAAAAAGAAGCCAAACGCACAGTTATCTAAAGATGAAAAAGAGTACAACCAGAATCACTCTAGAAAGAGAATGGCGGTAGAACATACCATTTGCAGAATGAAAAAGTACAGGATAATGAGCGATATCTTCAGAAACAGGTTGAGAAATTACGACAAGGTATCTGATATAGTATCAGGACTGGTAAACTATAGAATATCATCATCTTTTTAAATAGGAATCAGTCATTGCCGTACTGATAGGGCATACTGTTTCTAATTATGCAAGAGATCTAATGTTATGGTTTTAACATAATTAATCTTAAAGCACTTTGAATAATTGTTTTGCAGCTCAGTTTCATGGGGATTTAATCCTTCAATTCTTTTATACCCAAATCTCCTATAACTAAATTTAATAAGGTAATTCCCTACAAAGGCGATAACCTCTAATCTGTTGCTGGGATATTACTGCAAAAATCAAATATTTGATTACATGGGAAAAAAAGTTTGCCAAATTTGATGGGATATGCAACTCGCATGCTTTGATGGAGCATACTATAGAAATACCAACTGTACCGTTGGTGGATGGTGATGCTGCAATTTCTTGTGTATCAAACCTTAAAGGTCTACCTTTAGATCGAGTAACTAAAACATGGTTATCAGATCTTTAATGGAATGCAATACCTCTTCCTTGCTTTCACCTTTCAAAACTCTTTTACCTCTTATCTATCTGCAATTATTCTGCACAACATGACAATTTGGTTACGTCTTGTTTGAAAGCGGTAGCTACTAACTTTACTGCCTCAGTCATTGTTGGAAAGACATGGACCGTGTCGATTATATCATCTACTGTTAGTTTATATTTCACGGCCAAAACTGCTTCATGTATTATATCTGCTGCAATATCTGATAATATGTGGACACCTACAATTGTATTGTTTCTTTTTGGATCAACTGCCATTTTGATTAATCCTCTTTTTTGGTTAACAATCAAAGCTTTTGGCACATCCGTCATTCCGAGTGTTCTACAAG
>JADDOQ010000319.1 GCA_016782315.1 Nitrososphaeraceae archaeon | reverse complement strand
ATTATTTGTTTATTCAAAATAATGACACTTATGTTTAATTTATGGATATCAAAAATCTATTTTTCATAAGATTAATTATGGTTAATTTTCTTTCAATACTTCTATTTCAAGACTATTAACAAATAATGATATATGACAATAAATTGTAAAATGGTTATTTGGTTCCATGACAGCATTTTATCAAAAGAGAAAATGATAAATTAGCAGCTTGACTTGTCACTAGGTCAAATCCTGATACAGACAATATTGCAAATTTATTACAATAATGAATGTAAATACATGGTGAAATCTACATCAAACCAATGCATTTTTTCACTGTTTCTTTTTTTGCATGTCATAACAGAATATGGTGAAATGTATCAAAATGTTTTCTTAATGTTTTGCCAATATTATAAGAGGTGAAATATAATACAAGTTCAATTGAAGCCATAGCAACATGTTATTAGTGTTTCATTTTGTTCTTAGGCTGTTGTTTGCCTCTATTCGGTAAAACTTTATAAATTTATCATCATTGTTAGAGTCTACTTAAAATATTTTTATTATTCTCAATATACAATCAATAAATTATTATCACTAATTGGTGAATATATTGAAAATAATACAGCTTAAATATATTGCTATCTATATTCTATCAATGATTAACCCAGATTTAATGCAAGAAAGAGAACTGGAAGGCAACTGCATACCGGTATGTGGCGCAAATCTTATAACCCCTGTGATCGACCAGGCCGGATACATAGAGGAAATAAGGTACAGGATAGGAAGCATCACCTACATAGAAAACGCCGATTAGCAAAACCAATGTTTGTGTAAGTAGCCATGTTAAATGAAGAAGAAGAGAACAAGAATTTTGAGAATATATTAGGCAACCTGATGGTGGCTAGATACCAATTGTATAGACTGGAGGAAAAACTGGCTCAAGAAATAAACCTACAGGACCGTAACGGCAAACAAGCAAGAACAAGCTTTGTCTACAAACATCACAAAAATTGGTATAGGGTAAACATTA
>JADDOQ010000318.1 GCA_016782315.1 Nitrososphaeraceae archaeon | reverse complement strand
CGGGATTGATTAAACAAAGAACAGCAATTGGTCCAGAACGATATTATCTTATATGGCGACCATACGATGACCGCCTTTACTTTGCCACTACTTCATATTTTAATAATGAATATCAAAGAATCAGGACTTTTTAAACTAAAACCACTTATGGATACCGTAAGCATTGATTCTAACCAGGCAGGAGAAAGAGCAACTTGTCATAAAACTTGCCAGTCAAGGCAAGTCTACATGTTTATTGCTAAGGCGGCCCACATCTCGCTTAAGGATATCAGCACAATCACCCGAAGGTATAACGGTGAAGAGGAAGCAAAATCAGAAACAGACAAGCACCTGTACATAAACTTCAGGGCTTACAATCTCTTTAAGGAGAACAAAGACTTGGTTGATGTTGCGATTACTCTGGATGTTGAAGCGAATGAGGTATTGGATTTACCCACCGATTATCTACAACTATCCAATAAGGATAGACTGATATCCATCTACAGAGAGATGGGTGACGAAATTCACATTCTAGCACGCCTATACAGAGAACTGAAGTGGCATGGGTTGGCTAATCCGCATGATATGTCCAACATATTGCAGCAAGAAGAGAAACTAAAAAACCTTGATAAGGTCATGTATGAAACCGCCGACGAAATCGATAGGCTAAACTCCATCAAGACGCAACTAGAAAAAGAGGTTGAGGCGCGGATAGAAATGATAGGCTCCTTGATTCTGTACTGTTTAGGGAAGATAAAGAAAATTCATAAGATATGAAATTAGAATATATGCCAGCAAACAGGATAGGAGGAAGTTTGAATTATCCTCTGTACTTTATGTATTATTGAGAAATAGGTACTAGGTTTTTGGCATTATGCACAAAATTGAGTAGTGGAAATTAGACCGCTATTATGAGTGCCTTTAGTTTCCAGATTTTTGTGATAGTCTTGGAGTGTCCCAATACTATGGCCTTATTTCCATGCCATA
>JADDOQ010000197.1 GCA_016782315.1 Nitrososphaeraceae archaeon | reverse complement strand
TCGAGCTATAGGCTTGTCGTTAAGTTAACAGAGCCTTGAAATTGCAATGACAAATTATAATAATGACCATTTTTTAAAGATAAACATAAAGTTCATAAACTAAAAGTTATGGATATGTTGTATCCTTATTATGTTTGCTATAGCACATATGACCGATGTAGTGAGAATTCCACCGAGCAAATTAACAAATTCATTGAAAATAACGGCAATTGGAATTTTAAAAGAGAAATACGAAAGCATGGTAAATGCCGAACTAGGCTATGTTATTCTGATAATTGACGCAGAAGCAAACTCCACCGGCAAGGTTATTGCTGGCGATGGTGCGACTTATCATAAAGTACATTTTACCGCCCTAACGTTTTACCCCAAGCTCCATGAAGTCGTTGAAGGCGAGGTAGTTGAAATCACTGATTTTGGGTCTTTTGTAAGAATAGGCCCCACTGACGCTCTGTTGCACTTGTCCCAAATTACTGATGACTACCTTAAAAGCGATGTTAAGCAAGGTCTTATCCTATCAAATCAGTCGGAGAAAACATTACGAATCGGGTCAAAGATACGCGCAAGAATTACTGCAATAAGCCTTGGAAAAAGTGCATCGATGGGCAAAATAGGCATTACATGCAGACAACCATTCTTGGGTGCACTCGAATGGGTGGAGCGAGAAATAAAACGGGCCCAGAATGTACATGCTGATGGAGACCCTGCCGATAAATCAAGGAAATCCGTATCGTCATCCAACATTATTTCTTCCAATACAAAAAGGGATAAGAAATAAAAAATACAATATTGTTGATATAGCATTGGCAAAAGAATTTGCGTGTAAAAAATGTAAGGCACTAACCCTGGGTAAAATGTGTCCCGTTTGCAAATCAACAGAGTTATCCAAGGACTGGTCTGGGATACTTTTGATTTTTGATTCAGAAAAATCCAAAATTGCGTCAACTCTGGAAATCTCTGCGTCTCACAAGTACGCACTGAAAGTAACCTAGTTTTAAATTGAATAAGTATAAGGATATCTACAATAATGCCCAAATTCCGTTAAAAAAAAATGAAGTGGAAATCAGGTCGCTTCTGACAGATTTCTTAAATGAGGATATTGGCACAGGAGACATCACAAGTAATACACTGATTAACGAAAAAATTGATGCAACTGCAAAAATCATTTGTAAAAACAACGATGATGGGGCAGTGGTAAGTGGACTTTCTGAAGCTAAAACAATTTTTGACATATGTGGTTGCGCTTCAACACCGTTAGTAAATGATGGATCCCGTTTAAAAGAAAAAACAGCGGTCATGGTTATTCAGGGCTCTGCCAGATCCATATTAAAAGCTGAAAGAACAGCTTTAAATCTACTCATGCATATGAGTGGGATCTCTACAAAAACATCTCAATTTGTAGAAAAACTTGGCGAATATTCAGAATTTGTAAGTATTTCTTCCACTAGAAAAACCTCGCCAGGTTTACGATATTTCGATAAAAAATCTGTGGTACTTGGTGGTGGCATATCCCACAGATACAGACTAGACCAACTCATATTAATAAAGGATAACCATATCGCAATTGTAGGGTCAGTTATCAAGGCCATTGAACTAGTTCGATCCAAATATGGATCCAATAGAAAAATAGAATGCGAGGTGTGTGACTATGACGGCATTATTGATGCCATAGGATCTGGGGTAGACATTGTAATGTTAGACAATTTTGCCCCCGATTTAGTTCATAGATCTATGGAAAAGATCAACAATTTGGGACTGAGGGATAAGATCATTATTGAAGTTTCAGGCGGCATAACCCTAGATAACATATATGAATATGCATCAGCAAAACCGGATGTAATTTCAGTGGGCTCACTGACTCATTCCTTTCAATCTGTTGACTATAGCCTTGAAATATCCTCCTCCAATGACGTATTTTTTTGATTGCATTTTGAACAAATTTTTGGATTTAGTGTAATCTAAAAGTTGTTATGCGATATTTAGCATTCTCTGTATAGGCACCCTTGCTTTTTCTGCAATTCCCTTTGGAACCTTAACCTCATATGATTCACTTACCAGTGAATTATACACTTTTTCCACAGTTATCTTTTTCATGTATTTACAAACTGCATCATTTTTAATTGGAATGAACTCCTTTTCCGGGTTTTCCACTTTCATTCTGTACAACATTCCAGTCTCAGTTGCTACAATGAACTGACTGTTATGTGATATCCTTGCTTCCTTCATCATTCCCTCTGTAGAGAGTATTTTGGTGTCTCTGTTGATATCCCCTTTTGAAATATGGTATAGGGTGGATGAGGTGCAGCTGCATTCAGGATGAACCAAAAACTCGGCATTTTTATAGCTTTTTAGCATGGCGTTGATGTCTTCTGCCCGTATGCCCGCATGTACATGGCACTCTCCTGGCCATATTTTTATATTGGTTCTCTTTGTTACCTCTGCTACATATGCCCCTAAAAACATATCAGGCAAGAACAATATCGGTTGTTCTTTTGGAATTGACTGTACAATTTTCGCGGCATTAGAAGAAGTACAGCAATAATCTGACAGTGCTTTTATTTCTGCAGACGTGTTTACATAGCTTACAACGACAGCTTTTGGATTCTGTCTTTTCCATTCCATTAGTTCTTCAGGGTTTATCGAAGACGCAAGAGAGCAACCAGCGTCTAAATCCGGTATCAACACTTTTTTTTCCGGGCTTATGATGGATGCTGTTTCGGCCATAAAATGAACCCCACAAAAAACAATTATGGAGGCATTAGTTTCTGCCGCCATTTTTGATAGTTTCAAAGAATCCCCTACAAAATCTGCAATATCTTGAATTTGTGAGATTTGATAATTATGAGCTAAAATAACTGCTTTTTTTTCTTTCTTTAGTCTTTGGATTTCTTTGGCATAGTCGACATTTAAAACAGACATTTATTGATATATATATTGTTTTGTTCTTCAATTTAAATAATAATAACTTAGTATATGATTGCCATCTCTTTATTGTTTTAGGTAATTGTTGCCTATATTGGCAATTAACGTGTTGGGCATCAAAGTGTTATATGCATATATTAAATATAGGATTTGATATTAATAAGATGTGCCAACTCACGGATCATTAACAAAAGCTGGAAAAGTCAGAGGTCAGACACCAAAAATTCAAGCTCGCCAGAGAACTAGTCTCTCGTCTAAAATGCGAAATAAAAACAATTTTGAAAAAAGATTTGAGAAAAGGATTCAGCCAGGTCAAAAAAAGCCTGAGAGAATGGGTAGACGTTAGAAGAAGCAACAAAAGCAGCAGCGGTTGTTTATTTTTTATGTTTCATTTTCTTCTAAATAAAAATATTAAAGGGTTAAAATAATTTAAAGTATGTACAGCCACATTGCAGAAACTTGGAAGTCGATGTTAAAAACACGATCACAAATTCTCAAAGATAAAGCATATGCATGGAGAAGAGAGCCCACAATACACAGAATTGATTCACCAAGCAGGCTTGATAGAGCAAGGGCTTTAGGTTACAAGGCAAAACAAGGGATTGTAGTTGCAAGGGTTCGTGTAGGCAGAGGTGGAATGAGAAAACAACGACCCGTTTCCGGCAGACGACCCAAGCACCTAGGTGTTGTTCACATAAAACAAAGTATCAGTATGAAGCATGTAGCTCAAAGGCGTGTTGGTGAGAAATTTCTCAACCTAAAGGTTTTGGGTTCCTATTT
>JADDOQ010000196.1 GCA_016782315.1 Nitrososphaeraceae archaeon | reverse complement strand
ATAATGAAAAAAACTGAACTACTACTAATATAGGCTAGAGTGATTAAAAGTAACAGTTGAATATAAAACGTAAAGTATGTTTTAAAATCTTTCTAACCGCATCTAGATCTTTTTTATTGTATTTCAAATTCTTTTAGGTCAACTGATATAATAAACGCAAATTAAGAAAAAAGAAGTATTTAGATACATTAGTTACTGGACATTAGACTAATTAATTGTTAAGATCGTCAATTCTGAGATGTCAGGATATTCTAATAGTTTTTTTATTTCTTCAATGTATTCGTTTTCTTATAATTCCTAGAAATTAGTTCCAAAATCACTTTTCTAAAGATGATGATACTATATGAAGATATAATAAAACAAGACTGTTACGTTCCTATTTTTGGTGGAAGCCTAATTGGCTATGACCTTATTACCTGCCTTGCCTTATTATGCCTCGAAAGTATCCATCTGGATATACTTATTCCATTAACTGGATGAAACTCGGCAAACCTGAGAGTAGAGCAGATAACAGCATATATTAGTAATTCAATAAGTTTTCGGATCTATTCGCCGATGGTATAATAAGTGGTTTGGGATCCACTACAAAGCTTTGTAAATTAATATAGTTAAATCATCTTAAAAATGTGATGATGCAATTTTTAATAACCGCAGTCGCTGTGGCTATTTTGATTGGAACATCTTTAACAACAACTACAGTAGCGTATGCAGGAAATGACTGGAATGATGGTTGTAGAGATGCAGGATATGAGCATGGACAAAACGGACCTTTTAGTGTGGACACATATGACCATTGTGGAGACGAGAAAGGCGGTGATGACGCCTACTACAAAGGTTTCATTGATGGATGCATGTCTGTAGAAGGCAACACAAAGGACGTTTGTGAATCTGCAACTGACTGACTCGTTATATCTGGTGCATCAAAAGAAGATTGTGAGTCCAGTTACGCATCGGATTAATATGGCATAAACTTTTCATCCATTCTTTTTTTTAGTTGATTAGGATGCCTTATTTGAGGGCCGTTAATAATTCTCAAAGGCAAATTCAGCTGAATGTTTGACAAACCAATCTCTTTAACATAGTATTATTCATCGAACCTCGTATAATATAAAATGGATTAACAATTATCATTTTGTTTTGTGTTGTCTTGTTCTTTCTCTCCGATGCTGATGAGTATGTTGTTCTCCATTTGTTTTCCTTATTTTATCATTAATTGTCGGGGTTGATTATACTGCATTATCGATTTTCTCTTGTTCTGTTATAGGTATCCTTTGTTATTTTGTGCAGTGTTCTTTGCTATTGCAAATATTGCCTATGTTCTACCATCATACAACTATTGAATATCACGATAACTTTACCATCTGAAGTAGATACATCTTTGCATATCTTACCTGGATTAAACCAACTCTGAAATAACATAACCAAGGTTATTTGCTCTTGCATAATGAACAATAACGCTTAATTCATTGTTAATATAAAACAATTAAAATTCTGATCAATGGCAGTAATAATACAATCATATGGTCATTGTAACCATCAACTTATTTCAGTTCTTAAGCCTGTCAACTGCCTTCTGCTCATCTTTATCTCCCCGAGGTAAATAGTAGGTATAAACAACACATCATAACCAAATAAAAGGATAATGCCATGAATTCGCCAATAAATACAATAGAATAAAATTGTGTTACTATTATATAATCCATTATCATCAGCATAGGAATACAGGAGGCCAATAACAATTTCTTTAAATCATAATGCCGAAAACGCAGAGGTACTAAATGGTTATGATAACATACTCAAAAGAGCCTTGGAAACTTTCTCGGATGTAATAGAATAGTGGGTTGGATGCATAGGCCATACCAAAGTGACCATGTATGCTACCTTAGAGCCCATTTGGAATGCATTTATTATCCTTAATAATAAAGGTATAAAAATAAGAATAATAACTGAGGTCACACCTGCAAATATCCTTTATTGCAAAAAACTCATGGGTATTGTGCAACTTAGGCACATGGGCGGCGATAGAAATAATTTTGGAGTGGCCGATAGAAGACAAATCTTTCTTCTAACAATTTCCAGTGAAACACAGCCACTTTCCCGTGCAATATTCAGTAGCTTTAAAGGATTGGCAGAAGCACAGCAACATCTATTTGAGACGCTGTGGAGTAAATCAATTCCAGTTGAACAAAGAATAAGAGAAATCGAAGAAGGCATTGCTCCAGATACCATTGAAGTTATATATGATCATTCAAAGGTAAGGGCATTATACCTGGACCTTGTA
Organism: Nitrososphaeraceae archaeon; assembly: GCA_016782315.1. Classification (GTDB taxonomy): domain Archaea; phylum Thermoproteota; class Nitrososphaeria; order Nitrososphaerales; family Nitrososphaeraceae; genus Nitrosocosmicus. Next base: position 1,315 of record JADDOQ010000196.1, on the reverse strand, counting down.
AACAATGCCAGGTCCGAGATAATGTTAATTCTTCCTACTGTCAATGCATTCAACAGGCAACAGAAAATAAATGCAATTCTGTGCTTAAATAAATCAGCAAGGGAGAGAAATGTAGATGTCAGAGTATTGATGCCTTTGTTATCTGATACAAAGGAAAGAGCCATCATTAAAGAAAAGATTGTAGAAACTATTAAGGGGAAACAACAAGAGAACGATAACAAAGAATAAAATGAAAACAAACCAAATAACATTATTAACAATGATGCCATTAGTAGCGAATCTATAGAAATGCGTTATATCCAACCTATGCCAGAGCCCAGATCCACCATATTGTTGGTAGACGGAAAGATGTCTCTAGTGATGGAGTTAAAAGATGATATGGGGGAAACTTTTGAAGAGGCAATAGGGTTATCCATATACTCCAACAGCAAACCCGAGTTTTCTCATATGTTTCAATATTTGAAAACCTTTGGCTACAATCGGACCTCTACCAGCAGATTAAAGAAGTAAACAATAAATTGGAAATCCATGATAAAATTCTAAATGAGTTTATCCATATTGCGGCCCACGAATTAAGGAACCCAATTCAGCCAATCCTTGGTTTAACCCAAGTTCTTAGATCCAAGATCACATTGGTAGGTAAGGAACACATAACGGTAGACGCGAATTCAGGGCATGCTTTAAAGGCAAATGTATTACCGGAACAAATGGACCCGAGAATGCACCCGAAGATGTTTACCTCCCTTCTTCAGGAACAAGAACCGGATCCAAAAACTCCGTGAATGAAGCGCCTCAAAGCACAGACAATAACATCAAAAAAACCATCTCAACGTCAAATCCCTATCTAAGTATATTGAGTGTGTCTGATTATTCTTCAGGTAATTACTTTTCATTGTTGGAGAGGTGTTAAATAAAGCACCAATAGAAAAAACGTTCGTAAAAGTTACAGCAACCCTATATAATAGTGCCAGGCAAGTTATTGGGACATCATCCACATTTACTGATCCTACAACAATCCCTCAATCAGAATCTGCGCCATTCAAGTTGATGGTGGGATCTACTGATGTAAGCAATATAAATTTGATAAACAGCTATAAATTGGGAGTCAGTGGCAAATAATACCACAAGATACATTTTTGAATAGATCTTAAAAAGGTAACTCGACTGGGGCAATCAGTTTTTCCCTGATGCGTTGAATCAGTAGATGGATGACGACAATACTCTATGTGTCAACCGATAACTATTTTCTTTTTATTTGGTCTTTTTATTTACTATACTATATGTCAGGCTTAAACAGTATTATCATCTTGGCCAT
>JADDOQ010000317.1 GCA_016782315.1 Nitrososphaeraceae archaeon | reverse complement strand
TTTTTAAAAAACAATTTGTTGTTGTCATCTTCCTGTAGTCTGAAAGCCTTACTATCAAAACCTCCTTAGGATTTTTGGCTTTAAATTTTCTGGGTGCTCTTTCAAATACCTGATCTTTTCAAGTATATTGTCTTTGTCTTGAGGCAGCGTGCCCCCTATTGAATAAACGTTTGATGCATGATTGGCCCTAAAGATCACCTGTCCGTTAACGTCTATGTTTGACACTAAAGATTCCATCTCACCTAGTATTTCTAAATCCTCTAATGGCTGAAACGGTTCTTTAAACTTTGCATAGAATTCCTTCTCTATGTTGGGTTCCATGTATAATGTTAGTGCCCCAAGATAGTCTGGCTCGATTTGACTGATAACACTCGATGTATCGGCAGCATGGCAATCAGAGTATTTTTTTCCGCCCAACCCCAATATTATCATGCATGAGAGGATAAAGCCGTTTTTCTTTGCTTTTTTGCAGCTGTTTATTATCGTTTCACTTGTAGCGCCCTTTGTTACCTTTTTCAATATGGTGTTGTTGCCACTCTCTATACCTAGATACACCATATCCAGGCCAGATCTTTTCAGAGAGGCCAGTTCCTCATCTGTTTTCTGCAACAGGTTTTTGGGCATGGAATAGCAGGAAATCCTTTCTAAATGCTTAAAGTTGCTTTTTATGTGCGATAGTATGTCAATTAAGGTTCCTGTTTTTACGTTTAGAGCATCTCCGTCTGCCAAAAAAACCCTGGTTACGTTTGGCTGTAACTTTGACATGGTCTCTATTTCTCTTTTGATTTCTTCAATGGGTCTCTCATAATATTCTTTTGTTCTGTACATGTTGCAAAATGAACATTCGTTAAAGGAACATCCCAAGGTTACTTGAAAAATCAGGGAATTCGCTTCGGAAGGGGGTCTGTATAAAGGATAATCATAAACTAATTCCATACAATTATCTTATACTTTGATTATTATATTAATAATTTTATTTAGGTTTGGTGGTCACACAATGGTGATTATGGGTCAGTTCGTCGCGAGGTCATCATTGTAAAAACTCAGACTGGAGCAGCTAAATACCTCA
>JADDOQ010000055.1 GCA_016782315.1 Nitrososphaeraceae archaeon | reverse complement strand
AGGCGAAATAATTAACAAAATAAAACAAGTTCCAGAAGTAGTGGAAGTTAGCGGTGTTTTTGGAGTTTACGATATTATTGTTAGGGTTACATCAGATGATATGGACAAATTAAGAGAAATTATAACATGGAACATTAGAAAAATCGATAAGGTCCGCTCTACACTGACAATGATTGTAATAGAAGGACAGGGGCAAAAAAAATAACAAGGCTCTATATCTTGCTTGTTATGATTTTTATCTCATTAATTGTTTTTATGATTTCGTTTTCGGTATTATAAAAATGAGGGGAAGCCCTTACAATTTTTTTCAGGCCAATTTCTCTTTCAGCCAATATTATCCCTTTCTCTTGCAGTTTTTCAACTAAAATCTTTACCCTGTTGTTGTTATTCTTAAATGAAAAGCTAACCATAGATGAGCGCATGCTTTCTTCAGATGCTTCATGGATGGCAATCTCCTTTATTTTTGAGATTTCCTCTCTGAAGATATTAGATAGCTTTTTGTTTTTTTTACATATGTTTGAGATGCCTATTCTAAGTAAATACCTTATGGAGGACTCAAGCCCAGCCAAACCGGGATAATTTCTAAAAGTGGAGTGATATTTTTGCGGGTATTTATAATATTTTAGGGTTTCTTGTGTTTTGTCTGGGGAATTGCCACCTTTGATTTTTTTTTCTCCTTCTTTGGTTGACTCAATTTGAGCGGTGCCTGCGCCCACAAATACCGGCTCAAATTCGTCATTCATCACTTTTTTATTAACATATAAAACACCAATTCCCAGTGGCCCGCAAACCCACTTAAACGCTGGAAAAGACAAAAAGTCGCATTTGATTTTTTTTACATCAACTTCAATCGCACCAACACTTTGTGCCCCATCTATCGAAAATAATGTTTTTTTATTTTTTTTTTTAATGATGCTTCCCATTTTTTCAACAGGGGTGATTGAGCCATTGTTGTACATTACATGACTTGTGGAAACAATTCGAGGAAAATTTGGTGATGGCGATGGTGATGGAGGTGATTCCATTAGTTTTGTAAGGTCTTCTATAACCATGTTTTCGTTTTCAAAGGGAAATCTCTCTATCTGCAAGTCATTGTCATTAGCTGCCTTAATCCACGGCAAATAGTTTGAAAAGTGCTCGCTTTTAGAATTTCTCAGCAATATTCTGTCATTTACCGCCCAGGCAATACCATTTGTGATAAAGTTGATTCCCTCTGTAGTACTGGATGTAAAAATTATTTCGTCGCTGTCGCAGTTAATTAAGTCTGCAACTCTTCTCCTTGTCTCCATTTTTAGGTTTTCCAAATACTCATTGGACTCTGTGGAATCAGGACCCTGCTCTGAATATCTCAGGTAAAAATCAGTGATGGCTTTAACAGTTGAAATTGGAACCGGACCGACAGATCCATTGTTCAAATATATTTTTTTTTTTGAGATTAAGAAATCTCCATGTATTTTCTCGTCAAGTTCTGCATCGTTAACAGTGTTTGCTCCTCCTCCTCCTGCTGCTTCATCCTCTTCGCCTTCCATTTTTTTTCCATTCTTTAGCATTAAATATTAGACTAATCTATAATTATTTAAGGTGTTGTAAATTAAATTATTCTCATTCCTGCACTCTATCTGAACTTGTATCTGATGGTATCAACCTTTCGTATTTTTACAACATGAACAGCAAGATTAACTTTTTATCGTTTCTGCTTCAGAATTGTAAACAGAAAAAAATACTTTTTATTGATTTTGATACCATTTTTTCATCATATTTTCAAAACACCGTTACATTAGCATATGACAAAAGTGATTTTTCAGATTTTAGGATTGTTTTGCCCGGAATAAAAAATATGGATTTTTTTATAAAGGATATGGTGGATTCATTGTCATGTAATTCCATATTAATACTCGATTCTTTAAACGGCTTGATTGATTCTTTGAATATGCTAAACCTTTACAAAATGAAAAACAAAAAACTAACCGAAGGGGCAAAAGATTCAAGGCAAAAATCAGGTGGATACCAAAGCCTAAATATTCTGTCGCTATTGTTAAAGAAAACAGAAAACAAAAAAATACCGATCGTGATTACATTATATCAACCATTGGAAAGGTCAAAGAAAATGGTCAATGAATTACTGTTGATTAATGATGATTCAGAAACAAACAACCACTTTTTGAGAATCTCTAGCAATGTACTGTTTTTAGACTTTGATGAAAGGGAGGATAGAATGGGACTTACACTCATAAAAAAAAACTCGCCTGTTTCCTATTCTTCCACTTCCACTTCCTCAACTACATATACAAATATTTTTTTCCCTTATTCAAGATGGTTTTATTACAACTTTATTAAACCGTGATTACAAAATTGTTTTTCTTATCCCATTTTTAGCTCTGCAATCTTATACATTGCGGTAACAGATAGTGTGAATATAATCAATCCAACACTAAGGTAGATGTACTTTTCATTTTTCTTTATGGCGTTATAGGCCCTGTGCATTACCACCATGCCTATAAAACCAAACATTAGTGTGAGAATGCCAATTATGGTTTCATAATTGTTTTGTACTGCGCGAGATGGAATGAACCCGTCAATATTGTTGTAATTCTGTCCCTCTATCAATGCGTTAATTATACCAGCAGTAAATGCATAAAAAATGACAATGTAAACAATTGCTAAAATTATGCTTATCCTGATATGTCCCTTTTTCAACTTTGTATTTTAAATCATGAAGGATTTATAAACTAAAACTTTTTTGTAGGTATGACATCTATAGATTTTGGTAAAGGAGTTTGGGAGCAGGCAAGGCCAAAGGAAAACTAATTGTTATAGAGGGATTGGATAAATCTGGAAAGACTACCCAATCTAAACTGCTATTTGAGTTTTATAACAAACTTTATCCGGGCCATGTTAGTTTGTTTAATTTCCCCGACTATACAACAAGAATAGGGCAAGAAATCCGGTTATTTTTGGAGGGAAAAATTCAATACAATAACGAAGTGAAGCATATTCTATTATCTGCAAACAGGTGGGAAAAAAAATCTGAAATAGAAACATTAAGGAATAAAGGCAATATTGTCATCCTAAATAGATATTACCAATCCAATTTGGTTTATGGGTTGTCCAATGATGTGGATTTAGATTGGCTAATAAATTTGGATTCAGGCCTGCCCAAGGAAGATATAGTAATTGTCTTGGATATTGACCCATCTCTTTCCCACAAAAGAGGCATCGAAAACAACTTTATCCTTGATGAGTTTGAGAAAAATAAGGATTTTTTAGAGAGGGCAAGAAAAAACTACCTCTATTTAGCCAAAAAGTTTAACTGGACTGTGATTAATTCGGACCATGATGCCAACTCCATATCTCAATTAATTGTTGATCACATTAAAAATAAATAAAGAAATAAAATTAATATTTTTAATTATGCGGTTTGTGATCAATTAGATTGAATTTCAAATTTGTTGGCGAGATTACCGACCCAATCCATAAAAATATAAAATTCACTCAAATTGAAAAAGAGTTAATTGACACACCCATTTTTCAAAGGCTGAGAAGGATTCGTCAGCTTGCTGGGGCGCATTTGGTCTATCCTGGTGCGTTGCATTCTCGTTTTGAGCATTCTCTTGGTTCAATGTTTCTGGCAGGGTTGTCGGGTCAAACATTATACAGCAAAGATTACATTACCGATATGGATGTCATCCAAAAACTGAGAATTGCTGCATTGTTGCATGATGTTGGTCACGGTCCTTTTTCTCATCTTTTTGAAGAAGTTTCAAAAAATGGTGTTAAATTTTCACATGAAAGTTTTGGGCAAAAAATCATCACCAACACAATAATCTCTGACATTATAGAAAAAAATGGCTATGATTCAAAGGAAATAGCCTCCATAAGCTTTGGAAAGCACAAGATGAACTTTCTAAACGAAATCATATCCGGTGGGTTATCCGTGGATTTGATGGATTACCTTCCAAGGGACAGTTATTTTTCTGGTACTGAATACGGTAAAATAGATTATCATAGGATAATAAACTCACTGGAGGTGTCATCCCATAATAACTTGGGTATAAACAAATCGTCTTTGTATTCGTATGAGTCAATGCTGATATCAAGATATCAAATGTTTAAAGCGGTATATTTCCATAAATCTGTGAGGTCGGGTGAGGTAATGCTAGTTCATTCCATGAAAATCCAAAACGATGATTTAAACCTTACCCCTCCCAATTCTTTGGAAGATTTTTTTGTTTTGCATGATGAAATGGTTTTGGAAAAATTGTCAAGATTATCAAATCACAGTCAAGCCAATGGTGTTGGCAGCAATGTTGGGGTTAAACTGGCAAAAGACTATCAGAACAGAAATCTCCTGAAATGCGTTTATGAGTTTTTTTTATTGTCTAGCCAAAGAAACAAAAACAAGGCGCCATCTACTGCTTCAGAAACAGCTATTGAAAAAGGTAACATTGATGGGATTGAGATGTTTGATGATCAAATAATAAAACTAACAAAAATAGTTGAGGAACATCGGAAATCCGGCTATCCGATTTTTTTGGATGTTTCTCGAGCACCCTCAATCCCATTGGCTCCAAAAAAAAGGGAGGTTACATCCATAATGATCATAGATAAAAAATCAGAATATGAAAAATCCTTTGATCAGATTCCCTTGATTAACGCTATCAGTGGATATTTGGATATGATTAGGATTTACACGACTAGGGATAATAGGCAATTTTTTGAAAATGTTTTTGACAGCCATTTCAATTAGCATCCATAACGAAATATATAATCAGGAAGAAAAACAAACAAACAAACGAATGATCAAACCACGAATTGTTATAAAACTCAGTGGAAGTATCTTTAATTTTGAAACAGATTACAAAATGCTATTTGAGTATGTTAACCTTATAAAAGAAATAAACCAAACCTATCAGCCTATAGTAATAACTGGAGGGGGAAAAATTGCAAGATTCTATATCAATTTGTCCAGATCATTAGGTTTAGACGAATCGTCACTTGATGCAATTGGCATACTGGTTTCTCATTTGAACGCAAAGTTGTTGATATCAGGACTTGGGGATCTCTGCTATCCGTTAACCCCACAAAACTTGGATGATATTTCAACTGCGGTGCTCGCAAATAAGATAGTCGTCACAGGAGGCCTATATCCTGGACAAAGCACAAACGCTACTTCTGCATTGATTGCCGAAAAGGTAAAAGCAATAAAGTTTTTTAATGCAACGGATGTGGAGGGGATTTTTAACTTTGATCCAAGGAGCCACCCTGACGCAAGGTTATTTGAATCCATAGGCGTCAAAGATTGCATTGATTTGTTAAGGGTGGAAAACTCCATGGCTGGAACGTATGACTTGATGGACCTGATCAGTCTGAAAGTGATTGAGAGATCCGGTTTACCCACTGTTGTTTTTAAACTGTCAACTGATAACATTCATAAAGTTGTCCTGGAAAACGCAAAGATGGGTACAGAGATAATCATATAGTTTTAATTTGACCCTGATATTTTTCAATTCCGTCATGTAACATTTTATCAAACAACTTTTCTCCCTCCTCAATTCCCAGTGGTTTTGATTGAGCTTTTGCAAAACCATCCTCATCAGTTATGTATAGGATTATCTGATCACCATAAATTGCCTTGGCTGCAAATATCTTTTCTCCAACTGGAAGAAAACCTTTTCCACCGGGTATTTGTTTTATTGTATATGTTAACATTGCAAAACCTGTGTAATTAAATAACTTGATTTGAGCGTCTTTTGAATTCTTTTGGCCAATAAAAGCAGCTTCATTGTATCTCATATGTTTCCTTCCATATTTTTTTATAAATTATATTAATTAAAGTCTCTGTCCGTGCAGTTTAAGCTGTTTGTTTTGTTTTTTTTAACTATTGCTGTAGACTCATAAATAGGGTGTCAAATCTTATTTTTTACCGGTGTTGGTTCGCATTTCTTTAGAGTAAACATTATTGTTTATTAATGGGAATTGCGACATACCATTTATGGCTTTTATTAATGGTGCTGAATGGATTATCGTCATTCTGATTATTGTTGTGCTTTTTTTTGGAGCTAGAAAAATTCCAGAATTAGCCAAGTCTTTAGGTAAAGCATCAAGTGAATTCCAAAAAGCAAGGATTGAATCAAAAAAAACCCTTGAGACTGAAATTGGTAAATCATCACAGAAATCAGTTGACAGGGAAAAACTGGAATCAATAGCCGAAACATTGGGGGTGGATTATTCTAACAAAAACGATCAGGACCTGAAAAATTCAATTGAGTATGAACTAAAAAAACAAAATAGCGATCAATAGTGCAAGGTACAGTGCTTTAAAATGCCAAGTGGATCTGATTTGCAAAGTAAAGAAAACACCAAATCTAAAATAAACGACTGTGTTGTCAACAGTTATGATTTAGATAACGTTTCAGTGGGTGTTATAGGGAGTCATTCGGCCCTTGAAATAATGGATGGGGCAAAGGATGAAGGGATCAAGACAGTTTGTATTTGTCAAAAGGGAAGGGAGCTACCCTACCTAAAGTATAGGCGATTGTCTGACGAAATGCTAGTTTTAGACCGATTTTCGGATATTCTTTTCAAAGAGAATCAGGAAAAACTCTTGAATCTTAACACAATAATGGTGTCTCACAGATCCTTTTCGGTTTATCTTGGATATGATAACATTGAGAATAATTTTCATGTGCCTATTTTTGGTAACCGATGGTTGTTGAAAGCTGAAGAGCGGAATTTGCCAAGAAATCAATATTATCTATTGGAGAAGGCGGGTATTGCTCATCCTAAAATTTATTCAGGCCCTGAGGAAATTGAAGGGCCCGCTCTCGTAAAAATCCAGGAAGCTAAAAGAAAGCTAGAACGGGCGTTTTTTATTGTCACGTCTTTCGATGATTATAAAAAAAAGTCCCAGGATAGGATTGACAAAGGAATAATAGACAAAGAAACTCTGAAAAATAACTCTGTAATCGAGCAATATCTGATAGGCACATACTTTAACTTTAATTTTTTTTATTCCCCACTTGACGATGAGACCGAATTTTTGGGCATTGAGAGACGACTTCAGACAAATATTCATGATTTTACCACATCTATACCTGCTAGGAACCAACTCGAAATGGATGTTGAACTCCAAAACATTGAGGTTGGGCATACACCTGCAAGCATTCGAGAGTCTCTTTTAGACAATGTCTTCAAAATGGGTGAGAAGTTTGTAAAAAGCACAAAAAAGGAGTATCCTCCTGGAATTATAGGTCCTTTTTCACTGCAGAGCGTTATTACCCTTGATTTGGATGTGATTGTTTATGATGTCTCTTTGAGAGTGCCTGGAAACCCGATTCTCGCTACTACCACTCCATACACAAAATACAAATATGGTGAAACCTTTGGTGTGGGAAGACGCATAGCCATGGAGATCAAAAAATCACTGCAAAGTCCGGATAATGTAGTTAAAATTGTAACCTAAAATAATTGAGTTTGGGATTTAAGTTTAAAAATTATTTTTTTAAAGCATTGTTACATTGTTAACATTTCTGTATGTTGAAAAATTCCTTATTTTCAGTATTTTGAAAATAGTTTTGTCATTATACTGAGTGGTTGCCGTTATATTTTTTCAGGTTTGACCTGACTGTTTGTTGTTGAATTATGTGGCAACTAGACTAGAATTGGGTGGTTAAATTGTTTTGGCAACCATGAACCCCTTTTTATAACATCTGATAATGTTGTAGGTATGCCTTACACCAATTTTTCCACTATGAGGTTCTCTATCGTTGGTTTTATATCGTTTATTTTCTCGATCGACTTTCCGCCACCTTGCCCAAAATTTGGTGAACCACCCCCCGAGCCATTTAATATTAGGGAAGCAGATTTAGCAATAAAACCTGCATTTATGATTTTTGAGGAGTTTTTGCCGCAATAGGATATTACTTTGGCAGAGCTTTTACCGTTAATCACTGCAATGTATATCAGGTTGGGATCATATTCTGTGGAGGTTTGACCTAATGCCAGATGGAACTCCTCATCGAGCTCCTCCTCTATAGTGTAAAACAGTTTAACTTCTTTGCTTATGGTGGTTTTAGATCTTAATGTTGTGGCGTTGCTTAGAATGTGCTGTAGATATACTTTGGAGATGTTTTTTATCATGTTTTTTATCTTTTTCTTTGAGTTTTCAAATTCCTGTAAATTCTTTGAAAAAGAGTCCAATACCTTATCTTTGCTGGTGCCAAGACTATTGACAATGTATTGCAGTTGATCTTCCTGTTTCTGAATATATTTTAGTGCATTTTCTCCAGATACAAATTCAAGCCTCACAACGCCATCTTGGATTCTTTCCGTTTTTATGATTTTTATCAGGCCTATCTCCCCGGTATTGAAAACATGCGTCCCCCCACAGGCCTCTATATCTAACCCCCCAATGTTTACTATTCTCACATTGTTTGATGGCACAACACCCCCTTGATAGATTCTAAAACCATAGTTTTGTTCGGCTATTCCCCTTTCAAAAGCATTGATATGGACAGGTAGGTTTTTTCTTACAATGTCGTTTGCCTTTTTTTCTATTTCTTGAATTTCATTTTTGCCTAAAGCCGAGTGATGTGTTATATCAAGGCGAGCATAGTTCTCTTCCTTAAAGGCAGAGTTCTGCCATACCCATGACCCCAATGTGTTTTTAGATGATTGGTTTATGATGTGGGTGGATGTGTGATTTTTTGTTATTGATTGACGACGCTCTTTATCTACAACACAATTCACCATCTCCCCTTCCATCAAATTATTTTTTTCCAGCGTGTGGTGGAACACTATATCTTTGATTTTTATGACATTGTCTACTTTGAAAGACCCAATATACCCTGAATCAGGTTCTTGACCTCCACCTCTGGGATAAAAACAAGTTTCATCCAGTATTACTGTACTCTCATCAATTTTCTTTATTATTTTTGCTTCAAAAATGTATTTGGTGGGATGTTGATAATAGGTTAATTGTGTTTTTGTTAGTGAATCTAAATCTAAATCACTGCTTATTGTTATTTCGTTTTTGTCTTTTTTGTGTAATTGAATGGTTGAATGTAACTCTGAAAGTTTTGTATAAAAATTAGGAGGTATGGAACTCAATAACCCCATATCAACAAGATGGTCTGGTGTGATACCGTCTGATTCATATAGCCTTATCAAATCCTCCAATTCCAATCTGTTGCTCTCTTTCATTATTTTCGCAGAGATGGAGTTAATTCTTGTTTGAGTTTCGGAAAATCTTTTTGATTCTATATCCAAAATGGTGAGAATGTCATTTCTAAAATAGTTTAATTCAGGATAAAGTGTTTGTAATTGATCGATATGTAGGTCTACTATATCTGAAACCCTAAAGTTGAAACCCGTTTTTTTAAGTATTGACAATGACCTTCTTAGCAATACCCTTAGATTATAGCCACCTCCTACATTGGAGGGCAAGGAGCCATCGCTTATGGCAAAAATCAGTGTTTTTATGTGGTCAAGTATGGTAAACAGCGATTCATAGGGCGTTATTATTTTGACCAGTTTTTCATAATCTATTTGTAGTTCTTTAGAAATCTGTTTTTTTATTGCAACTATATCTGTATTCGATTCAAGCTTTGATGAAACCCTGCTAAAGTAATTTGCAAATATTTCTGATTCGTATTTATTATTATTTAATGATGAAAAATGTTCCAAACCCAATATGTTGTAAATTTTTTTTAAAACAGGTTCAAAAGTGCAGTCGTAACTAGTGGATGTTCCATTTGTTATCCATGAAAATCTTTCCAGACCGGCACCCATATCGATAATTTTGTTGTTCATGGTGCGATATTTTTTTTCTGTACCTTCAAATTCCGTAAAAACCGCATTTCCCAATTCCAATCCCCTGACAAAGTATTCTAAAGAAGCACCAAAAGCTCCTGCACCAATCCATACATCCTCTACAAATGTTATTTCATTTGGAGAAATACCAAGAACATCTACTAATAAACCAAAATTCAAATCTATGCATCTGTCTTTCCAATATCCTCCATCTATATCGGCATTGCATGTTTGACCCACCATGCAAAATGAGGTGTAGTGGCGTCCGCTGACTCCTACATTCTCTATGTCGTTGAACCTAAGGCACATTTGAGGCACCACAAGGGGATTGTGAGGCAGTTCAAATACTACTTTGTTTTCAGCAATTCTCTGAAAATCCACTATTGAGGCAATGGTGTAATATAGGTCGTCTCTCCACCTACATACAACTGGGTATCTGTTTACTATTTTATGCCCATTTTTTTCAAAATACCTTTTAGTTTCATCCCAAGATTGAGTATAACCCAGTCTTTTTGATGTTGGCGGATTGCCGATAAAAGAGTAATTTTCATGATCCGGACAGCATGAGCGAGGAGTTAGTGACCAATAAAATTTTTTACAAATACTGCATGATTGCCTTGAGAAACCTAGTCTTTCAAATAGCGGTACCTTGTAGAACTTTTCATAATTGGAGGAAAAAATGGAAAGAATCTCTGTTTTATTCAATAAAAATTATCTGAGAATTAAGGTTATTAATGCTTTAACATAATAATAGTCAGATACAAAAAAACCTATTTTGATAATGAGTCATTTATAAATTTCACATATGTATCTTTTGGCGCTGCACCTATAGTTCTTCCAATCTCTTTACCTTTGTTGAAAATCAATAACGAAGGGATTGACTGGATACCATACTTCATTGCAATCTCTTGATTTTCATCCACATTAAGTTTAACAACCTTGATTTTATCAGCATGTGTTTGAGCTATTTGCTCTACTACCGGTCCAACCATTCTGCAAGGTCCACACCATTCTGCCCAAAAGTCTACAAATACTGGTTTTTCTGATTTAAGGACTTCAGATTCCCAGTTTGTGGAATTTATTTGCACTAATTTTTCGTTAACCATAATAATTTAATTGTATCAACATATATGAATATTTGCAGGGATTGTTATAAGAAAAATTTGTAATCATCATAATAAGTCAAGAAAAAGGGAAAAAGGGATTGAGATTTCAATTTCGTATTCTTACAGACAGGGTAGCTATAGTATCAATAACGGTTATATTTTAATAAAATTTTGAATTTATTGTATTAGGTTGGAAGATAAAATAATTAATGAGCAAGACCTTGAAAATTGGAGGAGAACGCATTATTCGCACCAGGTTAATGGTTCCACTATAGATAAATTAATAATAATAATGGGATGGATATCCTCCAAACGCGATCATGGGAATGTTTTATTCATTCAATTAAGGGATAAATTTGGCGACATTCAAATAGTTGTGAAAAAAGGAAAAGAGAATTCAGAAAACAGGGTATTTGACATTTTAAAAAATCTAAAAGAGCATTCTTCGGTAGGAATAAAGGGAAAGGTTGTTGAACAAAAAAAATCTCCAAATTGTGTTGAAGTGATTCCACATGAAATTAAGGTATTGTCCGTTTCAGCAAAATCTGCACCGTTTTTAACAAACTCTATTTCGACTATAGGAATAGATACCCGATTGGAGTTAAGGGCACTTGATTTGAGAAGAAATTATTTACAGAATATATTCAGAATCAGATTTACCATATTAAACTCTGTAAGGGAATTTCTGACCAAAAATCATTTCATTGAGGTAAACACACCAAAAATGATTTCAACGGCCACAGAGGGAGGCGCAGCACTTTTTCCAATTTTTTACTATGATAAAGAAGCATTTTTGGCTCAAAGTCCGCAGCTATATAAAGAACAATTAACAATGGCTTTTGAGAATGTCTTTGAAATAGCCCCAATTTTCAGAGCAGAACCTTCGAGAACCAACAGACATCTTTCTGAGGCAATCTCGATAGATATTGAAAAAGCATTTGTTAATTATTATGATATAATGGATTTACTAGATGAGCTCATATCGTATATAATTTTAAGAACAAAGGAGGTAAACTCAATTGAATTAAAAAATTTAGATATAGAATTATCTGAAATCAAAATCCCTTTCCCAAGACATACATATTCAGAGCTGATAGATAAACTGCAAAAGAGTCATAAATATATTAGGTGGGGAGATGATATTTCGCCCAAAATTCTAAAGGATGTTATTGGGGATGACTTTTATTATATTGTGGATTGGCCATTGTCAACCAAACCATTTTATGTAAAATCAAAGATAAATTCCGATGCTGCCGTCTCTAAATCTGATTCCCCTGTTGATTCATCTGAAAGTGAAAATATGATGGTTAGTGAGTCTTTTGACCTGATGTTCGGTCCATTGGAATTGTCCTCAGGAAGCACACGTGTTAACAATAAAAATGTCTTATTGGATAGCATGAAAAAAAAGGGACTCAATTCTGCCGCATTTGATTATCATCTAAGGGTATTTGATTATGGCATTCCGCCTCATGCTGGTTTTGGGTTGGGCCTTGAGAGACTAATAATGGCATTACTGAAAGTAGAAAATATAAGGGATACAACATTTTATCCACGGGACATAGACAGGCTAACACCATAAGATGGCTTTATTTGCGATTAATTGTTTTAACTGTTCATATCGTATTGTCTATTGTATACTAGAACCTTTCTTTTTTAAATTATGGAAATTATTCTAATGAAATGCGATTTTTGTGCCGTCAATTAGGAATATGTTTTATGATCTCTGGTCACCTAATCTTTTTAATTCACTATTATGAAAACCTTAAGCGATAACACCTGTCCTTATAGGTTCTAGTTTGTGTTTTTATTCCTAATAATGAAAGCAATTATCGAAGTGCCGTTATTATTGTATGTACTTATGCTTTATTATTGTGATTCCTGTTCAGTTAAGAAAAACTCTATTGCATTAAAATAGTGTCGTGAGTCTATTTGGTTTATTGTTATTTATTATCTAGCAAAAAATAACACCAGATAAGGCATATCAAACAACGAATATTTGTTAATACCTGTATTGGATATTTCTTTTTTTCCCTCCTTATTTTTGGCCTGCCTTTACGAAAAACTATATACGAAAGGCAAAAACAATTTTCATTATACAAAAAGATGTCAACTAACAATAATAATGATATAAAGAAATTGTGTACGCTCTCAAGATTGGATATTGATGAGTCTGAAATTCAAAAAACATCAGATAAGATTAAAGAAATTATATTGTTTTTTAATAAGCTAGATGAATTTGAGTCAAATGGTGTGCAGGAAATACCGTATAACTATATGAAAACGGAAAAAAAAATAGATGAGCTGCGTGACGACATAACAACTTTAAACTTGAATGATGCTGATGGCGGTGGCGTCGAAAGAGCAACCCCGTTTAGTTTCCTCAACAGAAAAAATGGGTATGTTATTTGCCCTAGGATCTGACTAAATGGCTGATTTACACAAACTAGCTGGGTACCAGGTGTCCCAAAAAATAAAAA
>JADDOQ010000316.1 GCA_016782315.1 Nitrososphaeraceae archaeon | reverse complement strand
AATTTATCCAGATGGACATTGTCATATCTTTGGTATGTATGCTTTATGGTATAAGTTGTGACTAACTAATTAAACTATTAATTAATATGCTGTATTACTAACTGCACTACAACCACTATAACTTAACATATTTTTGAGTATGTCAAACTATTATGGCGAATATATGTTTGAAATATGTAGAATACTTGCACAGATACAAACAGCAATAACAGAAACATCAAAAATGATGGTATGCTGTCGTTTGACAGCACACGATGCAACTAGTTGCTGCATTGCATGCTGTAACATGTAGCTTTACAATAACTATTTTATTTTACGTGAGTTACCATTGCTGTTTCTAACTGTTTGTAAATGTTAGATTCTATTTTTATTTGTATACAATGTTTTTTGATGGAGTGATCCTATACAAGACGTCATCGTAAACTCATTTATGTTTACTGTGTCAACTTCATCCTTTGTCTGTTTGTTTTCAACTCCACACATATACTGATTTGTGAAGACAAAGAATTGCATCCGGTTTTTCTTTTTATCTGAATTAGTTTTATGGATATATTGAGATAGTGGATTAATTCATTCCACCTGATCAGATAGACAATATAATACGCATTGCACCTTTATATATGTTTGTTATTGTTAACTTTTGCCTTTGATTAATCAGTGATTGCAGGTATTATAAACACAGACTCATACACAAATATTATAACATTCTTTGTCTTTTTAACACAATTATTTACATTATCTTTTGTCCAGTTTTACACACAATTATATACATACATACCCAAAGCCCCGAGTTTCCCTTGTCGACCAGTTTCTGATTTAAACTAGGAAGGTGATTGGTCATGGTCTTAAATGTTCTTACACACATTTTTTTTGCTTGCGGCTGCGGATTTTGTTTGCAACATGCAAACGCAAAAGCAGACGCAAGCAAGCACAAGTGATCATCTGGTTTGTCTGTCTGTAACCCATAAAATGATTAGTGAAATGAAAAATGATATGGCATAGGCAAAAAGACTCGCATCCTTTTGCTTCTTGTCCATAC
>JADDOQ010000195.1 GCA_016782315.1 Nitrososphaeraceae archaeon | reverse complement strand
TAACTAGGTAGTCAAGCCTCAATGTGTTGTCGTGGATATAGGGTGCTATCGCCTGCAGGATATCCTTTTTGAGGTCTTCAACCTTTTGTGGATCTTTGAGTGCTTGAATCGCCTGTATCAATGTGCCGCCTTTGGTACTTGCCATTTTCCAATAGTGGTTGAGGCTCAATACAGGTTTTTTTATAACTCCTCGCTCAAAGTGAATATTTTTGACAATATTGTCAGCAGCGCCCAGACGTTCTTTTACAACTTCTGGATTTCCCCATTGCATTGATGAAGGTGATGTACTAGTTGGAGAATCAGAATGAATATGTCTTGTCATCACGTCAAACAACTTCCCATTTGCGTGCTCTGGCGGCCCTGTCGCAAATGCGATACGGCCACCACTTTTTGTCACCCGTAGCATTTCTTTTATCGCCACTTCTGGATGTGGCGCAAACATGTGACCAAAGCTAGATAGGACAACATCAAAAGACTTGTCTTCAAATGGGAGATCCTCAACATCGCCTTCTTTCCATTCTATGTCTTCAGTCCCAGCCAAATCCGCCTCCATCTTCGCTTGGGTTAGCATCTCTGGAGTGAAGTCTATGCCTGTTATCTTGGCTCCTTTTGTTCTCGCTGCAGTTATGGCCGTATTGCCAGTGCCGCATGCCACATCAAGTATATGGTCACCAGAAGATATGTCGCACAATCTTACCAGATGGGCAGAGACAGGTAGAAAGAAAAGAGCGATTTCACTGTAAGAGCCCAAACTCCATGCATTCTTTGAATTAGACGGTGAATGGTCATTCATATACAAACTCAGGTTTTTTCTTTCCTTTATTGTTTGATAAAACAATGGTGCCAAAATATGGGCAAAGGATATCCAAGGCAAGACCCAAAAGCATTGCATGTTGATTACCGCTATCGCAATTTGGGGATGCATGCCTGAGATAACAAATGGCTGCATAGATATGACAAATGCGTCAAGTACATACCTTAGCATTGCTTTGGGTGCTGTTGTTTGCGCAATGATAAGTTGGTTAGTATTCGCATTGCAGAAAAAGCCATCTGCCAAACAGGAAGAAAATCTCAAACGACTAAATGACCTAAATGAAAGCCATGATAGGATCTTAAGACTTATACAACAGTTTCAAAAGCATCAGGAGCATTTACTTGATCAAATACTTAGCATGGATAAGAAAATTGACTCTGCAATCGAAAAATAAAAAGGACTTGACTTAAGATGAAATCATTTTTTAAAATTCAACAGGTTGATTCGACTGACATTATAGGACAGTCAATACCACCATTTTAAAAAGCCCTTAGAGCATATGTCAAAGTGAAACATTCAATGAAATTAAATTTTACCAACCGCTTGTTATAACCTTAAATCCTTTACAAAATGGGATTTGACAGAGTTAGACTTCATTATATTTATTAATTTGAGATAAGTGACAGGGGTGGTCCTTTCTTATTAACCCTAAGGAAAATGAATTATACACAAGTCCGCAACCTTGCCCAGTTACATATTGTTATACATGTAAATAAGGAAGAACATTGAATATAGAGACATAAATCTTAGATTTTTCCTTAAATTTACAGAGCCAGAAAACCTTACAAACAACCTAAATAGAAAATTTTAACTATATTATCCTACTGAATGATAAAACTAAAATATTTTATATGCCTTGTTAGTTTGTGAAAAAGACAAAATTCATCACAGCTAGCATAGTGATGGCATTGTATCTCTTTACATTTGCTGTCTCAGGTGTTTTGATGGAGCTGCAACAGGCAAGTGCACAAAATACAGAAAATACTGATACAAATGTCAATGCAAATACAACGGCGCCCACTGATCTGGTCGCAGATATTGTTTCAAATAACGGCACTTTGAATTTATCAAACAGTTCCTTATCAATACAAAATGAGACTGTTAACTATGACACCAATTCTCAAGGCTACTTGGTTTACCCGGTAAATGCAACGGGCAATAACACATCAACAACATCTTCAACAACCAACAACAAACTCCCTGCAGTAGTCATGGTTCACGAATGGTGGGGATTAAACTATAATATCAAGAATATGGCTAATGAATTAGCTAAAGAAGGCTATGTTGTGTTGGCTGTTGACCTTTATAACGGTCAGGTGGCATCAACACCCGAAAAAGCCATGCAACTGGTAGGAGCGGCAAGAGAAAACCAAAACGCATCCATTGCCAATCTACAATCCGCAGTCAGATATCTAAGTTCATTGCAGAATGTTGACTCTTCAAAAATAGCATCGATGGGATGGTGTTTTGGTGGTGGCCAAGCATTGCAATTAGCTCTCAACACAGAAACCAATAACCCGCTGGCGGCAACTATTATTTACTATGGTAACTTGATTGATGATAGGCCGCAATTATCAAAGATAGGATGGCCAATTCTTGGTATTTTCGGAAGTGAAGATCAATCTATTCCTGTAGATCAAGTAAACAAGTTTGAGGAATCGCTTAATGCTCTTAACATTCCTAATGAGATTTATGTGTATGAAGGCGTAGGGCATGGTTTTGCAAATCCTACCGGTGATGATTTTGCACCTGAAGAGACCCAAGATGCATGGCAAAAGACCTTGGCGTTCTTAGATAGGTATCTGAAAGACAATGCATAATTAATTTATGCAGTCTTGTCTTCTTTTTTTGTTTTTTCAAATGCCACGATAACAGTTGTTTTGCCAATTTATCGATTAACTAAAGATTCTGAATTTGGATTATTTTATTTGTATCAATAATCATACCAAAATGATAAATGATGATTTTACAGTTAAAATATGATCCGCAGCAACAATCCGCAGCAACAGTGATTATATCGCTTTAGGCAAAGGTTATACTCTACATTTTGTAATTGTAGATCCTGAAGGGTCACCATGTATTATTGACGTTGGTTGAAACTCAATTGTCCGAGCCATTCCTGTTTCTTTGATTGCGAGAAGAGTAAAAGAATCTTTTAGATGTATTATGCTTAAACAGAAAATATAAAGTAGTTTACATAAGTGATTGGAGATGATAATGAGACTAATAATCGCATTTGTTTTTATCATTGTATCCACGGTAGATGTATTAGCTAACGATAACTTTAGCAATGCATTAGAACCTCATTTTGCAGATAATATCTTTAAAGGCAAAGTTACTGGTGTAATAGATGGGTATACATTAGAAATAGACAATAAGACAGTTAAATTGGCATTGATCGAAGGCATTGAGGGAAATGACACTCAAACTCTAAATGAAGCAACACACTTTACATCAATGCTGTGTCCAATTCGCTCACCTGCCTTGGTATATCATGACAATTATTATCACGGAGAAAAACTGAATAATGCCTCAATATTATCTGCTGTAGTTTATTGTTTGGCCAGCAACAACTATAATGACACATCAACTATAAAAAGTGTTAATGAATCGTTACTTGATGCAAAACTAGCATTAATGGAAAGAGATTCCTCTGATAAATCAAGTTATTCTAAATAGGTTTTGATAAGAAAGACATATGGTTGCAAGGACCATAAAAGTGCATGGAAAGGACAAAAGATATACCATGCCAAGTATTGAAAATCACAAGGTAAGCATCATTTCACAAACTTGTCCTGGACTCAAACACACCAGTAAAAAAAATCAGTATTTGATGTTGAGTGTTTGTACCGAACCAGCTTGTATTCGGATATTGTCTAAAGATGTGCTTGACCCATCAGGAAATGCCGCCATTATTATGTAGTTTCCTGGTG
>JADDOQ010000054.1 GCA_016782315.1 Nitrososphaeraceae archaeon | reverse complement strand
ATATCTATCGCCGAATCTTATATATGTGTCATACAATTCTACAACGTAGTCTACAACACAGTCTACGACCTAATCCGATAGAAAGCTTACTTGTCTTTGTTTAGTTGCAAAAGAAAAGGACATCCAAAAAAAAAGAAAATATTGAAAACACTGGAGACAATAACAAGGCCTGATGAACTAACAAAGAGTTTTGGCTAAATCAACCCCTACTAATCCAAACAAGGAACAAATAGTTTTTGTCCTGATTCACCAAAAAACTGGTTTTGTGAATGGCACAAGAGCAAAGAGGAAAGAAAAAAAACGAAATCAGAGAATCTGATATATGATATATTAAACCTAAGGATCTAAATGAGATGGTTTTAGGCACTTCTCGCAATTTTTATTCTTATCATAAAATGCACACAAAATGACATTTCTGTTGATGACGAACCCATGGCTCTAGTTGCCGAAGTCAGAAAAGCACTTGGATTGATTCATAACTTAACACACAAAAATAAACATCCATTTTCAACACCCGGTGACGACACAGAATCCCATATTTTTATTGACAGAACTAGATGGTATATAGTGTGTAATGTGTTTTCTTAATTTACATCAAGATCTCGAGATTGTTTTAGTTTTTCAGAGAAGCTAATTGTTTCGCCATGGTCGGAAATAGAAATATTGGTATTAATCCGTATGTTCAATCCTAACGACCTGTAAACACTAAGTAGATCACCGCCAGATATCTTTGATATTTCCCCATAGCGTATCAACTCATTTAGTCTTTTGATAATAACTTTAGTTTGAAAAGGAAACTGTTTTTCTGCAAGATCCAGAACTTCATTGCCACGATCATACAAACACCTTAACAAAAAATCTCGCTCAGATGCGCCATCTACCGAGGCCGATTTTTTTTGGTGCAATTCATTTTGTTCTCTTGTTTTTTTTTCTTTTTCTTTGGAGACAAACTGGTCTTTTAGAGCCTTCATTTTTCTGGCTTTTATTAACTCAAGATCAGGATCATCTATATTGGAGTTGTCGTTACCTGTCAATTTATCCTTTAATCACTCCAAGGGGTATTAATCGTACTGCTTTGGTAGCTATGCCAACATTATGTGAAACGTCTGCAACCATGTCCACATCTTTGTATGCATCTGGCGTTTCTTCAACCAAACCATTTTTGGTCAAAGATTTTACGTACACTCCCCTAGATTCTAATTTTTTCTTTACATCTTCGATTGTGTTGATTCTTTTTGCTTGGGATCTCGACATGGTCCTTCCGGCACCATGAGCAGTTGATCCAAAGCTTAATTCCATAGATTTTTCATTTCCCAATAATATCCAGCTAGCAGTACCCATAGACCCAGGAATAATCACAGGTTGGCCAATGGAGCGATATCTTTGCGGCAATTGTTCCATTCCCGCAGGAAATGCACGAGTTGCGCCTTTTCTATGTACAACCAAATCTCTGGTTCCCTCCCCATCAACTTTATGACGTTCTACTTTCGCAATATTATGGGAAACATCATACACTAATTTCATGTCTAGATCTTGCTCACTCATTTTAAGGACACGCTGAAAAGCCATCCTTGTCCAATGAGTGATCATTTGCCTATTCGCCCAAGCAAAATTCAATGCTGAAAACATTGATTTTCTGTAACTTTCACCCTCAGGTGAACCGTTAGGTACGCAAGCCAGTTCTCTGTCTATAACATTTAGATTGTACCTTTTCATAGATTGCTCCGATAGACGCAAATAATCACTGCACACCTGGTGCCCGAATCCTCTCGAACCACAATGAATTAAAATTTGTATTTGGCCTTCTTTTGTGATTCCCATAGTTTCTGCGGCTTTATAGTCATATATTTTATCCACCTTCTGAATTTCAAGAAAATGATTGCCAGAACCCAAGCTACCTAATTGGAGAGATCCTCTTTTTCGGGCATTCCCCGAAATGTTTATGGGATCTGCACCCTTCATTTTGCCAAATTCTTCGCAGGACTCTAGATCGCTATTTATTCCATAACCATTCTCTACCGACCATTTGGCACCTTCAACTAGCAATTCGTCTAATTCGGAAGAGGTGAGCTTAATTGCGCCCTCGCTTCCAACACCAGTTGGAATAGAGGAAAAAAGTTCATTTACAAGTTCCTTAAGTTTTGGACGTATATCTGCTTCAACTAGATTCGTTCCGATTAGTCGAACTCCACAATTAATATCATAACCAACACCACCTGGGCTAATAATGCCATCTTCCAGATCGGACGCCGCAACGCCTCCAACTGGAAAACCATACCCCTCATGACCATCAGGCAATACAACCACATGTTTTTTTACTCCTGGCAAAGTAGTTACATTTACAGCTTGATCAAGTGTGCGGTCTGAAATCATTTTTGAGATTAACAAATCATTTGCAAATATTGTAACCGGTACATTCATTTCTTTTGACTCGTCTTTGAAAATTTGAAATTTAAAATCGGTTATTTTATTGATTCGGTGTTTTCCATTTTTTGTTACTAATGAACTAGACATTATTCCTTATATGTTAAATATTTTAATCTTGTTAAATATTAATCATCCTAAATAATAAATTAGATAGTCAACATTTGAAAATAATTAATGCCCATTTTACCAATTGATAGCGGAAGATATGGAAGTAAAGAAATGAAGGAGATTTTTGATGAAACTAAAAAATTAGATTATGGATTAAAATTTGAAGCAGCAGTTGCAGAAGCACAAGCAAAGGTTAACCTAATACCCAAAGATGCTTCAGAGGAGATAACAAAAATAATAGCCTCAAACAGGGTAAGACTCGACAGAATTAAGGATTTAGAAAAGGTAAGCGATCATGACATGGCTGCGACAGTAGAGGCAATTAGCGAACTATGCTCAAACAATACAAAACCGTGGATTCATTATGGATTAACCAGCAACGACATTGTTGATACTAGCACATCAATGCAAATGTACGATGCATTTAAAATCATAGAGTCAAAAATACAAGAATTAATCAAAGAACTGTTAAGGAAAGCTAAAGAAAATGAAAGGTTACCCGCGGTGGGTAGAACTCATGGCCAACACGCTAGCATCATGTCATTTGGTTTAAAGTTTGCTATTTGGTCAAACGAAATGTTGGATCATTTGACAAGAATTGAACAGGGCAAGAAAAGGTTTTTGTTGTGCAAGACTTTGGGTGTTGTTGGAACGGGCTCCTTAATGAGAGAAGAGGCACTTGAAGTTCAAAAGATAGTTTCAGAAAAGTTGGATCTTTTTCCAATCGAGGCGGCAACACAAATAATTCCAAGAGAAAGATATGCGGAGATGATATTCATTATTGGATTAATTGGAGCAACATTAGATAAAATAGCTATAGAAATAAGAAACTTGCAAAGGACCGAAATTGGAGAGGTCCAAGAGCCGTTTAAGAAAGGTCAAATGGGAAGCAGCGCAGTGCCTGTTAAAAAAAATCCAACTAAAAGCGAAAGAATATCATCGTTTGCAAAAATTCTTAAATCTAACGTATACACATCTTTGGAAAACATCTCTTTATGGCATGAAAGGGACTTGTCTAATTCTGCTAACGAACGTTTCATAATTCCAATATCGGCCATTTTGATAGACGACATGATTACTACAATGATAAAAATAATCTCAGGATTAATCATAAATAAAGAAAGAATACTGGAAAACATCGAAATAACCAAAGGTCAAGTATTTGCAGAATTTGTTCTTCAACTGCTAATTTCTAAGGGGATTCCAAGATTTGAAGCGTATAGGAACATACAAAGGATAGCATTCAAATCAACAGAAACAAAAGAGCACTTTTTTAAGGCATTGTCAGAAGATGAGAATATCAAAAAAAATACCACGGAGGAAGAGTTAAAGTCCGTTTTCAATCCCCAAAATCAATTATCCGCATCTAGTAAAATCATTTGCAATGTAATAGAAAAAGCTAAAGATATGAAAATATACGGATTATAAACATATAAGAAAGTAACAATATATAATATAAATTTAGGTTCTTGAGTGAAAAAACAATACATGAAGTCCGATTTCGATAGGATAGAGATACTTCCATGAAGAAGGATAAAAAGTGGACTTTTAGTTTATTGCATTATAGATATGCAACAGGCTTTTTCATTACATTGTCATTTATTTTTATGATAGCAACAGGTTTTTTTGGAATACCCTTGATCTCAAATTTTTTTTCGGATAAGATCAGCGATCCATCCCAACTGATATTTGCAATATGCAGTCTATTAGGATGTATGTGGGGGTTTATGGCATACAATCAATTTGACAGAGTTACAAAGTTAGTTAAAAGAACTTGGTCTTTATCTCACAAGCTAGACCCCATGATAGGAGAATATGACCACAAAACATTTAACCCCGAAACCAGGCAATGGGAAGAAGGATATACACATTATGGAATTGTAGATTATTGGGAGAGAGATAACGAAGTCCCACAATGGATGGATAAAGGAAAATACTGGAAAATACTTATTGAGTTACAAAAGATAGACAAGAATATTATATTACAAATAACGAGGGATCGAAATCTTCCTTTTAATCAAGGAAAAAACAATTTGGCCATAACAATAAAGGAGAATAACCCTTTTGATCCACCCAAAGAAAATGAGAAGGCACACCCTAATAGACACAATAAATTCAGGATAGTTATTCCGCAATGGCTAGTAATGAATACAGACTATAAGAATTTCAATGCATATTTCCAATTAGAAATAGGCTCACTCACAAATACAATTACAGAGGTTAATAAAAACATTCCAAAAATAATTGATGAATTAATAGAAAGGGAAAAGATAATACTGACAAAGCCCTGGAATGTGTTTATATCTTTGGTAACATATTTAAACAAAAGCCTTCCCATAAGAATAATCTATGGCAAAACAAAGGAAATGATGCCAGACGCAAAGCAACGTAGAATTCAATATACAAATGACAACCTTTCGAGAATGTCAACAAATGACTTGATCGGGTCCTTAATAATAAAATCCAAATTGATAGGAATAGACGAAAAATCCCTAAATAAAATATCATCGTTGCTTAAATTCTTAAGGAACGAATACGAAAAAATAGGTCTAGGAGAGGGCTCTAGCGAATATCACAATCTCCATCATTCTTTGGAGGTTGCATATATGAGTTTACATATGCTGCCTAAAGAAATTCACGGTTACCCGATAAACAATAAAGATTATGAAATAATGCTTGTTGCAGCGTTGTTGCATGACTATGATCCATTGCAAGACCTGAAATACCGTAATTCAAAATATACAAGGAGACCCACAGTAACCAACACAATAGAACACTTAAGGAAAAAGAGAATTCACGATGCTTATTTTAGTTTGGGCGATGAGGAGCTAATAAAATTTTTTAGAAAAAATGAGTCCCCCCTGCTCCCAACAAAAGAGTTCTCAACAGTACATCCGGAACATTTGAATAATATAAAAACACCGCTAGAAAGTAAAATAATAGAAGCATTAATTTGGAGAACAGACTACCCATATGATGAAAAGTCTCAATCCAATGTTAACCAATTATTGAGAGAAATCGATAATAGCGGTTTATCTAGCGAAAAAATTAATGTGATAGCTGAAATTCTATCACTAGCTGATCTTTCTGTAACATATTTAAGCTCAGATCCGCTTTTAGCATGGAATAGGGTAATAAAACTATACCAGGAATTAAATCTCCCAATATCAGAAGCGGTTTTGAGAACAGATAGGTTTCTGTCATTTTTCTCAGAAGAATCATTATTTAAAGAAATAACATCTAGGAAAAACTTTCCAGAAATATTCAGACAAAAATGGGACAATGTCTACAGGTTCTTTCACGAAGGTAATCCTTCTAACCGCATCAATAAAATAATTTTTGATGCGAGAATGAAATACAACAAGATAAACATGGAGTTGGATATGAACAGTTGTGAATTTATAATTAGTAACGCCATTATCAAGAAAAACGAGTTTTTTATAGGTATTGGAAAAAATAAAGAGGACATAATGACAGCTCAATCAAAATTAAAAGAAGCAGGTATAGAAAATTTAGAAGTTTTTCCAGGAGACACAGAAAGACTACTACCTTTTATCAAAGACAGATCGATTGATAACTTTATTATAACAATGACCAATGATGAGAAAAAAGACCTCAACAAGACAGTGTTGTTAAAAGATTTGTTTTATTCCCATAGCTCTAAATTGGTTATGAATGGAACGATTCAGGTAATAACAGGAAAAGATCAAGATCATGAGAATATAATATCATTAATACCTGACCAGGAGTTTAAAGTCATGGACATATCTAACAGTAATATATCAAAAGATATTTCGAATGACGGCGAATTTACTGATTTAGAAAAATTAGCAAAGGTTAAAATGATAACAATATCGAAGACAGAATAAAAAATATAATAAACAATTAGAACAATTGTATATTATCGAAATATTGGTGCATATTAAAAAGTTAGAAATCAACGGGTTTAAATCATTTGGCTCAAAGAACATAATATTAAATTTTCAAAAAGGATTGATTGTAGTTACAGGTCCTAATGGTTCAGGCAAAAGCAACATCCTAGACGCAATTTTATTTGCATTAGGCGAAAATAGCCCAAAAGCTCTTAGAGTAGATAGGTTCCAATCTTTGTTCCATGACAATTCCACAAGCAACAATACAAATAAGACAGTAAAAGTAAGTTTAACTTTTGATAACACAGATAGGGGAATACCAGTAGATAATGACAGTGTTACCATTACTAGAGAAATGTCTGGGGTAAATAGCGGAGAAAGTCAATACATTATCAATGGAAAAAAAGTATCGAGAAACAACATAATGGAGTTATTGGAAATAATTGTTGCCTCACCCAACAAATTGAACATAGTACAGCAAGGCATGATAACAAGAATATCTGAATTAAATTCAGAAGAAAGAAGGAAAATCATAGAAGACATCATAGGGCTTTCTTATTTTGACGAAAAAAAGAATCAAGCCATGAAACAATTGGAGGAATCAGATAGGAGGTTGGAAATAGCTTTAACTAAAATGAATGATGTAAGAAACAGGATAGATGAATTAGAGTCAGAAAGAAATGATCAACACAGATTTATCCAACTAGAATCCGAAATAAAGAGACTAAAAGCTATAAAGGCCTCTGGAAACTTAAAGAAAACAATTAATGATATTACGGGCCTTACAGCTAAAAGCGATATTAAAGGAAGCAATATAAAAAGAATTTCGGAGGAGATAGACAAACTAAATCAAGAAATAAAGACTTTAAACGATGAAAAAGAACATTTTTTAATTGTATCAAATGATTCCAATAAGGAGAAAAAAGATTTAGAGATAAAACTATCATCAGTAATATATCAATATGAACGAACTAATGCAATAATAAAAGAATCCCAATATTACTTTAATCAAATAAATCAAAAGAAGAAAAATAATTTACTAGAACAACAAATACAGCACAGAAAACTAAAAGATTATGAGGAACAATTAACCAGTATACAAAACAAAATAGAAACGGAAACAGAAAACAGAAACGAGAAAAATAAAAAGGTTGAGGAAATAGTTGAGGAAATAGAAAAAAAGAACGTGTTAAATTCAAACGAAATCAGCAAAAAGAATCTTATGGAAACAAGGCTGAAAAAATTAGGGCAAATAAAGGGCGAAATAGAAATCACCATAGTCAGAAATGAAGAAAAAATCAAAAGCTTATCAGACAAGATAAGAGGCAATGATAGGGTAATACAGGAATTACTTGTAGAAAAGGAAAAAAATGAGAAATACGTATCAGACCTAAATAACAAAATCACAGAAGTTTATTCGGATGTTGCAAATCTACAAAAAAACAGCAATAGAATTGAGAATGAATATACAAAGTTAAATGAAGAGCTAGAAATATCAAAAAAAATTGCCGATAATGCAGAAACTACATTGTTAAAATATGATGAGAAAATGAAACTAGCTAAAAATATTTTAACTGAAGATTACGCCATTGCAACTTTATTGAAAGACTTTAAAAATTTAGGTATTATAGGGTACGTGTTTAATCTATTAAAATGGAACGAAAAATATCAAAAAGCTATTATTGCATCGGGAAATGAATGGATGAAGTCCATAGTCGTAAAAGACATAAAAAGTATGATTGTTTTAGCAGAGTTTTCCAAAAATAACGGAATACCATTTCTAAAAATAATCCCATTAGAGCTGCTCAATGGAGAAAAGACTAAAGAAATACCAGATGATCCATCAATATTAGGCCCATTATCAGAATTTGTATATTGTGAAATAAAAAATTTATCAGAATTTCTATTTGGCAGCATCATTCTCACAAAAAACCCACTGACTGCTTACTTATTATCAAAACATGGACACAAGGCAGTTTCAATCACTGGTGAGATTTTTTTTCCGAATTTGTCACTAATGCAATTTGATTATGGCTCAAAAGTATCGGATCTTACTAAAGATATTCTATTGTCTGATTCGATTGAAAGTTTAAAAAAAAGTATGGAAAAGCTAAAGACATTAACAAAAATAAAAATTTCCGAGTTATACAACCTCAATGAGGAAAAGATAACAAATAAAAATGCATTGGACTCTATTAATTCTCAAATATCAGATCTGAATAAAAAAGCTATTGAAATTCAAAATGCAATCAGTAAGCATCAGCACGATAGTAAAAGACTAATTGAAAGTAATACCGTTAATAGTATAGCAATTGACAAAATAGCGAATGTTCTGTATATATCTAAAGCAAGATTTAAAGTCATTGAAAGCTCCATAAATAGAATTAAAAAAGAAATAGAATCCATAGAGAACGAAAACGGTATTGAAGAAATAAACACTTTGAGCAAAGAGAAAAAGAGGATTAGCGACGAGCTTGAAATTATAAACAATCAGATAAGACAACTGACCTTAACCCAATCTCTTTTAAAGAATAATTTTGACAATACCAATATCCAATACCAAAAATCAATAAAGGAAGAAGAATTTATAGAGAAAGAAATTGAAAACAAGGAATCAATTTTAGAAAAGTCAAAAGCCGAACTAAAAGGCATTGAATTAGAACTTGGAGGGTTAAGAGAAAAGGAAAACAAAATAATACAATCAACAAGTTCCACATATGCAAAGCTACAGGAATATGAGCACAAATACAGGAAATTAATGGAGAATGAAAGGAAAGCTGTCAAAGAATTAAATTCGTTGGAGAAGGAAATAGCTATAATCAACAAAGACATTTCATCTCTTCAAAATCAAAAGACAAACCAAATAAATGAATTGCAAGAATTAG
Source organism: Nitrososphaeraceae archaeon (assembly GCA_016782315.1). Lineage (GTDB taxonomy): Archaea > Thermoproteota > Nitrososphaeria > Nitrososphaerales > Nitrososphaeraceae > Nitrosocosmicus. The sequence continues at coordinate 4,121 of JADDOQ010000054.1, read as the reverse complement.
GGTATAATGAAACTCTAGAAAGTTATGAGGTAGGTAACTTGTACCAAGATTTAAAACTAGAATACGAAAATATAAAAGAAAGAGTAAACCTACGGGCGGATGAAACATATCTAGAAATAATAGACGGGTATCGAGGAATGTCAAATAAAAAAAATCAGTTGGAAGAAGAGAGAAATTCTATTGTAAGGTTTATCGCGGAAACTGGAAAAGAAAAGGAAATTGTTTTTACCAATGCATTTAAAAAAGTAGATGAAGACATTAGAAAAACATTTTCAGAGATTACCGGAGGCAATGCTTGGCTAGATTTAGAAGATCCGGAGAATATTTTTTCTGGGGGGATTTTATTGATGGTACAATTTCCAAATAAGCAGGCCAGAGAATCCACTTCTTTGTCGGGAGGAGAAAAAACGATGGCGGCAATAGTCTTTCTACTGGCACTTCAATCACTTAAACCATCACCGTTCTATTTGATGGATGAGGTGGACGCACACTTAGATGCACAAAACACTGAAAGACTGTCAAAGATTTTATTACTTAGATCTAGTGACAATCAAATAATAATGGTAACACTAAAGGATTCTACTGTGGCTAAATCAGACATCATATTTGGAGTATACCCAAAAAACGGAATATCTCAAGTAGTGAAATACAATCATCACAATAAAGTAAAAGCAATAAAACAGAATTAAACTAGTTATCATCTATATCATGTTTTTTATAATTAAAACAAGATACGAAATGTCCCTTAGAGATTTCATATTTCTGAGGATCACTGGTGCATTCATTAGAAGACAGTTTACAGCTGTTATAAAATTTGCAACCAGCCGAAGGAATATTAAATGAATTTGTTTGCTCAGGAGTTTTATAATACACATTAGAGCCGGATGAAGAAAAATTTACAGCATCCAACAACATCCAAGTGTATGGATGGAGTGGATTTAAAAGTACTTCGTCTATATTCCCAAATTCAACCAAGTTCCCTGCAAACATAATTCCAATTTTGTCACCAATAAATCTCGATGTAGCTAAATCATGAGTAATATAAATAATAGAAATATTCAAACTATTTCTCAATTCATTTAATAAAGATAAGATTTCTGCGCGTATAGAAACATCTAACATTGATACAGGTTCATCAGCTATTATTAATCGAGGAATGCTCACAATGGCCCTAGCGATTGATACGCGTTGTCTTTGACCGCCAGAAAGCATATTAGGATATTTTTCTAAAAACTCTTCAACAGGTTCTAATTTGGTTCTGCTCAGAGCTATTCTGACCTTCTTTTCTTTTTCGGCATAACTTAGATTGCCATTATGAATTTTTAATGGTTCCATAACAATATCCTTGATTTTAAGGTATGGATTGATGGAACTGTATGGATCCTGATGAATCATTTGTATTGACGAATAAAAGCTTTTATTTTTTTTTGAATTATTAACGTTCTGTCCAAGAAAAACAATATCGCCAGCATCAGGAGTTATATATCCTATGATAAGTTTAGCCAATGTAGTTTTTCCAGAACCAGATTCACCGGCCAATACCAGAACCTCACCTTGGCCCAATTCAAAAGATACGTCATCAATGACTTTCTTAATCTTCACAGAGGGTGAAAAAAACTTAAACGCATTTTGTTTTATGGAATAATATTTTTTTACATGTTTTAGTTCAAGCAAAGGCATTAAATAAAATAAGAAGTTATAGATATAAAATACAATCGATATTAATTAACTAACATCCTATATAATAATAAAGATCAACATCTAAAAAGCAATAGTTGTCATATTATTTTTGTTTTTAATACTTTGTTAAGCACTTTAGTAAGAACTACACTAAATATTATAAATAGCAAAAGTTCATTGTGATGATTAGTATTACAAATTTTGCACATAGTCTTTGATTTTGTTAGATCTAAAATTAAGTTTTTTTCATCAGTAAATAATTCATATATATTTTTATATAGTTTAGGGTACAAAGAATTAATTATTTTTATATTATCAGAGACAACAGATTCAAAAGACAAATCATTAAAAAATAAAGTTTTTAGAGTTGATCTATAGTATTTCACTAAAGTGCCTTTTACTTCTTTGGTTTTAGATATCTTGATTAAACCATTTCTTTTTAAAACATTCAAATGATGTCTTAATGTAGTTGTTGCTATCTGAAAATTCGATTTTTTTAAATAAACCATTAACTCGCTTACAGAAAGTTCTTTATGATAAAGTAGATCCAAGATTTTGATTCTATGAGGATCACTTAATCCTTTTGTAATTTTCAGGCTTAAAGGGATTGTAACTACCAGTTTTTCATTAAACGGAATATTCTTCATATTATAATTTTTTATCTGAAATCTATTTTATTAATATATAATGAATAAAAGATACCTTTTATTTGATTTTCATCAACCTCACCTAATTAGCAATAACAATCAATTAGTTGTAATTATTTTATTTTAATTTTCTAAAACAAATGAATCTTTTAATTGCACAGTTCTAGAGTAATCTAAATTATAAAAGAGTATAATATATGCTATTTAACATTAGTCAATTAATACACATATTATAACATATAGCAAGACAGATACCAAAATTAATTCCTAAAGTCAAGTTTACAAATTTATCAATATAACTAATGATAGTTACTTCTATCTAACAAAAACAGACACATTCTTTTCCATACATCATTTTAATGTTTTACTATAAATTAGTCCTTTTGGTATCAATAACTAGAAAAAGATGGTCGAATTTAAAAGGTATCAGATAGCTTAGCCAGTTATAAAATAAAAGCATATCTACAATTGCGAGATAAAACACGAAAATGCAGATGTAGTTACATTTGCACTATAGATCTAACATAAAAATAAGGTTTTATAAATCAGATCCATATGAATTTATGCGTATTTTGTGAAATTATTAAGGGAAATATCAAGGCTAGAAAAATTTATGAAACAAAGCATTCGGTAGCATTACTTGATGCATTTCCACTCAAAGAAGGACACACACTAATAGTTCCAAAAAATCATAAAACAAAGGTTGAAGATTTAACTGTAGAAGAAAATAACGATATTTTCACTACGTTACATTTTTTAATCAGCCGTATTGAAAAAATATCGGAGAGTAATTCATCGTTGATTGCAATACACAACGGAAAAGAAGCGGGTCAAGAGATTCCTCACTTGCATGTACACATAATCCCAATAAAAAAATCTGATCACGCTACTGCAATTCACACCATGTTTACAAAAGAAAAAATTTCAGAAAAAAAACTTGATGAGATTTGGATAAAAATGGTAAACACAATACAACAACAAAACTAAAAAATAGATGACAAAATATCAGGAAGTTCGGTTAAAGATTTAATAGTATACAATGGCTCTTCCTTTTTACATATAGGTTTTTGAACATTATAGATAGAATTCAATGTTCTAATAGTTTTTATACCAAGTTCATTTGCGGGCAATATATCTATATCCAACCTATCACCTATCATAACACAATGTTCAATAGATGTACAGGAATCTTTTATAGCTGTATTAAAAATTTTAAGATCAGGCTTTCTGGAACCGATGTTTTGAGACAAACATATTGTTCGGAAATACCGAAACAGATTATCTTTTATTAATAAATCAACAGAACCTGACGAATTATTGCTTATTATTCCTAATGAATACGTCTTAGACAATAATGGAATAACAAGATGAACCTCATTGAACAATTTAATTAGTTTCTTCTTATTTTCTAATAAATTATCTTTTATATTATTAAAAAGTATAGAGTCATATCCTCTCGGAAGTATTAGTTGAGCTGTCAATGAAACAATATCCAATAAACCAGCGGAACCAATCTTTCTATTAATGATTATGTTATTTCTCAATGTAATATAATTTCTTAAATCAATCCTTGCACCATATCCATTAAGAGATTCAAATAACAATTTGTCAAAATAACTAATAAAATCCCACTCATCTACCAAGGTTTGGCCTAAATCAAAAAAGATGACAGGTTTCATTATATTAATTAGAACTGACCACTAATTATTTTTATTCGGCTAGTATGTTAAACGATTCTGTTAATCACCAATGATAGGTTCATCAAAGCATTAAATCTCCCATAGTTTATGCTAA
>JADDOQ010000194.1:3249-3619 GCA_016782315.1 Nitrososphaeraceae archaeon | reverse complement strand
CCGTTGGCAATAGATACTGGTGATACAACATGGATGTTTCTCTCAACTGGGCTTGTCATGCTTATGATTGCTGGTTTAGGTTTTTTTGAAGCAGGATTGCTCAGGCTTAAAAATTCATTATCTGTAATAATGCAAACATTGACGGGGCTCGCACTACTATCCACTTTGTGGTTTGTCATTGGGTTTTCCCTAGTCTTTGCACCTGACGTTAGTGGTGTAATAGGGGATCTCTCATGGGTTTTCTTTGATAATGTTCCTTTTAGTGATTCAGTTAAATGGGCGCCCACAATACCTGGAGTTACTTTTGCGACATTTCAGATGATGTTTGCCGTGATAACGCCGTTACTAATAACAGGGGCTTTTGCTGAAC
>JADDOQ010000194.1:0-3204 GCA_016782315.1 Nitrososphaeraceae archaeon | reverse complement strand
TGGTGATTTACTATCCACTAGCCCATTGGGTATGGGGAGGTGGTTGGCTATCTAAACTAGGGGTCTTTGATTTTGCGGGAGGTATCGTTATACATACTAGTGCTGGTTTGGCCTCAATAGCCGCGGCATTGGTGCTAGGACGACGTAAAAATTACGGTCCCCAAATTATGGTGCCTCATAACATTCCCCTAGCTGCAATTGGTGGATCTATACTATGGTTTGGCTGGTTTGGGTTTAATGGGGGAAGCGCTTTAGCATCAGGTGCTCTTGCTGCTAATGCAATGCTGGTAACTCAAATAGGCGCCTCTACCTGTGCTCTTACGTGGGTGCTAATTGCTTGGAAAAGAACTGGAAAGCCTACAGTTACCTCTGTGATAAACGGTGGGATTTGTGGTTTAGCCGGTGTTACCCCTGCTGCTGGATTTATTAGCGGTCAACACGGCTTTATTTTAGGTATCGTTTTAGGATTCGCATCATACTACGGTATAGTCTTATTGAAAGAGAAGTTAAAGATTGATGATGCTTTAGATGTAGGTTCTATTCACGGCATTACTGGTATAGTGGGGAGCTTGGCTATAGGTATCTTTGCAAGCCAATCTATCAACCCTGCAGGCCCTGTCGGTTGGCTATACAGTGGCAGCCCAATGCAGTTGATAATTCAAGGTGTTGGTGTTGGTGTTGCTGCACTTATGGCATTTGTTGGAACTATTGTAATAATGAAAATAATTGACTATACTGTGGGATTGAAGGTAAATGAGGATGAAGAAGATCTTGGACTTGATATATCACAGCATGCGGAAGCGGGATATAGCGATAATAAATAATCTTTTTTATTTTTTATTAAATAGAAGATATTTCTTGCAACCATAATTTTTTTTTGTATATATTGAAAATATAGTATGATATTGTCATAAAATTTTAACATATTCTTTTTATAGTATGCTTTAAATTTTTAATTGATGTCCATAAATTTATCAAGGTATAATAAGAAATTGATTTTGATGTCTGCTACAATAATTGTCGGTGCTATCTTTTTGCTGGGAACAATTACATTAAGTAACATAAATGCGCAATCTACAGAGAGAGTTACAATTTCGGTTGATTCAGCTAACTATGTGCCTTTGACAAACGTTCCAGGTGCTAATCAGTTAAAAGTTATTGTAGCCTATCAAACTCTAGATCCGCAATTAGTAAATAACAAAATCAACGGGGTAATGGAAGTACTTGCGGAGAATGGAACACTAGTAAAAACATCTTCATTTCCAGCTGGTTTCCTTTTAACCGAATCTGGTAGAATACAGTTTGCATCTTCTTTCACGGATCCTACCATGCAAGCGGCTACAGCTAACATTGTTTTAATGGATTTTAATAAAACTAATGTATTGTCTAACGCAGTAACCACTAATGTTACATTAGGAGGGGCCACTGATCCAACAGCAGAAGAAGGAACCTCTGATCCAACAGCAGAAGAAGGAGCCTCTGATCCAACAGCAGAAGAAGGAACCTCTGATCCAACAGCAGAAGAAATATTTGATCCATTCGCAGGCACTGACGAATAAATCCGATTATTTCCTTTTTTTTATCATAAAATCACATTTTACATTAAAAAAGAATAATTAAGTTCTTGAATTGTAATATATTATTATATGATTTTATATTCATTTATTGCTTTAATTTGATGAATAAACTATTATAAAAGACCTCTCACTAGGATCTAAAATAGCAAAGGTGTAACATCAACCAAAATACTTTTGATTGTGCTGTCATCTATTTTGCTTGTTCTGCTCTAATGATTGTAGTTATCCTCAATGGTTAGAAACAGGTTAAAATGACAATATTGGTAAAAAAATTCCCTTGGGTTTACATTCAATCATTATGGAGCAGATTTGGATTATACAAAATATATAGGCATGCAGCGAGGAAGAAGGCGAAGATAAAGCGAAATGTTAGGAAATTTGGAAAACCTTATTCTTTAGGAGTAAATAATTAAATTTTATATGAGCGGATAACCATATGAATTAAATTGGCGATTATGTGCGTTTTTATCATTCATTGGTATTTATAAACATATTGGCGTGTAATGTTTAAATATCGTTAAATAAAAATTAGGTTTGCCTAATAATGCTAAAGAATTGTAATTTAGAGAAGGGAATTTCAGTGTTTTTCTTGTCGTTTGTTTTTGCTACTATTGCCAGGTTTTCGATGAACAAAAATATGCTAAAGTTGTTTGGTGGTATTTTCATCCTGTTATTTGCGCTAAGCATATCTATTAACAATGATGGTTTTGTAAAAGGACAAGAAAATCTTACCACGGAAAAAAAACCTATTTCGCTTTCAGGTGAAGACCTTTTAGTTTTAAATATTAACCTCCATAGGATAACCACTCAACTTGATATTGTTTTGGACAAAATAAACAAGGGAAACAATACTTTGCTGTTTGAGCATTCCTATATCCCTCACTCTGTAACTTTTCCAACAATAAAGAGCCTTGCTAATGCTGTGGATGAGAACAAATCTAAAAACCTGGAGAATTTACTTACCGATATTCCGCTTCAAATCAAAGCAGACCAAGATTCGTCATTAGCTAAAAATGAGATAATTCGCGCTAAAAACATTATAAATGGTTATCATTCCATATTGAAAGATTCTTTGTCCAAGCAAGAGTATTTTATTATCCAGTCTCAAACTCTATCTTATTTGCTAAAGGACTCTAACGTTTCTTATCAGACTTTTAAAAATTCTTCAGATAACGTTGAAAATGATTTGGTAGATTATGAGGCGGTAGACTACGAAAATGCTATAGGCCTAGTAAATCAATCTGATTATATTTATAATTCCATAAAACCCAACATAACTAGCGATAAAGCAAACGAAATTACCTTTTTTATTGCAAACCTAAAAACCCTTTTGGTGTCCAAAAGCGATAATATCGAAGAATACTCAAAATTAGTTGATGCAATAGAAAGGGATTTAAACGAATTCAATAATATTTTTGTTTCCGAATCCAATTCTGCCAATGGGTCGTATCAGATTTATTTCGATACCATTGAAAGTCTATTGAATAATGCAATCATATCCATCAAAAACAACAATGATTATCAAAGTGCAGATAAAAATGTGTCTTCTGCATATTTGGATCATTACGAATATCTCGAAGCACCTATAGAAAAAGTAAATTCTACACTGATGGTGGAGACCGAAATC
>JADDOQ010000053.1 GCA_016782315.1 Nitrososphaeraceae archaeon | reverse complement strand
AAGAAAAAAATTTATTGTCAGTAATATTGAAAATGTAAGCAAAAAAAACTATTTAAAAATTCAATGGTAATTTAACGACATAACCGTTTCCAACACAACAAAATCAACTGATGCTGATGAGAGAAACTAACAAACAAAACCTTAAGCGAACAGAGCCGATAAATAACATATAATGCACACATTTAACAAAAACATATACGGAATACACATCATAAGACAAAGAAGTGGTTGATTACTGTCCAAAAAAATGTCAGGATTAGAAAGGGGTCAAAAAGGAAAGGTATTTTTGGTTAAAGATAACACATATTATGAATATAGAGGTATTTTTTATTGCATTTTTCTAATAGATACAAAATTAAGGATAGGAAAGATTTTGGTAGTCTTATAGTAGTTGAGGGTATTGACGGCTCAGGAAAGTCAACTCAAATACACTTATTAGAGAAATGGTTAAGGTCAAAGGGATATAATGTTTTTCTTACTGAATGGAACTCTTCTGCATCCGTTAAAGAAATTACCTCCAAAGGTAAGAAAAAGGCGTTATTGACACCCACAACTTTTTCTCTCCTTCATGCCACAGATTTTGCAGATAGATATGAAAGAAATGTCTACCCACTATTAAGAGGCGGATACATTGTACTTGCGGACAGGTACATCTATACTGCATTAGCGAGAGACATTGTAAGAGGATGTGATAGAAAATGGGTGGAAAACATCTATAATTACGCCATCCAACCAGATATAGTTTTTTATTTTCGAATACCAATTGAAATAGCGGTTGATAGAATCATCTCAGGAAGGCCAAAGTTAAAACATTATGAAGCAGGTATGGATTTGAAGATAAGCAAAGACGCGTTTGAAAGCTATAGAATATTTCAAGGCAGAATTGTTGATGAATACGAATCAATGGTAGACTCAGAAAAATTTACGGTAATTGATGCAACGATGGATATTGAGAAACAACAAAATATAACAAGAAAACATATTCTAAAGATATTAAATAACAAAAAAAAGGTTGGAGTAAAAACAGTTAACCATACAGATGTGGAATCACAGCATGATATTAAAAAAATCAGTCAAAAAGAAAAATAATATAAAATTTATAAAATCGGGCATAAAATATCTCCAAGACATAGAAATAAAAGGATCTTTTATTGTAATAGAGGGTCCCGACGCTTCGGGAAGAAGCACCCAGATACAAAAAATAACAACAAAACTTGAAGCTGAGGGGCACGCAGTAATAAATGCAGGACTGAGAAGGTCGGATCTTATTTCCAAAGGAATCATAGAAGCAAAAAGAAATTTTTTGTTGGGAAAAAGAACCATGGCCCTATATTATGCGGCAGATTTTGCAGACCAACTAGAGAACAAAATCATTCCAGCGCTAAAAGCGGGTTTTATTGTAATTTCTGATAGGTATATCTACACACTTATAGCAAGAAGTTCTGTTAGAGGAATAAACAAAAACTGGCTGCATAATTTGTTTAGTTTTGCCATAAAACCAGATCGGGTGTTTTATTTAGATGTTGATTCACATAATTTGATACATAGAGTATTTCAAAAAAACTACTCCCTAGATTACTATGAATCAGGTGTAGATCTCGGTATTTCTAACGACATTTATGATTCATTTATAAAATATCAATATGCATTAAAAAAAGAATTTGAAAAGATGAGATCAAGGTATAGCTTAATTAACATAGATGGAAATAAAAATATTGAAGAAGTATTTCAACAAATTCAAACAAAAATAGATGATTTTTTGACGTCAGACAATAAAGAAACAGTGATAAAATGAATGAAAAATAAGTTACACGTGTTTCAAAATACAATAAAGAGATAGACTTAAAATCCATCATGCCTAACAATACAACAGTAAAATAAAGATTGGCTGCAAATAGAATAAAAAAAGGCTCAGTATCCAGATTATCATCAGTAACAGATCTTGTCATTGCATGCATTACGCATCTTAACAACTCTCAAGATATTTTGTATGTTAAAGCAGATAACGAAAATGACAAATGTCAAAAACTAAAGAATGAAAGCACAAGCATTAATGACGAGAAGATAAAGTCGGATGAATGCAATATAACAATAACCGGGAGTGAAAAATGCGGTTCTGTGACATCCATGACATCACATCTTGGGAAGATAAAATGCTCCTAAACATTGATAAGAATATCATTTGTGGTAGATAAAATAGCGTGACCTCCATTTCGGAATGGAAAAGATGGATATTGTATAATTTAATTGGAGAGGGAATTCATAACGTATTGTTTGAGGATCAGATAAAAAAACTATCAGGAAGGCACTACGAAAACAATCTAACAATTGCCCTAAACATTTTAGTTGACAGTGGCATACTGCTAAAATTAGAAACTAACAAAAGAAAAAAGTTTATTGTCAATTATGAAAGGTTGAATGACGCTCAGAAAATATTAAATGATAACAGAAATTGGACATATAAAAAACATGATGAAAAAGAAAACAAGAGCATAAATCAGTATTTTGCTGAACCAGAAGGATACAACTTTTGGTTCAATATAGAAGAAAATCCACGCCAAAAAAAAAGCATATACAATCTATATTACAAGAAAACAGATGATCTAGATTTTTCAGCCCAAATAATAACTCAAAGACATTCACGAATATTACACATGGGATCGCTAAGACAAAATGATTCCAACATTTCAAAGTTATGGAAAGCTTGCCAGCAACTATCCCAAACAACAAAAAAAGGAGACTTTATTTTGCAAGATTTACAAGATAAAGAAAGAAAGGCCTGTGGAAATAACAGACAACGTGGAAAGATATCTTTAGCGATATTTAAAAAATTAGGGTATATTAAAGAAAACGGTAGAAAAGGTAATTCAACATCTTTTAGATTAACCGGAAAAAATCCACCGTTTACTACACTGGACAAGTTAATCAACACATGATAAGCGGTATTTGCTATAATCGCAAACCTATTATTAAATTATTTATCATTATAAGATATGGAAATACTTGATGATAAAATTTTAGCTAAAAACATATTCCAAAAATACACAGTTAATCCAAAGAATTGGAATTTCATAATTTCTACAACATCAATTCAGGACGGTTTTTTTGATGCCACTATAACAAGTCCTGATGAAGCATGGCAGTTAAAAATTGATTCTTTATACAAACCCCTACCAATAATTACGGGAACAAAATTAGATATAGAATCATCAAAAATGAAAAAAATGTTTAATAAAGACATGGCTCCATTTGGATATAGAAAAATAGACCCACCAATGATAATGAACTTGTTTAAAAAAATATCCCAAGAACAAGAAACGATTGCAAGAAAAGATATGGACTATGTAAATAATGAACTAAATTCATTTTTAGGTTCACTTGAACCAACTGTCCCAGAAAAAGGTATTGACTATCTATATGGCCCATTTCTATTTACAAATAAAAACATCATAGAGAATAATCCATATCATAAAAACATATCAGAAAAATTAGCAACAAATCTAAAGAAAAAGATTAAGGACAGATATCCTAGTTATGGATAAAAATTGAAAGGGCAAATAAAAATAGATAAATTCCATAGCAGGGTATTAAAAAACAATCCGCTAAAGGACCCATATATAAGAGACATTATAATTTATCTTCCTGAGAGGTATTCAAAGAGTTTTTCAAAAGGTTATCCAACAGTCTTTTTGTTGCCAGCATTTGGAAACAACAACTATTCATCCATCAATAAAAATCCCTTTTCTTTAACAATTTTTCAGACACTAGAAAACCTAATTAGCGAAAGCAAATGTGGTGAAATGATAATTGTTGTTGTGGATTGCTTTAATAAATTTGGAGGCAGTCAATACATAAACTCAAGTGCAATTGGCCATTATAAAGATTACATACTTGAGGAAATCATACCTTTCGTAAATTCCAAATACAACATTGCCAATAAAAGTTTGTTAGGAAAATCTTCTGGTGGATATGGAGCAGTTACAATTGGCATGGAATATCCAAAAATGTTTAAAGCAATAGCTGCTCACTCCTTTGATTCAGCGTTTGAGTATTGCTATTTACCAGATTTTCCCCTAGCATTTAAGGTGCTGAGAAAAGCTGGAGGTCCAAAGAAATGGTTAACAAATTTTTGGAATAAAGAAAATAAAAATGAGAAAAGTGATCTCACCACTCTAAATATATTATCCATGGCAGCTCATTATTCTCCAAAAAAAACCAATGGCACCAAAGTAGGACTTAATCTCCCATTTGATCTAAAAACAGGAGAAATAGACCAACAAGTATGGCTTGAATGGAAAAACAAAGATCCTGTAAATATGATTGACAATTTTAGAAATAATTTAAAAAGCATAGATTTATTATTTTTTGATTGTGGAAAAGATGACGAATTCAATCTATTCATTGGAACAAAGGTTTTTAGTGAAAAATGCAAAAGATTTGGAATAAAACATGAATACATTCAATATGATGGCGGGCATTTTAATACGAGTTTTAGGTATGCAACATCTTTATCAAAAATATACAAATCAATTTCATAATCCATATGTTAAGTATATATGCATATACCTATTTTGAGATCTCGCCTCTTAAAAACTTGATCAGTTAGAGAATAGATACAATCGCAATAAAATAATACAAATAGCACATAATTTGCAAGATTCACTCCCAGCATAACTAAAAATATCAATCCCAGGTTATTCGAATTAGTCAAAAATCATTTTTGTATTCAGAAATAGATTGCTTATTTAACAAAGGTCAACCAAGAAGAATAGTTTTTGCATTTACCTCTCACTATCTGCCCATAATGATTTTGAATTTTTCTTGTTATTGGTCCAATATTTCCATCACCTATAATTCGGTGATCAATTTTACCTATTGGTACAATCTCAGATGCAGTACCAGTTAAAAAGGCTTCATCAAAATAATACAATTCATCCCTAGTTATATTATCCACCCACAAAGGAATTTTATTTTGCTTTGTTATTTCAATAACAGTATCACGAGTTATCCCTTCTAAAGCACCAGTAGAAATCGGGGGAGTATATAGTACCCCATCTTTTACCAAAAAGATATTTTCTGCACTGGCCTCTACAACAAACCCATTGGAATTTATCATTAATGCCTCATCACAACCCGACTTTATGGCCTCCATCCTAGCTAATGCAGAATTAGCATAATTTGCAACACCTTTAGCATGAGTTGGCATTGTTCTTACATCCAACTTCATCCAAGATGAGACCATAGTTGTAATCCCTTCTTCCCTGTTTTCTTTTTTTATATGCTCACTCCAATTCAAAACAGCAATAACAATAGAAACCTTGTTTGGTAAAGGATTAACACCTAGTTTACCATAGCCATAAAATGCAATTATTCTAATATAGCATTCATCAGCGTTATTGGCTTTTACAGTGTCTATTATAGATTGTCTAAGTTCATCTTTGTTGCACCCAAAATGCATAAAGTAAGCTTTGCCACTATTGAACAATCTTTTTATGTGATCATCAAGCCTAAAAATTGTAGCGCCATCATCAGTAGCGTAAGATCTTATTCCCTCAAATACGCCTGTTCCATAATGTAATCCATGAGTTAATACATGTACTTTGGCTTCGTCATAATCTATCAACTCCCCGTTAATCCATATTTTTTTACTTTCCAACATTAGTTTTCATTAGATAAATTCAATTAGTTTATAATTGTGCCTTTTGAATGTATCGATTTTATTACATCCTCAACACTGTTATCTTCAACAACTATAAGAATTCTTGAAGTTTCCTCTTGTGCATCTATGTTTAGTATGTTTATATCTTGTTGACTAACTATACTGCTTGTTTCAGATACAATTTTTGGAACTTTCCACATTGAATCACCGATAAGAGTAACAACACCTCTTGCATACACCATTTCCGCTTTAGAATAAAAAGACCGAAAAATTTTTTCATGCCTTTTAACATAATCCGCATCTAAAAACAAAAACCTGGTGATTTCATAATTATCTTGCCTATAAGGCGACAATTTTACAAAATCATGGTATTGTCGTTGTTTTTCTAATAATGCTACCAGATGAGACGCGGCAATAGACTCCATTCGGACTATAACGCAGTTTCTTTTTCCAGTGACTATTTTAATTTTAGATTCACGCTCCATTTCCTCAAAGGATATTTGTTTTTTAATTTTTGTAAAACGGCCAGGGTCGGAAATATTTGTTATTACAATTGGTATATCCAGGTTATTATCATCAATATCTTTTATAGCTACAGGGTCCAGTATTTTCATACCAAACATTCCAGCTAGTTTAGCCTCATTGTATGAAAGAGATTCTACATATTGCAAATTATCTGAAATAATTCGAGGGTCTGCACTTAAAACGGCATTATCTTTTTCAAAATCAATAAGGACATCATAACTAGAAGAAAGTAAAATGCCTAGATCTGCAGCTGTTCGATCAGAACCACCTCTTTCATATGTAGTTTCTAAACCATCAATCGTTTTCCCAATAAATCCGCCAATACACAAAACATCATGGCATTCCAACAAATCGACCAAAGAGTTCAGATGCTTTTTGGATTCATCCAACATAAAATTGGCCGCTTCAAAATTGTCATCGGTAACAATAGGCCATTCACCTACAGAGACAGATTCAGAATTAACATCATTGCTTTTCAAGATATAGTTCATTAGGCAAGATATAACAATTTCACCACTGTAGGCAAGTATCCTTGATCTACTGACGTCCACAAATCGCCTATTTTCAGCTACCTGTTTAAGTGAAACTAGTACAATCTTGGTGAATTTTTCTAAGTCAGATGCAAACTTTTGTCTGTAGTCATATGGCAAATACTTGTCAGATATTTTCAGGTAAACTCCTTTAAGAATATCAATATCAACAGGATTAAGTGAAGCATAATTTTTAGATACTCTAATAGCAACGTCAGTCATGGATAGATTTCTTCCCTCATAATGCGTTAGTGGGGCAGAAAATACACATACAATCTTGGCATTCCTTTTTAATTCCTTAATCCTGCGGATTACAATAGGTATTTTTAAACCATCGATACCTAAAGCAGACCCTCCAAATTTTACTATTATCAGCCGTTCCAATATAAAATAATAAATCATCGAGTTATTAATAATTTAAAATTTTATGTACTAGTTTAGCAGCCCTTAAAACACCGTTTTCAACTTTCTTTGTTTCAGTATGACTAGTACTAGAAAGTTTTTCCTCCATAAGCCCATCCAATCTAAAAACATCATCGTATTTTAATCCCAACGAATTAGCACGATGTTCCTGTTCAAAATGATCTTTTATTGGAATAAATATACCAGGGGTACCATAAACCATACTTTCATCAATTGTTGATTTTCCTGCGAGGGATATAACTAAATCTGCCGCTTTAACGTATTCATGGCCATTGTCTGTAAATCCAACATATCTACAATTTTGACTTAATTTTGGTAACATATCGCCATAAGAAGATAAAACAACTAAATCATATTCATGATTATTCTTTAAACGAGAAAACGATTCAATGGTTTTTTTTAATAGATACAATCCTGCATGGGTTCCTCCAGTAGATACTAAAACGGTTTTCTTGTCAAATGACAATTTTTTTCTCAATTCGTCCCTGGTATTACTAATTTCCCTAACAATAGGCCCAACATAAAAAAGATTGTCTTTGTCTTCACCCAACTCCGGAATTATAACACATTCAGAGGATCTAATTAAACTGCGCATTGATTCATTAAGAATTTTCTCAAACTTGGACGATAGAAAAGATTTGCCAAATTCGGTGTTTAGCACATCCGTGATAAATATTTTTTTTATTTCATGGTATTTAGTGAATGATAATATAGCAAAATCTTCATCACTTATTATCAAATCACCGAGAATGTGTGGAAAGTCATGAGAGTAAAAGAAATCCTTTAATTTTTTTTTACAATTGGCATAGTAATAAAGATATTTCAATAACCATAGAAAACCGTTGTTTAATTTTCCGTCTACTATCGAAAAATTAGGTGGTTTATACAAATTCGATATAAACATTTTATTATGTTTTACAGAATTATTCACATTAAAAATAAATTCATATGCGGAAGACCCTGTAACAAACCCAAAATTACTGTAACCATATAATTGTACAAGTTTATTCATAATCGCCATATCTCTAGTAATATGACCTAGACCTATAGGACTGGAAAAAAATAAAATCAATAATGAAAAGATCTCCCTAATAGAGATATGATAAGAGTAAACATATTTACTTTTTTAACACCCCATAAAGATAAATCAATGAAATAAAATAAATAGAATAACAATCAATTAAAGTTATGGAATGCGCAGTTTATGATACATATGTTACAAAAAAAGATGGTAGAATAATGCATTTTGATGTCATCGTAGAAGCAAACACCCCACACGAAAAAGCAATAGAGTATGGCAAAGAATTTTTACAAAATGTTGACCAAGGAGAACAAAAAATGACTCAAGAAGAATGTCAATTCTGCCATATCCAGGCAGCCCCACCAATGGTTGAAAAAAGTATCAGGGATAATGGCTACTATATCCAAAAAATGGAAGGATGTCCCTAGAACCATCAATGAAATAAATATCACAGCCTGGGAATAAACTTAAAATTTTTTTAACATACATCAAATAAATCATCCCCATATCAAGGAAATAGGTTGCATCAAATCAATTCAGTTATTTAAAAATGATCCAATTGATTCAAATAAAAATAATATTATTTATAAAAAACAAAAAGCATGTAACAAAATGACCAAATATAGAATTTAAATATGTTTAATATATCACTTATTTAGTTCTAACAAGGTCAATGTAGATTTGATTTCATCGATTCTTCTTAGTAACAGAATTTTTCGTTGCAAATCTTCTTTGTCATTTGCGGCAACTTTAACTATAATGTCATATACGCCATATACTCGATAAACTTTTTCTACATAGTTCAGAACCCTAATTTCATCTAGTACCCTTGTTTCCGAACCAAGACCACAATTAATCAAAACAAAGGCATTAAATCCCATTACATTATTTCCATACATTGTAAAATAAAACTGTTATCTTCAAATACCAAAAAAAGTATCCGAAATCATTTTCTTCTTGCTGTAATTGTATGCGTATGATCTACATACCATCTGATACCATCTTTAAATTTGGCCCACCAATCCATAAAATCATCACTACTATCGGCTTCAAAAAGTAAAAATCCATTATATTCTGTCCCCCATGCGTGATTGTACTCACCCATAAGTTCTATTCCAGTGGGTAGACTTTTTTTAATATCCTTCCATTGTTCATTTGCTTTCTTTGTTTCTTCAGGAGTCATTGTTTTAAATCTATAGAAAACTAAAAAAGTAGCAGCCATATGTAGTATTGAAACTATAGCATTTTAAATTTTACTGTCTATTTTATATCAAATCAACAACTACCCAAATAATTTAACTCATTGCCATAATAAATAATATATACTTTTGTCATACATTTCTCTAAAAGGCGTATTAAAAAATTGACAAATTAAAAAAAACAATCAACTAAAAATACAAATATTACAAAAAGAAGAAAAAAATTAACACTTTTCCATATGATGACACAGTATCAAACCTAACAATATCCATGGCATGTGTCCTGATAAAAGGAAAAAAAATCGTTGAAAATATGGATTGTTACAAATAAGGAAATTAACCATTAATCGGCTTAAAGTATACATTCTTTTAGAAGCCCATTAATGATTACGTGGTTTTTTGCCTTATGATCAATAGCAAAAATAAAGATTGCATATAAATAAAGCCATAATTGGAAAGTAAAGCCGTTTATAAAGTATTAGATAACCAATTAGCCATAAAATACCAAAACAGGTAATACTAAAATAAAGAATGGGGTTGGGTTATTTTAGAATCTTTTGGTAACTCAGAAAAATATATTACCTTATCAAACAATTATAGTTTCATTTAACAATTTGCAGTAAAAAAAAATTGAATTGAATTAAATTAAATTTTTTATTCACAATATTAAATTATTTGCATGACAACATAAATCTGGCATATGTTATTTTACAATAAATTTTTTATATGCATAAGATAACTCATTTTAAAAATACATAAAGAAAACCAATACTAAAAAATATAAGTTATAGATCAGACATACCAAACTTATGGTAACATGAGTTACATTTGAATTTTTCTTTTCCAGGATTACTAGATATTACATCCAGTTGCCCTTTCGTCCTACAATTTGGGCACTTTCCATAAATCGTTTTTTTCGTATTCCTATAAATTAAGAGACATCATATAAGTTCTCCTATCAAAAACACAGAGACGAATCATATAAAACCAATATGTGTCCATACAATATCCCCTTTTTAATAATATTTATTCCGTAACCAGTTTTTAATAAAACCATAAATCATGGAGTATAATCCATGTGGACTATAACTAACTTCAAATGTACTCAATGATTAAAAAATTCAATTTTATCACCATATAGATAAAATAGGTCAATCCAGACTTTTTTATTGTTAAGATGTAATGCCCAAAGCATAATTTGTCGTTATTCTCAGTTTTTTAAATCGTATGCCTTTGGTGGCATTTTTTGAAATGATAAAAGACTATATTTCAATTGTACAGTCCTTATTGGTCTTTAATTTACATTTTATATCATGTCTCCAACTACCATTATAAAATATTTGAAGATGATTTATTCCGTCTGTCTCTCTTTGTATTCTTCTGGTGCCATTTTCCGGATTAGATGAACCCTTTCTTTTATCAAAGGTCTCTATGAATTTTTTCATATATTTATTATATGCCCCATTGTCTTATAAAAATTATATGATTGGTTTTTCAATGAAAATGCCGATAAAGATATGTTTTACCATATTGCAGTTTCTTACACAAATATTCAGGTTTTTATGACGCCATAGACTGTCAAGATCCCACTCCAATTTCGATTATAAAATTATAATAATGGATATTTTTAATGTTCAGGTACTTGTTTCTTTTGCTTAGGTATTACATCTTTGATGTATAGGCATATTTAACAATCCTGTATCGTATTTTAACATCAAAAAGGTTACTTAAATCTTTTAAATAGTAACATATAAAAAACTAATTCGTATATAAAGCAATTTATTGTTTATTATTTTCCAAATATCAATTGATTTTTTTTACAAGAATTAAAATTAGCTATAGATACATTACTTAATTAGGATATCTTCGCTGTTTGCCATCCCAAACTAGGTATCGAATTAAACAAATATACGAAAATACAACCATGTTACACATAATAATACGCCAATAAAGTACAGTTCATTTTTAGGATATTTAATAAAAAAAAGTAACGGCTAATTCAATTAAACATATACATCGACAGGATATGCAATACATAATTCAATGGCAGCATATTAACCATATAGTGTCAACTATGACTGCCAATAGAAATTTAAGTTATGAAATACAGACATAGAAAATTACGTAGTAACCTTTTTTTAAGTTTAATAACCATAACCAACATGCAAGATCTTATTTTTTTAAAAAAACATTAACAGGATGCCAATTTGATTGGTTTGTTTTTGTCTCATTGTTATCTTTCGATTGTATTTTGGCATTCTCTTTAGGGCTTTTATTGTAATGGCATGAACTAAAGTACTAGTCTATCCAATAATGTATAATAAACACATTACATACAGTATAACAGTAAAATAATCTTGCAAAATTGGGATGATGAATTTAAAGAGATTATGCAGAGAAAAATGAAAACATACAGGGAAAGAAGGAACAGCAACGGAGCAAATTACATGTCAAATAAAGAAAGATATCCCAATGCACCCATTACGCTAACTGATTTTAATTTCAATGAATCTGTTCACAAATATCCTTTACTAATTGTGGACTTTTGGGCAGCATGGTGTGGTCCTTGTAGGATGGTCTCCCCAGTCATTGATCAATTATCAAGTGAGCTTGCCGGTAAAGCAGTGTTTGGAAAACTAAATGTGGATGACAATACAAACACATCCAATGTACTTGGGATACAAAGCATTCCTACAATTGTCGTATTTAAAAATGGTCAAGCAGTAGACAGGATTATTGGTGCAATGACAAAATCACAGCTGATCTCCAAAATTTCCCCCCATATTTGAAAAACGGCTAAACCACAATTCAAAGGGGTTTTATAAAAAAAATTTCAACTAAATGTAACGTTATCTTTATCTTTGGATTAAAACAGTTAAGTTATCCTATTTGCATATTTATTCAAAATAGAAGATAGAGTGTTATTGAATATATCTATCCATATGGAAAGAATCAGATCTCTAAAAAACAATAATTTTCAAAACAAATAATATCGTTGTGCTAAATATAGTTCCAAGGCTTAATATCTTTAAGCATTTCTCATAAAGTCTAGTTTTCTCCATGTTTATTTTTTTTCTTTTATATGTTTTATATGGTCGAGAAAGTCTTATTTCCAAATAACTCAGGATAAAAGGAATAAAAGACAACAATAAAGCAGAGTCCGCAATAGAGTTAGTCTGAATTACAAATCCAGCAACAAAAGGTAACATACCCCATGAAATAGAAAACCAAAAATCTCTATGGAAAAAACCATTGAGTATTTCAAAATTATAAGCAAATAAGAAAAAACTTTCAAGAATGCAGATTATTAAAAGCAAGGGAGTAAAATAAATTATATAATAAAATGCCAACAGATAAGAAAAAAACAAACAAATCATTATCAGTATCCAACTTTGTTTTTTAGAAAACAACACTCCCCAAGGCTTTATCATTTTAGATCCGATATTGTCCGCAAGATGCGCAGCAATTCCCAATGAAACAAAATATATCACAGAAATAGCAAACAGTCTTTCCATATCCACATAATCAGACATCAATCCACCTAAAACGACAAATGATACGCACATTCCGGTATACGGTAAAAACAGCATACCGATGAAAATTCTAAATTTAACAGGGCCAAATTTCGGAACATACCACTCATTAATTCTAGAGTCGTTATTCATGGTTTTTTTGCCGACATTATTGCAGCTGTTTCAAATGTAAGAGACTCGGATGTAATATTTGTAAATCCTTTGCTAAATAAAATTTCGGGCAAGGTGTTATACCAACCTGATGTCATGATAAAAGAGTCCAGTTTATTAAAAACATCATTCCAACTTTTTATATACCTGCCTGCCTGTTTAAGTATCTTAAAGTAAAATTTCCATAGTTTACGAAAAACCGCCCTATCGGGAAAAATAAAATCATGAAAGATAACTTTACCCCCTCCTTTTAGTACACGAAAGCACTCATCAACAAGATGAGCTAAATTAGCATATTTAGGCAGATATGAGCTA
>JADDOQ010000193.1 GCA_016782315.1 Nitrososphaeraceae archaeon | reverse complement strand
CCCTAGTGGTCATGGTCATCTTTATATCAACATCATTTTTATCCGATACATTTACACCATAAATTAAACCCAGGTCAACAACATTGACTGGAACTTCAGGATCCATACATTTGCGCAATTCTGAAAATATTTGCTCCTTTGAAACTTGCTGCGTAGCCACCATTCAAATTGTGCCTAACTGCTTTTTAAATTTTTTTCGATGATTGTTAAAATTAGGAAGAGATGTCACCCATTCCAAACACCCCAGAAATGCTTTTTTCAAAAGGAGGATTTAAAACCCCTTTTTCAGTTATTATGCCTGTAATTAGGTTTGGCGGAGTCAAATCAAACGCAGGGTTAAAGATTCTAACCCCTTTTGGTGCGATTCTTTTGCCCGCAATTTGGACCACCTCATCTATAGACCTTTCCTCTATAACAACGGTATCTATGCTATTTTTTAAATCAAAAGTGGAAAGGGGTGCAGCCACATAAAATGGAATACTATGAGAATTGGCCAATAGGGCGATTTGATATGTTCCAATCTTATTGAATACATGGCCCGTTTTTAGTATCCTATCGGCACCCACTATTACCTTATCAACCATTTTGTTATTCATCAGATATCCAACAGCAGTGTCTGGAATCAGACTTACATCAATCTCATCATGAACCAGTTCAAAGGCGGTTAGGCGCGAACCCTGCATAACGGGTCTTGTTTCTGTTGCAAATACGCTTATTTTTTTTCCGGATTCCTTGGCAGACCTTATAACTCCAAGCGCGGTTCCGTATGATACAGTAGCTAATGCACCAGCATTGCAATGTGTCATTATAACATCTCCAGTATTGATCAGATCTGATCCAAATTTGCCCATATTTTTATTTGTCTCAATATCGTCTTGAGACATTTTTTTCACCGTTTTAATTACATTTTCCTTTATTTCGAAAACAGTTTCATACCTATTGGACACTTCCAATATTTTATCTAGACCCCATTTCAAATTGACTGCAGTGGGCCTAGTCTCAACAAGGTTTTTATAGGCAGAATCGAGATCGGACAATAAATCATTTTTGTTATCAGAGACATGGTTATGTGCACAAAGAGCAAGACCCATTGCACCTGCGACACCGATTGCTGGAGCACCCCGAATGGACAGATTTCTTATGGCATCGCATATTTCATAATGATTTTTACAAATAATATATTCCAAAGTTTCAGGAAGTTTTGTCTGATCTATCATTTTGACGTAAACAGGCTCATCATTCCAAGTTACGGTCATCAGGGTATTATTGTTATTGGCACCTACCGACATAAGGTAACTCATTTAGCAAAGATTATTTATTTCTACTACATGGTTAAAAAAAGGATCCATCATTCAGCAGATTTTTTTACTCGAATACATCTTATTTCCTATGGATATGGAATTTCGGTTGAACCAGGTTTTACAGATACCAAAAAGAAAACTCATAGTTTCTTCAAATGACATAACACTAAACAGAGATAGCAGAGAGTCAGAAAACGTAGTGTTTGTTTTAATGGTGGAAGAGTCACTAGGATCGGCAGGTGGACGAGGTGGAGGTTCAGGAAATAGGAAAATAGACAAAATAATGGGCTTTAGGATAAAAGACAGCAACAAGGATGTAAAAATTTTTGAAACAGAAAATCCAGACGTTATTGAAAAATTTGATATACCGTATAACGCGGTGGCTATGGATATTGTTTTAGAGTCAGGCGATCCCTTTGTGGTTCAGGGTGTAGTGGATGGCGATTTGGTACAATCATATTTAAGATTAATAGAATGACCTGCGAAATACTCAACAGTTCTTTCTTTTAATGTGCATAAGGTAAAAGTGTTCTTGCCTGCAATGCAAAGAACAGAATTCCGATTTGCATTGATTGCCATTTTCAAAATTGCATCTTATTGGCTCAATATTGTTAAATTCATTGTTGCAAAATGTGCAAACAAACTCAAGGTATGGAATTTCTTTGTTTGTGAAATGCGCCCCGCATTTTCTTTTCTCTTTGTACCAAAGTATCTTATAGTTAGTTTTTTCGACAAACGTCATGACCCTATCGTATGCCTCGTAAAAACCGGCAGCAAAAAATTGCCTATAGTAGATTTTTTTTAAATTACCCAATTTGATGAAGGATACAACCCATTTCTCCCCAAATGGATTCTCAAAACCGCATTCTTTCGGAACATTATCAAAATTGTGATAATTATCTTCTTTCATCTTGGATGTCCTTTGAATTGATGTTTGCAAGGCCTTTGCTTATCAAGTAAACAGCGACATACTCCGGAACATGGTTTTTGCCCTCATTTACGGCATACCTTTTTCCCTTAAATACAAGAGATACAGGAGCAAAACAAGTAATTTCTACTTTTGATTTGTCAAAAAAGCAGGCCTCGCTAAACGGATCAAAAGAGTCAAGGTCATTACAAAGGATTTTGGCGAGACCGCTTTTGCTATTCAATGACCCAGCTAGTCTGAAAATTCTGTGAATATCCATTGTGACCATGGGGTCGATTTTTACGGAAAGATCATCAACGGTCTTTGAAACCATTTGTTGGAAATCACATTTCATGGCATTTTCTAATTTTTCTATCTGGCTAATAAAAGCGCTATCAGAGTTTTTACCAGAGTAAAAACTAATTTTAAGTTTTTTCAGGATTCTATCTCTCCACCCAGCTTCCAAAAGTTGTCTGTTTTTCAATAGTGGGACAATTTTATTATCATCGGTTTTTTTTACGCCCAAGGTCTCCATTTTAAATCCTTTGCCCAAAAGATAACTTGCTATCTCAGATCTCTCATTTGAAAGCAACGGATAATAATTGCCATCAACAATATGCAAGTGGAATCCATTGTTGCCCGAAAAATAAACAAAAATTCCGCTCCTTTCAATTCCAAAATCCCCCATTAAAAAACTCAACAACTTTGTAACCTCTTTTTTCAAAGAATTCATACAGTTTTTGCAGGGGATGTCTATTGTATGTAATTTGGAACTGTTGCAATTGGTGCATTTTTCTAAAACGCCTTTGTTTATAAATTTGCAAACATTGCATTTTGTAAAGTTATGGGCAATGGCGCATTCAAGATGCAGGTCTTTTCCGTCAATATCGAAAATCAGTTCCGAACCGATCCACTCCTTTTTATCCATAGGCTCGGTGGGTCGGTTATAAAAAGAGGAGGAGCAATAAATGTCAGAGGGGGCAAACTTTAGAACAAACGCATACAGTTCGCCGGAGTTTTTAAATGAGAGATGGCGGTGCATTTTGTCATCGTCAAAGTGACGGAATCCAAACTCATGTAAATGGATTTTTTTAGGCAAAGTTATGTTTGCAAAAAAGTTAAAATAATATTTTTTATATGTTTTTTTCAACCATTTTTGGTTATTGCGAAAGTATTGTGAATCTCCAACATCGTCTTCCAAAATGGTCTCTTTTTCTTTTGAGACATTCGCAATCCCTTTTAAATCACTTTTGCCGTTGTTTGAGGAGGAAAACATGTTAGCTACCCATTATTCTTCTGCTCAACAACTGAACAGGATTAGTAATGCCTTTGCACACGTTTGTTTCATGGCACAGATTTTCCATTTTTATTTTTTCGCATGAAGGTACAAAATACCTTTTTGAGCTGCCAGCCTTTCCCGACAAATGCTCTAGCTGATACCTTGTTATCCGCTCATTGAAATCAGGCAATTTCCTAAACATTCCCACTATCTCCTCAATACTTTTACCCGAAAACAGCAAAAATGTTGCTAG
>JADDOQ010000192.1 GCA_016782315.1 Nitrososphaeraceae archaeon | reverse complement strand
TGTCATGCCAACCCTGGCTATCTCCTGGCCCGCTAGAACCTGTTGACCCCACCTTACCTTTGCACTGTTGTATCCCAAGTGGTCGTATCTGGTGTTCTCTCCATTGTGGTGCGTAATTGATATGAAGTTTGAATAGTTCCAATATAATGGATCAGAGCCTCCAACATTGGAGTCGTCTTTGACATATGTTACCTTACCGTCTGCCGAGGCAAGAACCGGGGTGTTTTGTGGGGCAATAAAATCTACTGCGTTTCTAAGCTTGCCTATATGCGCTGGAGAAGAAGTTCTGTCGATTCGCTGCAGCAGGTTTTGAGGCACAGGTATTGTATATTTGTTATAAATTTGCATTATACGAAAATAAACACTCTTTACAGTATAGTGTGGTGTAACAAACTTTAAAACAGATAGACATTTAGCTGAATCTTTTTGTGAACCGTTGTATGTGTTAGCAAGTTATTAGGTTAATAAAAAAACACAATGGCAGACAGCTGCTGCTGCCATTCTCTTGGAATTATTTAAATGTCTAAGATAACGAGGACATTTTCATTATTATGGCCTTTCTTGGCCGGGTCAAAGAGCGGCTGCATGGTCTCCTCCGCAAAACAAGGGACATCTGTATTTTTATTTTGTTCTTTGTTGATAGGTTATATGGCAACACATCCCTGCATTTAGGATATAACTTTTGTGCTATCGGGAGATAAACTGTCAGAGACAGGGCACAAAACCTTGATTTCCGGATTTATTTGAGAATGCCTGAGACATTGGAGACAACTTCTCTATCTTTATATCAACGTGTAACTTTAGTTGATAATTGCTTGTTGATAGTTAATTCGATTCTTGGATTGAGTATATTGTTTTTATTTTTGTTTTCACCGTATTTGATTTTTAATAATGCATCTGCTGCTGTATATGCCGAATCGTACTGGTCTAATGGAGCACCTATGACAACGGCAAGATCTGAAATCACCAGCGCTGTCTTGGATAACAAGATATATGTTATTGGTGGCTTTGAAAACGGTCGTAGTACTGTTTCTGCTGTGGATGTTTATGATCCCATTGCAAATAAGTGGACAACTGTGGCTCCGTTGCCACAGCCATTGGATCATACAGCGGCATCTGCTGCATCTTTTGATGGAAAACTGTATGTTGTTGGAGGTGGCTATCTTGATAGGGACAACATATCCGACAAATTATACATATACAACCCTGATTATAACAATTGGACTCAAGGTGCAAACCTTCCTGGTGCTCGTGGTGCTATGACTGCAAATTTTGTCAACGGTATTTTGTATGTGGTTGGTGGCGTTGACAATCAAAAAACATTGGACAGCCTTCTGGCGTATGACCCAACAACTGATGCATGGTCTGAAAAGTCACCCATGCCTACAACAGCAAGGGAACACCTCACATCTGCTGTAGTTTATGGTAAACTGTATGTTATGGGCGGAAGGGCTAACGGAATGTCTGCCAATGTTGATACCAATGAGGTTTATGATCCAAAAACAGACAAGTGGACAGTACTGGAACCAATGCCTTCCAAGAGAGGTGGCTTGGCTTCTGCAGTGGTCAATGGATCCATCTATGTGTTGGGAGGTGAACAACCATCAGGCACATTTGATAATAACGAAAAATATGACACAGCAAACAACAAATGGACTGTTGAATCCCCTATGCCAACAGCAAGGCATGGATTGGCAGCTGCTTCTATCGGAGATGAGATATATGTGATTGGTGGTGGTCCACGGCCTGGGGGCTCAGCGGTTAGCCTGAATGAGATATTCCATGCTGGAGGAAAGTAGCCAAAACATTATTCTTAACTTTTGTTTGCATTGACTAGTTTTAAATGATCTTAGGCTATATCTATGGCTGCGATTAAGGGTGTCTTTTACTTTATTGAGAGTAAGGTCTTTGGGTGCGTTGTCGCCACCGTCATTAAATACCCTTGTCATTATAATAACAATATTAGTCATTTAGACAATTGTCCTCAAGCCATCCACAACATATTGAACTGCAATTGCTGCAACTAAAACCGCAAACACTCTGGTAATGATTAACGAACCGCGCCTTCCAAGTATTCTGTAAATAGGCGATGTCAAATAAAAAATGACAAATGTAATTCCTATTACAATTGCAATTGAGAGCATTGTTACGGCCAATCCGGCAGTCTGAAAAGACAGTATGACGGAAGTAATGGCACCTGGGCCTGCCAGTAATGGAAATGCCAATGGAACAACCCCCGACTCATCAGAAACAGTTCCACCAAATCTCCATGCACCATGAGTTAGCAACTCTATTGAGACTATGAAAAGCAGTATGCCACCTGCAATCATAAAACTGGAAATTGTGATTCCAAAGATTGACAGAATCTGGTTCCCTGCTACTGCAAAGATCATTAACAAGGCGCCTGCAGTAATAACGGCAGTTT
Source organism: Nitrososphaeraceae archaeon (assembly GCA_016782315.1). Lineage (GTDB taxonomy): Archaea > Thermoproteota > Nitrososphaeria > Nitrososphaerales > Nitrososphaeraceae > Nitrosocosmicus. The sequence continues at coordinate 1,336 of JADDOQ010000192.1, read as the reverse complement.
TTGATACCATATCGCGCTCTTTTTTTTCATTTTTTGAGTAATGGTGGCAAACAAAGGGATGGTACCAATAGGATCAATTATTACAAAAAGGGCTATAGATGACCTTAAAAGATCGTCTCCAAAGGTGTTTAAAAATGAGAACAAATCCTGCAATATGATTGAAATTATATCCTGGGCCATGGCATAGATAAATCAAAGGATGCAACATTTATCCATAACACTGTCGGCAGCAGGTAGACTGTTAGTTTTATGATGTTGATATCGACAACTACTACCTACTACCTACTACTATTACTATTGCAAACATGAAGGCAAAAAACCACACCCTATACAACATAATACAGTCCATGTCATAAGATTCGTAACGAAAAAACCATACTACGGGGATAGCGGATATTTGTCTGGTTTAAAGTTTGCCACTGTTCTCCAAATCTGTTGGCACAATTTAAGCTGTATTTGTTATTGTTGGTGATGAATCATTGGACTTTAGATATAGCCAGATACAGCAAAAAGCGTACCTCATTAACATAACATGGGTTATTGCAGAAAAAGAGAGGACATTTGACAGGTTTTATCAATAATGTGACTGATTTTAGAATATCAAATAGAAACAAATCTGTATTTGTTCTCACCAAACCAACTCTACTTTATAGTAACGATGTATATTGGATATCCTATGGGACAATTGACGCAATTTGTCCATAAGTTTGATTTACGTTTGATAGTATGTATTATTGGTTTTGCAAATCATAAACTAGATAAGGTGTCCTCTTCTTGCTTATACTCTGGGTCTTTTGTTTGGAATAATGTGACGATAAGGACAATGAAAATGCAAATGGGGGATATACTGTCAACAGTGGGAGCAATAGGTTAGAAGAAATGCATTCACACTCTAACCCTTACTCTCTGCGAGACAGTTTTATCATGATGTGTTTTGCAAGATATTCTTGCTTGACTATGTATTAAAGAATTTCAGTTGGTGGTGGTTGTAGAGTGTTAGATTGGTCTGATACCCTGGTCTCCCAAACATCAATATGTTGGAGGTTTAGAACAATTTATTGAAAAATTTATGTACATTAAATCAGGTTTACCTATCCAAACGTAAATGTGTATGCCTGAAAACCTTTTCCTTTGATATCGATTGTAAGCGAGTGGGTTCCATCATATGATTGATGGTTTGCAATATTGTACAATCGCGGACCGTCGATTAGCAATTTATGACCATCTACAATGTCTACTCCTTTGGATTTGTTCGACAGCAAAGAATTGTCTTCATGTACTATTCCTTGCCCAATACCTCCTGCTACCAAGTTTACAGATTTTGCAGAATATGTCA
>JADDOQ010000052.1:9693-13382 GCA_016782315.1 Nitrososphaeraceae archaeon | reverse complement strand
GCAAATAATTTTTTTATCTTTTTATCAAATATAACAAATACAATCTTTCTTTCTTTCTTTCTTTGTTCACAGGTTTCGGCATTTACATTTTTTAAAAATTAGAGTCTTGGTGTTGGAAACCATCTGGTATTATGGAATGCACTTTCTATACTGCACAAGATAAGAAAAACTGACGTAAAATAGCAAAGGCTAAGGTAACTGCCTTCTTGCCATATGCTATAGCTATTTGTATTTTTCTATCACGTCAGATCCGTAGCGTTGGAGTAGCTTGTGAATTTTGGGATCAATCACATAATTGCAATAGGGAGCGTCTTGATGATTGTCATAATAATCCTTATGGTAATCCTCTGCAACATAAAAATTTTTGATTGGAGTGATTTCTGTCACAATCGAATTTTTATATACGCCCTTATCTTCAAGGTCTTTTTTTGACTTCTCTGCAATCTCTTTTTGTTTTTCATTATGGAAAAAGATTGCAGATCTGTACTGTGTGCCAATGTCATTGCCTTGCCTATTGGGGGTGGTTGGGTCATGGGTGTGCCAAAAGATGTCGAGAATCTTTTCAAAAGGTATTACCTTGGGATCAAACTTTATTTGGATTGATTCTGCGTGTCCGGTATTTCCTGCGCAGACCTGATCATAGGAAGGGTCTTTTACCGTTCCTCCTGCATATCCGGGTAGAACAGATTTGACTCCTTTAAGCCTTTTGAATACTGCTTCTGTGCACCAAAAGCACCCGTTTGCAAATGTTGCGGTTTCAGTCATATCATCATTCATAAATTGTTTTTGGCAACTCCTTTTCCTTTGAAATAAACTGAATTGATAACGAATTGACACACTCCCGGGTATCTTTGTCGGTCAAATGCTCCCCTATAAACTCATGCCCTAAATGAGCGCCACAGTTTGCGCATTCTATTTCTGTTCGCATTCCATCGGGATCTGGTAAACGCTCTATTGAATTTGGCAATGCTGCATCGAAGCTTGGCCATCCGCATCCAGAGCTAAACTTGCTCTTTGACGAAAAAAGGGGAGCGTTACATCTTCGGCAGATATATGTCCCATCTTCATAAAAACCATCATATTTGCCAGTAAACGGAAATTCTGTGGCTTTACCTATAATGATTTTTTCTTCCGCTGCTGTTAGTTTATTGTAATTCACATTTCTTTCACCATTAACCATAACAGATCATGTTATAGAGTGTATAGCATTGCATTATATTTAATATTTATATGGCGTTATGCTATTAAAGCAAACAAAGGAAACGCAACACATTTCTTTTGACGGCATTGCTCTCGCATCTTATACTCATTACCATGCCACCAAAGTTAGAAACTATAAATCAGTAATTACTGTTAAAATCCAATATCAAGCCCTGAAAAAAGTATTGAAAGATTATATTATTTTATGGATACCATAATGATGTCATTGAGTAATAGGAAATTTCATGTTGAGCCTCACATTAAGGAAAGTAATTACATTAGGGATATAGTATTTGGTTTTGGAGATGGAATCAACACATCTTTAGGCATAGTAGCGGGTATAGGAGGGGCATCAATAGGGGTAGACATTGTTATTCTTGCAGCCCTGATAGGTATGTTCACAGGTGCCAAGGCAATGGCGGTACAAAACTACCTTGCAGTTAAATCCCAAAGGGAAATTCTTGAGTCAGAGATAAAAAGAGAAGAACATGAGATAGAGCATTATCCGGATAGAGAGAGAGAAGAGATAGAGCAAATCTACAAGTCAAAGGGTTTTTTGGGAAATGAGCTGGATATAGTGGTAAACAAAATTATTTCAAACAAACAGGTTTGGTTAAAGACGATGCTTACTGAGGAACTGGGCCTCAATTTGGAGATAATAGGCTCACCAATTAAGGGAGCGCTTGTAATGTTTGTATCATTTTTGATAGGAGGGATTCTTCCAATTGTTCCGTATTTTATTGTCAAGACAGGGTTAATTACAAATTTTACAGCATTAATGATTGCAATCTCCATTAGTTTGTCGTTTTCGTTTTTGATAGGAGCAGTTAAAGGCAAAATGGCAAAGAAAAGTTGGTGGAAAGGCGGATTGGAGATGTCTTTGCTTGGTACAGGTATAGCACTGGTGGGTTATGGAATAGGTTCAGAATTGGGTAATTTGGGAATTGTCAATCCAGGAGAAGGTTAATAGCATCATCAACGGATGAAGATATTTGTTTTGCCTTGTTTTGTTTTGTTTTGGCCAAACAATTGATTAACCATATGTTTTTTTCAGCTTTTTAGCCAGTTTTGGCCCTATTTTTGGAATCGATGATAGACTGGTTTCAGATATTGATAATAAATCGCTGGGGACATGGATTCCAGCTGAATACAGAGAACGGGCTCTAGCTCTTCCAATATCTTTGATTTGGACCAACGGAACAAGTTCCATCTTCACGCCGTGTTTTATTCTGTTTTCAAGTGAAAAGATAACGGGAAGCAAATCGGTTCTTCCAAGCAATTTGGCTATTTCAAAGATAGATGTTATCAACCATTTTGAAACTTCAACGATTCTATGGACATCACCGGGGTCTATTCCCATCTTTTCGTGAATTCTCTTTTCAGTGGATTCGTTGATCCATTCGTATAGGGTCCAAAGGCTTCTTGAGCAATCCATCACGTCCACATCAAAAAAAAACTCATCGTAGTTATTATAGAATATAATACTGAATTCCTCGATATCCTGTTTCCTAAAAGAGAACTTGGGGTAAAAATCTGGGCTTGTGGTAATTATGTGCAAGAAACCAAAAACATTATTTGTTTTTAGGGAGCGGTGTTTGACGGATTTTATTATTTTTTTAAACGCTACAGCGGTCTCAGGGTTAAGGTACAGCCCAGATACTAGTTTACCAAATAAAGTAACATAATACCTGTTGTTTTCAAACTTAACCAGGCCCTCATCCATAAAGTAATCCAAAGATGTGTCTATTTTGTTATAGAGGGAGGAGCTGTTTTTGTTTTGGAAAGAATAGAATGTTTTTGAAAACAGGTCATAGATGTCATCAATATCGATTCCAAGAAAAGAGGAAATGGTCCCCAGCAGATGGATTTTTATTGCCACATCATTTCCAAGGCTGGAGTTTAGTGGTTCAGGGGTGCCCAAGACATAGTGGTCATATATATCCTCGTAATATGTTCTGGGATCAGATAATATTATTGATTCCCCATAAGTATCATATTGGGGTCTGCCCGCTCTTCCACACAGCTGCTTGTATTCAAGAACAGTTATTGGAATGTTTGCCCCGTATCTAAAATCATATCTAGAGACATTTGTGATTATAACTCTGCGAGCAGGAAGGTTGACACCGGCGGCTAAAGTGGGTGTGGCAAACAAGGCTTTGATGGCCCCGCTTTTAAAAGCCTTTTCGACCACTTCTCTGCTTGATAAACTTAGCCCGGCATGGTGAAAACCAACTCCCAATGATATCAGATTTGACAAAGTTTTTGTCAAATCAGTATCATCGTTGTTTTCCAAAAGCAATTTTGAATACTTTAGCGCTGTTTTTCTTTCCTCCAAAGGCAAGTTTTTGTAAACTATTTCAGAAGATGTTTTAGCTAATGAGATCGATCGCTTTCTGGTTTCAACAAACACAAGGTTTTGGCCACCGTCTTTTATGGAATCCAATACCAAGTCCACTGCCATAGATGATGTATCCTTACCTGATTCAGAA
>JADDOQ010000052.1:5297-9529 GCA_016782315.1 Nitrososphaeraceae archaeon | reverse complement strand
TTCATAGGCAAGGGATCTCAATGGGGTCAAATACACCACCTTCTTGTCTTTTTCCAGGGATTTAATAGCGGCTAGTATGGCTATCAGCGTTTTACCACTTGCCGTTGGGGTGGTAACCAGAACATTAGACCCATCCAGCAATCCATTGTCTATCGCTAACTGCTGGGGAGGAAAAAGAGAGTTATAACCCATAAATGAAAGGAAAGAAGAAATTTTATCATCATCAAGGTTTATCTGCATGTATAAATAAAAATTAAAGGTACATTGCCTATTAATTTATTTCATTTTATCATAGGGCAGCTTTTTTGCCAATGAGTTTGCAATTCCCTTCTTTGAGAAATGTTTACGCATATAATAGTTATAGGTAACCAATTTGCTTTAACAACTCCTTCTGACACTTTTTTAATTATTGTCAAGGGCAAAAACACAGGAATAAACGCGCCCTGTGTGTCCTTCATCGATTTGGCCAAAGAAACAGTAAAGACCATTAAAACATCAAAAAACAATATGATTCAATTCAAAAAATGCAAATTTGAGCGTGAAGAGAAAGAGAGAAAGAGAGAGAGGTATTGGTGTGTAGGGAGAGGAGGGGTGGGTTTGAGTAAAGGCATACAGCAATTTACAGTCAAACGCCATTAGCCCTACAATATAGCATATTTAGCTAGTAACAATAACAATAACAATAATAATATTGGCAAGGATAAGCAATACGGAATAAAAAGACTAAGGATGACCTATTGGTTTTTGTTTTTGGGGTAGTTTTGAGGCAACATATTTTGAGGCGCTTAGTGAAAAAAATATGCCGGTAGACACCAATACAATCATTCCACTTGGGGTAACATTTATCTCATATGACAAAATTGTTCCCATAGCTACAGACAGCACAGAAAAGCACGCTGAAAGTAAAAGGGTTTTTTTGAATCCATATCCAAGCAACAAAGCAGCAACATTAGGAATTATTAACAATGACGAAACCATCAACACGCCGATCAATCTGATTGAAATCACAATGCTAACTGTTGCTAAAATAATAAACAGATAGTTTAATAGCGCTACATTCAGTCCACTTATTTTTGCCTGTTCTTCATTAAAAACCAAATAAACTAGTCTTTTGTAAAATGCGATAACAAAGGAAATAATTACAGCACTAAGAAATACAATGATAAGGGTCTCCTCATGACTGACTAAGAGGATGCTCCCAAAAAGATAACTGGTAATGTCAATAGAGAAACCACCGGATAACCCAATAAATACAAGGCCAACTGCCAACCCAAATGACAATAAAACTGCAACAGAAGAATCAGAATACACCCTCTTGCTTGAGTTTAATTTCACCATCGCCAATCCACCTAAAACTGAAACAATAAATGAAATCCAAATTGGGTTGGATTTAAGGAACAATCCTAAAGCGATACCTCCAAAAGCAACATGGGATATTGCATCACCAAATAAAGAAAATCTCTTAAGCACTAAAAATAGCCCTAGTAGAGAACAGCTAAGGGATATCGCTATTCCGGAAATTAGTGCCCTTTGGATAAACTCGTACTGTAAAATTTCAAGCATACATGATTCACTTTTGTTTTAATGCAATATAGCAAAAAAAACAATTTATGGAACTAATTTGTGCACTTTAATGCGATTTTCAAGTTGTTTAGGTTATCGTACATTTTTGAGAAATAGTCTTTGTTCATCTGTTTTTCTTCATCGGAAATAGTTTCGATAGGACTTAGGGTCAAAACTCGACCGTTTATTTCTTGCGCTACTGTACCGAGCAATCTGGGATCCATGTTATCCTCAGTAAAAACAACATCCAAGCCCAATTGTTTTGAGAGGTCTATAGCTTCCCTTATCTTTTGCGGTGGGGCCTCTGTTTCAGGGGACAATCCTTGGATTGAATGCTGAATTAATCCATACCGATTTGCAAAATAACCAAAGGCATCATGAAAAGAAAGAAAATCATGGAGTTTGCAATTAGTCAGATTAGAAATGATATCAACATTTAGTTTATCCAGATGGTTGGTAAATTGGACATAATTATTGTTATAATATAGTTTATTTTGTGGATCTAGGTTATTCAGCGAGTTTAGTATGTTTTTTGCTTGTAATTTAACCAAAAGCGGATCAAGCCATATGTGGGGATTGGAAATTTGTGTGTGTTTTTCCAAGGGCAAGTCCATGCTCAAATCAACTATATTGACGTTATTTAATTTATTAATCCACGATTCAAAGCCCATCCCATTAACAAAAATTGCATCGGATTTTTGTAAATCAATGATTTGTTTTGCAGTTGGCTCAAAATCGTGGGGCTCCATCCCATTGGGAACTATGATAGAAACATCAACTTTATCCTTACCAATTTTTTTGACAAAGTCATAGACAGGATAAAAAGAAGTAAAAACCTTTAATGGATTGGCATTAGATCTTGTAACCTCATTGTTGTTGCCACTATCAATATAACCAGTAGAAGGACTGCTTGGCTTAACAATATTTGCTGCTGATTCAGAACCATTGGTATATAGTGATTCATTAATTGCGGTTACTTTTAGAGCAAGAGATGAAGAAAGCAAGAGAATCAACAACATTGAACTACCAAGAATAAATAGAAAAAGCATACCCTTCACAACAGACTTCATAGTTATTAATAATATAAACTTTTCATAATAACAATTAATAAGATTATAGAAACATCATAATAACCCTCTATAGATTACGCCATTTTGGCAATTGAGAAAAACTGAAAAATTAATAATATAACGCAAACAAAATATAAAATAGTGCCAATTATAAGCATTTCACTAAACGAAAACATTATCCAAGAGTTAGACAAATTACAAAAATTTTTGGGTTTTTCAGGAAGGTCAGAAATAGTAAGGGCAAGCGTTCGGAATTTACTTTTGGAGGAAAAAAGGATAGAGGAATTGAATGGGATACTGCATTCAGTTCTTTTGGTAATTCATGATGAAAAGTCTGATCAAGAGATTAGTGAAATGCGACATGACTATGACAAAATAATTAATACCCACATACACAATAAAATTGATAAAGACAGGTGTCTTGAGATTTTTGTGCTTTATGGTGAATCAAGAGACATAAAAAACATGACCAAAAAATTTCAAGGGAATAGGAAAATGGACCAGGTAAGATTGATAGTAACTTAACTTTAGTTTTAGGGACATGAAGACGCTTCTAATATGTTATTTTAATTTAGAGCCATAAGTGGGATTCGAACCCACGACCTAAGGTTTACGAAACCTTCGCTCTTCCGGGCTGAGCTACTATGGCACAGTCTTTAAGCTTACACATCAATGCTTAACTTTTGAAAAGGTTAAATAATAATTTATTTTTTTAAAATTATGGCTGAATGCGACACCCACAGATTTTTTTTTGATTGGAGTTGCCATATTTGCAAAGAAGAATACCATAAGTTAAAAGGAACAAACACAATAAAGTCAGAAAATTATGACACGATAAGTTTTGAAGAAAGGGCAAAAAAGAAAGGGCAAAAGGGTTACAAGGAATTTAATGAAGAAAGGGCAAAAAAACTGTATGAAGAAATATTTCTGCAATATCTAAAAAAGGGCAACCTAAGTGAGGAGGAATCAATTAATCGCTCAAAAACAATAATAAGAAAACAGTGCAGGCTTCGGGGGATTGAGCCATGGTCATGGACATAGATATATCCTAAACCCTCATAGAACAACTGGTAAAGTCAATCTAAGTTAAACCTAAATAACAAAAAAAGGTTTCATCTTGTATTGTCATCACCTCAAAATAATCAATCCAATATTTTGCAAAGCAGCCTACACAAAGACATCATAATAAAATTAAAAGGAAAAAGAACCCTACAAGGAAAGCTGAAAAGTTTTGATCAATATATGAATTTAACATTAGAAAACGCCACAGAAGCCCTGGAAGGCGACAAAGTTAATGAAATGGGAGAAATATTTATCAAAGGAGAAAACATAGTCATCATTGCAACAAAATAATCAATTACACCAATAATCCAAGTTTTTAAAACAGAATAGAAATAAAAATAGAAATAAAAAAATTTATTTGGATCCATCATGGCCTTCAGCGCCACTTCATAGTTTCTGAATCATACAATTGATAGATTGGCATCATGAACAAATGCCAATCTATCAAAGCATCCCCCGATATTTCTTTAATGCGCATTATTCGTCTTTGCCATCATTGTCGTTTCCATCATTATTGCCATCATTGTCGTTTCCATC
>JADDOQ010000052.1:5042-5162 GCA_016782315.1 Nitrososphaeraceae archaeon | reverse complement strand
CATCAGTTTTTCCCTCATCAGATACATCCAAATTGGCACTATTCTCACTTGAGAAGCTGTCTCGGTCTTCGGCGCATTTTATAATTTCCAAATCAGACAGGTTGGCATCAGGGGCAAATG
>JADDOQ010000052.1:4525-5012 GCA_016782315.1 Nitrososphaeraceae archaeon | reverse complement strand
TGCGCGCATTATCGGATTCATCATCATTGCCATCAGTTTTTCCCTCATCAGATACATCCAAATTGACATTATTCTCATTTGAGAAGCTTTCATGGTCTTCGGCGCATTTTATAATTTCTGAATTAGACAGGGTGGCATCGGGAACAGACGCTCTATCAAAGCAACCAGAGATCTCTTCACCATTTTCATTATTTTTATCTACTAGGTTTCCCAATTCATTTATTTCACTAGATGAAATATTGGTGTTGTTTTTACCATCCAATGATTCAATGGGTGATGCTGGAATAACGTTGGATGAGTTTGGGTTTTGCTGTAGAGAACTCATTGATGTTGCGGGGTTGTCTGCCGGTGGGGAGATAGAGTCAGTGCTCGCAAATCCGTTGTCTGGTGAATTCAGTGATGTTGCGGGGTTGTCTGCCGGTGGGGAGGTAGAGTCAGTGCTCGCAAATCCGTTGTCTGGTGAATTCAGTGATGTTGCGGGTAAACT
>JADDOQ010000052.1:4374-4479 GCA_016782315.1 Nitrososphaeraceae archaeon | reverse complement strand
TTTTTACTTAAAGAGTTAGCACTATCCATTGCGTTGGGAGTGGTGTTTTCAGGTGTGATTGCGTTGGGAGTGGTGTTTTCAGGTGTGATTGCGTTGGGAGTGGTG
>JADDOQ010000052.1:0-4255 GCA_016782315.1 Nitrososphaeraceae archaeon | reverse complement strand
TTTCAGGTGTGATTGCGTTGGGAGTGGTGTTTTCAGGTGTGATAATGTTGGAAGCATCGTCAGAAGGGGGATTAACTTTACTTATGTTTTCAGTGCAATCCTGAGGAGAACCAACAATAGTACTTGTCATCATGCTGGCCATGCAATCGGTTGTATAAGCAATTAATGGACTATCAGAATAAAGGCCTGCTTGTCCATAGGAAACTGCAATGTTCGAAGGGTATAGTGAGATTAGCGATATAAATAAAAATATCACCATAAAAGAATGAGTTTTGCTTGATATATACACAATAAAATTAAACATTCATACTTTATATTGCGCACTTTAGAATTCTAGTAGCAAATTTGCAATACGACTATTACGCATAATTAAAACAGGTTTTTTTTATAAATAAACAATTTGAAGTATGCGTAAAAATAAAGATAATACAAATTTAATGAATGTATTTTTAGTACAATGATTACTTTACAAAATCATGATCATAGGCAATGGATTTTATATCTCATTATAGTAACCTGATTTATTAAATGCACATATATGATGCTAAAACCATAATCTTTTGTAACAGGGTATATAATTGTCTGTTTCAGTAATAATTGCAGAATCTGCAGAAAAACTGCCTACCGTTTAACCATTACCTCTTTTAATTTAGGGGCCAGAATGGCAAACAATGGATATCAAAATGAATCAATCCATTAAAAACAACATAATACCAAATATCCTAAGCACGGTTTTGTTAAATCCTTTTATATGACAAATATATATATAAATAAATATACCAACCAATTATAAATATTATATTTTATAATGATTTTATGATACATTTCAGTGCAATGCAAAGAACACATTGATCATTTAAACATGTTATATAAAAAAAAGGATGGTTGATTAGTAATAATGAAAAAAATTGAGATAATAGTTCCAGACAGACAATTAGATACTGTTAGTGGAATTTTAAAAGATAACAATATAGGCGGAATGAATCACTACCGTGTCCAAGGAAAAGGAAATATTAAAGCTGAACCAGTCTCGGTTGGGCGAGGTACTATGCAGTATACTCCTGAATTTATACCCAGAACAAAAATTGAAACTATAGTAAAGGATGAATTGGTTGAAACAATTGTAAAAAGCCTATTAGACAGCCTAAGCAACAAAATAGGTGGCAAAATTTTTATAACTGATGTTCAAGAGGCAATCGACATAAGAACTAAATCTAGAGGCGATTCCGCTATTTAATATTTTTATTTTTGTGCCTTAACAATTAATTATAATAATTTTATTGATTCATTTATTAGTAATGCTTAAAAAGATTATTACTTTTTTTATGTCATGGACAAGCTAGTATGGTGTTTTAACTGCAATTCTCTTCAATCAATTTGTCTGCATGATAATTGTAATGTTCATTGTTCTTTATGTTTTAAAATAAATGAGATATTGTTAAAAGGTAACACCTAATCTCTTTTCGATTTTGACAATTTCTCCCACAGTTTGATTCATTGCAGATTCTGCAATATCACTGGCATGCTCTACAGTTCTACGGATATCTTCCAACATTAATTTGATACTAGCATTAGTATTTTGGGCATTTGCAATTTTGTTTTCCTCAGAATCTAAGAACCTCACAAGTTCTTTTTCTAAACTCAATACATTTTCTGATTTATCTGCTATTTTATCTGCCAAATAATAATCCCGCCTTAAGAACGCCTCCACAGATGAGGTTAAAACCTCCAATGAGGAGTTGCTTAACCTTTCTAATTTTTCCATTATCGATACGGGGACTGGATCGGGGTTATCCATGGACTTTATCGCAATTCTAGTTGCATGATCGGCCACTCTCTCAATACTTTTTACAGTAGCTCTATAACTTAGACAGTCTGATGGATGTTTTAACCCTATCTCCTGCAGGATTCTTTCATTATTTGTTGCCATTACCAGGTTCCTTAGTATATATAGACTGAATCTGTCCACCTCATCATCGGATTTAACTACGCCATTTGCCATTTCATAATTTTTTTCCTTTAATGCAGTTATTACATCTCTATGCATTGATGACGCTATTAAGAACATTCTTCTTACTGCGGTATTAACCGATAATTCGGGTAATGTCAACAACACCTGGATTGTAATTATATCTGATGAGTCTGCAATAATCTCTGTTCCAATCAAGCTTCGTCGCACTATTTCCCTTACTGCTTCTCTTTGTATTGGTTGGATCCGCCCTGTCTTTGACTTTAGATTGATATAATTGTATCCTGATAGATATATTGATACAATTTTTCTCTTTAGCGTATTTGGTCCATCATCAATTAAAACTAGAGTAGTAACCTCATTTATTGAGTCTTGTAGTCTTTTTTCTTGTTCTGTGGTGATAGATAATGAATTATTGGAGGTTCTAGATATGGAAACATGATCCCCAGCTTTTAGTTTCATTTCTTCAATCCACTTTTTTGGTAATGACAGTATGTATGTGGATCTCCCTGTAAATTGAATTTTTCTGACATCAGAGTGTGTATTCTCCAATAAACTAAGTATATTTAATAATTATATATAGATTTATTAAATTATCATAGAATATCCCAAAAGCACATACCATAAGTTTTTTGTATTAGATAAACCCTGATTTTAATAAAAACATACTGAAGAAATTAATAATAGAATATATTATCGGAATTTAAACAAGTGTTATTGACAGAAAATTCTGTCAGAGATATAAATAACATCAAAGAATTAGAATCAATAAAATACGAATTCCAAATTAGGTGCAGTCATTATCAACTCGAGTATTCCTCAAATGACAAAGCAATAAGCTGCCCAATCTGTGGAAAAATATGGAATTTTGTAGAGGAAAAAGGGTTTTCCAAAATGATTCAAGTCTATAAAGCAGAATTGGATTAACCTTTTTCTTTATCCAACAGCTTTTTAAAAAGGTATATTTTTTTAAATTTATTTAACATGTATATTAATATGCCCACTATTATGACAGCTAAAATCGCTTGAATAAGTGAGGTTTGGATAACTATTATCGAGTATATTTGGTGGATTTGTTGTTGTTTACTTATTGGCGCTATGATAAAAATAAAGGAAAGGCAGGCTATCATAACCAATCCCCACATAAACAAGATGAAAAATCTGAGATCTAAAAATTTCATTTTTTATCACTTTTTTTATTTTATATTCAATATAAAATATTGTAGTAATATAGTAATAAAAGACAAACAAGATGAAAAAAATCCTAATTTATAGATCTTATTTACTATTTGTTTCTCTGAAAGTGGGCCATCTAATAAAATTAACCTTACTAATGTAATTGGTGCATCTTTCTCTTTAGAGGCTTCAAGCCTATAATCATCTTTAAGGATAGTGGGTCTTGCTTTTATTTGTCTATGCTCAACAATTTTTCTAACACTGCTCAAAAATAAAAATGAATTCATTATTGCAGGTAATAAAGCTATTATAGCAATAATTTCGGATTGAGATGCAATAGCAAAGGAACCATACATGGCACCCATTATCAATGTACCAGAGTCCCCGGGAAATATTTTACTAGGGTATTTATGGAATTTATAAAACGCCAGCAGAGAAGCAAAGAACGGTAGCTCTATCAAGAAAATATCGAGATTTCCAAACAACAAAGAACTCAGTAACAAAGGAACCATTGCTATGATTAAAAATCCTGTAGCGGCACCATTAAATACATCAATAGAATTTATAGTGTTCCCTACCAATGGTATTGCAATTAGTATCAATGGTATATACAATAACGGTATAAACACATTTCCAAAAATAACATTTAATTGATTATCATATGCATGAAACATTATAATCGGTATTGAAGCCAATATCAAAGCAGCGGGTTTAAACCATCCTGGCATTATTTTAAAGTCATCTATAAACCCAACCACAAACGCTATTGCGGTAGTAATAATTATGCCCATTATCTCATTAATGCCCGTCACAAAAAACAGTATTAATTCACCTGCGATAATGCTTAATAATAAAACTGGTCCGCCTGGCCTAGGAACCATCGGTTTATTTGGTTTATGGCTATCATTCACTACCTTTCCTTTTGAGATAAGAAACCTGATAAAAATTGGCATTATGGTTAGCGTTACAAGAAAGGAAACTAGGGATGCAATAATTGAAAATACAATGAATTCATAACTAGGCGGATACAATTTGATTTATTAGACAGATTATCTATATATAATATAACCTGGCTCTCATGTTTTAAACACAAATAATCACAATGCGATT
>JADDOQ010000051.1:7830-13519 GCA_016782315.1 Nitrososphaeraceae archaeon | reverse complement strand
TTTCTTAAGATGAATGGTTTCATCCGAAGGCCGTTCAAAATAATTTATGGTGTTTGAAGATTCTTTTTACATTTTAAACCGTATGTTAAAAAATGATGTTAGCTTCACTCTATATTTTGCTTTGCTGTTTTGGAAGCTTGCTTGATGCCTTGCATTATTTTGCCTTTTGTTTGGCTTCAGGAAAGGAAATTGGCAATCTTCCCGTAATAGGCAATTCATAGATTATAGCATGAGTAACATTTTTTTTATAATGGCTAGGGAAATAATTAACTTTCAAGCATTATTTGCATATGAAGTTGGAACCGAGAATAATGTTTTGTCATTTTTTGTAATGGATAAACCGTCCCAAATCAAGTTGTTGTTATTCCCGTTTATTATTGGTGGAATGCCTGTAATAGGGCTTTTAACTGATTTTCACCTAATTTCAGACAAGTTTAGTTTGTTCTCAACTGGTTCCTCTTTAGATACTTGTTGTTTATGGCAAAAGTCTTGATTGATGTTTTATTGTTTTTGGTGTTGGTGTTGGTGTTGGTTATACCTAAATTTATAATGAGATCAAATGTGGTTAAGATTTAAGATATGGCGTTATTTCTGCCACAGCATTGGTAAATTCTTTCGGTAATTCGGAGGCAACAAGGTTGTCCAGAAAAAACAGGGATTACTGTCAGAAGCGTAGGTACTTTTGCAACTGGCCCGTCCTCCTTGGCCTAATCAGACCCACTACTTTGCAGCAATGCTATCAGCACGTCTACACCCAGGTGAACGTTTGGTGGACGCCAAAGTGCTGCACAGAGCATCTCTGTTTTATAGGTAGTAGCATGGCATATCGTGTTTTGCCTTCCTGTTTTACCTCTGATTTTAGGAAAGTATAAAGTTGTCCTCTGCATTGCCTAAAATTATTGCGACGGGATACCAAAGAACATGATGGCACAACCTAACAAAGGTTTGAATCGACATCCGAATCTTCTAAAACTCGTCATATCCCTATTGGATTTCCGAGTTTTGAGAGAATATTAGTTGCGTACGATGGAACGGAAATGTCCAAGAGGGCATTGAGTTATGCATCATATGTTTCAAAGATTTCTAATTTAGAGATCGTTATTGTTAACATAGTTGAGTCGGATAGGGACTTAAATAAAGTGTTACCCATCACTATAAAGGCAAACCTAGATGGAAAAGAAGAACAAATAGAAATGGAATCAACTCCGCCAAAAGCCCAACTAGATGAGCTTTTGCTAAAAGTTGTCGAAGACATGCCAACAGCATGTAAAGCCGCTGGCCTAACAAAGAAAATAACATATGAAATACGGGTTGGGAACCCTGCAGATGAGATTATCAATATATCCAGCCTCATACGATTCGATCTGATAGTCATGGGAAGCCGCCGGATAGCTTCAATGATAAGAGGTATAGGTAGCACTACTAGGAAAGTCATATCGACAGTAAAGACACCAATACTCATAGTGCAAAAACAGCAGAGATACAAAGATGAATGGTAGTTTTAAAAAAGTAAAAAGGTTATTGGAATAAAAACTTGAGATCGTCTAGTTTCTGAAAGCCCCCTTAAAAACCAAAATCGGATCTAACATCCATGGAATTGTCTTTTTTCCATCTATTTCAAAATACTAAATTTTATTAAAAGTATTGGCAACACAGACGAAAATATAATGGAATTACTGGAAAAAAAATAGATGATGCACAATATAGTAATTCAGCAGAGGTTATCGATGCAACAGGGCTGGCTAAAAGGCAGTATAGAAATCCACCTATTACAACCACTACTACCAAGACCAATGGATACATCACAAAGGCGATGTGATGCCACAATGTGTATATGATCTTTTTATCCAATAAGCAAATCAATGACATAATACAAAGCATTGAGCACAAATCTTCAGCATCTTTGACAATGTTTTGTCTGTCTTATATGAACACAATTATCTATTTAATATCCGTACCTTGAAATATCCATTTGATTCTTATGTAACAAAACAACCATTGAAAGAAGCATTGTTTTAGTTCCTTTATTATGGGATATATTTACCATGTAATTGTTATTTATCACTATCCCATATAGACGGCCTAATATGCTTTTTATATCATTTCAGAGCAATTAACAAAAAATTTTTTTACTTGTATATAAATTATCATCTATAAGGTATAGGTAATGATTTCCCAAGAGACTAGCAGGAACCTGTATAAATCTCTAAAAGATATACGCACTAAGGAGATAAAGGAACTTGTAGAAAATCCTGTTTTAACAAAAGATGACATAACTCTATCAAAAATTATTGCAAGAATGATAAAAGAAAACGCTCATGAGGTCTTCATCCAGCTACCAGATGATAAATCCGTTTCATGCATAAACATCAGGGATATTTTATTAGCACCAAACAGTGAATCACTAAAATCCTCAACCTTGAAAATAGCTGTTCCAACTCTTACTGAGGATGACAGCATAGGGGACGCTGCAAGAATAATGAGTCTGCACCGATTGAGATCCCTGCCAGTAATAAATTCAGATAGCAAAGAGGTGATAGGGCAAATCTCATCCAGGAGAATTATAAATTATCTTTATGATGCATTTTTAGAAAAAAAAATAAATGATCAAAAGATGATGTCGGCATCCGATATGATGACCCAAGGACTAATAATTATAGATCCTACAGCCAAATCTGATGCAGCCAAAGTTACAATGATGAGAGAATCGATTGATCACCTTCCTGTTGCTGAAACCCAGGCAGATGGAAAGACTGTGATAAAAGGGATAGTAACGTCTAATCACCTATTACAAACTTTGGTACCTGCTGAAAACGTTGGAGGAGAGGAATCACAAGGTATCGCGTCAGAACAGGAAATAATCCGATTGGCAGACAGAAAAAACATTCTAACAGTGAAACCCGAGGATACATTCATATCTACAATAGAGTCATTATTGAAGGTAAATTCAACATACGCGATAGTTCAATCCCCTGATGACAAACAATTGGGAATAATTACATATGGGGATATAATTTCGGTATTAGGGGAGCAAACTCAAAGTGAAATACCAATTTACATAATGGGGATGCCAAATGATCCATCTGAAGCAGAACTTGTGAAATCCAAATTTCACAGTATTGTAGAGCATCTAAGCAAAATATCTCCCCAAATTCAAGAGGCTAGGTGCAAGATAAAAATCAAAGACAGGGACGGTGGAAGGAGAAGATATGAGGTATCTGCAAATATCTACACGGCACATAGGCTTTATGTATATACCTCAACCAACAAGTGGGATCTTGCGCCCATTTTTGATGAGATGATTGAGGGCTTAAAGAACCAGATTGGGGAAGTAAAAACGGAACACCAAAACGATTCTTTAAGATATTCCGGTGGCTGATACAAATAACACCACATTATTTTCTTTAGTTTTTTATGATGTATAATAAATAATTTATTTTATAGATTACAAAAACCATTGATTCCTATTGGTAATGGTAACAAAGAATTTGAATTAAACTATAAAACACTTGCATTTTCTTAAATCACGGCTATTTGGAAATTGGTTCTCTATGTGATTCTTTATTATAATATCAGCCAATTATGCCATATATAATTAGCATAAGTTAAAGAGTTACTGTAAAGTTTGATGGTTTTGTTAGTGGAAGATGAAATTTATGTTAACATGCAGCAGGTAAGTTTTTTTTATGCATTTATTTGATATCCTATTTGTCAAATTTTAAATAAAGGCCAACCGATCAGATCTTAAGTAAACTCTGAATTGTCATAATTATTTTTGTAAGATTGATTTTAAATCATGCAACTACTGTAAATTAATTGAATTATGGTGCATCTTGAAAAAAAAGAGCAGACAATTAGGATTCGTGATATATCTATTGCTAAACCTTTTTGGCCCATTAATACAGTAAATTCTATTCTAAAAGTCATCATCAAGTAAATAGATCAAACTGGGAATAATTGGCGTGTACAATTGGAGCAATTGCTTGTTGCTTGATATGGGTATTGATTAATAAAAACTAGATGCGATCCTATACCACGGTGTTTTGAATTATATGCCAGTAAATAAAAAGTAATATCTGTTAATTAGGTCCTCATATTGATGCGGGATAGGGCATATGAAAAGAAAAAGCAGACAATTTTAAGATTTGTCAAAAAACATGGAAAAGTGAATCATTCATTTATCCTAAATGAAGTTAACATTGATTATGACACCTTGATGAAGATACTTTCTGAATTGCGAATGGAAGGGCGTTTAGGGTAGGATTAAACCTGGTTAAAGAAAATTCTTTAAAGTACGCAATTCCAAATTTTCAAAGTATTTCACTTGAAGAGACAAAAAGATATGTTTTGGATGACAAATCTCATGCCAACTACGATTCCCTTTTTTGTTCCTCAAAATTGTTGTTTTGCCTCAAAAGTGATTATTGAAACTTTCCTGATTTGGAAAGTTCATTGAACCCCTTTGCCTGCCCTACTCAAACCCCCCCTTGGGCCCAACGCTAAACCCGACTATAAAATAGGGTCATGTTTCTTTCATTTACAATCTGAATTGATATGGCATTGTTGTGTTATGTGATAATCAAATATCATAATAAAGACCCTGATGGCACACCGGGCATACTTTTCCCTGCTTTAGCGGATTCAATTGTTCTGGCTTTGAGTGGGGCTTTGTTATTCAAATGCCGTGGCATTAAGGAAAACAATACGCGCAATATGGAAAATGGCGAGACAATATTGTCCACTTCATTGGTGATGCCATTAAAGCTCAAAGCCGAAAAAACTCTAAATTACCTATTCATAAACCATGCTTGTTGAATTGGTGAAGTTTCAGATTATGTGGTTAGTCTATGTGGAATAAAAGAAATGCTTTTTGATTATGCCCATAAGATGGAGATTACATTATTTTGCATTCGGGGCAATCACGAACAATATTATGCTTGTTGTTCCCTTCTTTTGATATAATTTATTGTTGCTTTTTCAAATTTGCTAGCGATGAACAGTTAACTATATAGTCTGTCACTATGTCAAAACTGCTCAAAATTGCGCAACTGCATATGGCAAAATAAAAAGAATGGGATACTTATGCACCTGGCTTCAACGGTATGTCAAATGCCTCCAAAAGGTTTGGGTGGACTTGCGTATGAGCAACCATCATTACATCCATCGGTGAAGCCTTACCTCTGATTGAATCACTGAGTTGTATCAGGCCATTTTCAAGGTTTAAGACCGAAACCGCTGAATCGTTATCGGATGTCATGGGCCTAAGTTCATTGTTAAATACTTCCAATGCCTTTGAGGCTAATCCTTGAGCACTTTGGTATTCTGCAACATTTGCCAATGAATAGTTATTGCTCGTTTTGTTTTCGCCAATCATCATTGTAGGGGAAGACATATTCATCGGGCCCGTTCCAACAGTAATATTATCGTCATCAGTCATCATGTTGGACATGGACATTGAAGATTTATCACTTGGCATTGCCATGTTTGAAATGTCGGTCATATCAAAACCAACATTATAGGCATTACCATAACTCCTTAACACACTGTCAACAAGTTCCGCAACCCTTAATGGCTGGTTTGTTGTGTTGACGTTGTCTTTTCTTTCACCAAATATGCTTGACATAAGCCATGCAAGAGGATCCGAAAATCCAGTGTCCGCTTCTTGTTCTCTTATTGTCATTGCCATGAT
>JADDOQ010000051.1:3761-7701 GCA_016782315.1 Nitrososphaeraceae archaeon | reverse complement strand
TGTTCTCTTATTGTCATTGCCATGATTTCGTTTACTTTTGTGTCAACGTTTACCACCATCTGGTTTACTTGCTGCTGCTGCTGCTGCTGTTCACCTGCTGCTGCTGCTGCTTGTGATGCTGGTGATGCGGCAGGTGATGAGATATTCTGTAAGGTTTTTACTGTTTTTGTGATCTCTTCGGCCGTTTTCTGATCTTTCTCCGCAATCTCGCCCATAAGGTTCCAAACATAAATACTGGCTGCCTTATCGGCATGTCCTTGAGCCAGTGTTAGGTTATTGTTGGCCATGTTTGCCTGAACTAGCTTTGACTCTGTGAGAAACTGATCCATAGTTGCCATGAAAGAAGCATAGTCATTTGGAGTAAAACTATGGCCATATGCCTTGGGAACAAAAGTGATGTTAATGCCTGCAGCATTCAAATGGATGGGGCTAAACAGGGTTACTGTGACAAGCGCAATATAGAAAACCCGCTCCTTTAACATAATTATAGTATGGTGGATAGCATATTAGTATCTTATTGGATAAACTTGATCAGTATGTTCTGCACTTAAATTAGGGTTTTGTGTAAACCAGCATTCTGCTTTTGGAATAACTGTATCCTTACATGGGGCATCTATGGCCAATATGTCACAAAAACAAATAAAATTAAAGTTCTCTAAATTATATTTGATCTAATAAAGAGGATATGGGGATGATAATGGATACAGACAGGGATACAAATGGCCATATGGAGAATGACGAAAGTAGTGTTAGTTCGCCTGTTGGAAATGACGTTGTCTTTGACTTGCAAACACTGTTATCGCAAAGGCGAGATTTGCTTTGGAATGTCCTGCATGAGCGCTACAAATTCAACACATCCATCAAAAGAGGCCAGAATTTTCTGCTCAAGCACATTGATTCAAAACTTTCCCTTATCGTGATGTATGCGGATTTAGTTGGCTCAACAAGGATGAGCATGGAATTGCCGGTGGAAAAGATGGCCAAGGTAATAAAAGCATTTTCACATGAATTGTCTTCAGTTGTTGAAAGCTATGAGGGATTTGTCTTAAAATATGTAGGTGATGCAGTTATTGCGTTTTTTCCAATCGGTTTTAACAAATATCTTGCTTGTGATAAATCTTTTCGATGTGCAAAATCCATGATTAATGTAATAGAAGACGGCATAAACCCCATTTTTGAAAAAGATGGCTATCCAAAACTAGCCGCTAAAATAAGCATGGACGAAGGGGAAAATGTGGCCATTCAGTATGGGTTTGATAAAAGCGCCCCAATAGATTTGATCGGGTACCCTATGAATGTGGCGGCAAAAATGAATTCTTTGACTGGACCTAACAAAATATCAGTTGGAAACAACGTATTCAAATTCCTTCACCCCTCCTTACAAACAGAATTTCACGCAATTCCTTTAGATGAAAAACAATGGAAATATGTGGATCATAAAAACAATTCGCTTTACAGCGTCTATACGACACAATAGCTTATCAAGAAAATTGATATTTGCCATATGGCAAATACTTTTTTTACGAACGGTCCCTTTAAGATTGGTTTGACACAAACCGATAAAACGAAAACCCAATATTTTCTAACACTAGGTTTAGCGGATATTATAAGATGTGTCAAGAATCTGAACCCAAAATGGACATGGTTTATTTTAATGTGTCCGCATGGATTTTCGCACACGTACCGCTGAAACGGTGTGTATTCCACGACTAATGCAAATAATTAAGACAACTATTACATCCAGAAATGGTTTATTTGAATCGTGTCTGCCTTTGGTATTGGCGTCACATTTTATGTGTGCTGTATCTTGGGAAATAACAGAATCTCTTATGGGGAACCGATTTTGGTATTGGTATCCGCGATGGCTAAATCTTGAGTGTAACCATGTAACGGTATTTCAGATGCTAAATAAAGTGAAACTGTATCTTAATTCGACTGAACCGCTTTACCTTCCTTGCTCAAACACCCTTGGGCCCCCTAACTATGTGGACTCATATTCTTGATGCAAATTGTTAATTTGGTTAAAGAAAATAGGAATGAAGAAAAGGCCTTGTAAATATTCAGTTTAGATGATGCAAATTATAATGATGTGTGAAAATAACGTATAATCGAGCAATTCGCCATCTCTAACCCCTCTCACATCCATACGTGCGTCAGGTTCAACATCCTCATACTTGAAATATGTTAATCCAAATGTGGATAAATCACTGTTGGATTTGGGAATTCTGTTACACCTAACGAGCCTATGGAGGCACCGCTAAATTGGATATACTAGATTAACAAGATGGAAAAAAACTCAAAGCCTAAAGAAAAAATGCGGATGAGGCGGATTTGCTATTTATGTCTGGAGCAACTACTAAGGCGCATCGATATCTTTAACCTTTGCGTCAATGGTGTATGTTACGGCAAATGGCTCTCCTTTTGTCTTATGAAAAACCAGTGCATTTCCTCCAAAATCAAATGAACCGGAACTCATACCTGTACCGTTAATTTCTATCGGAACATCAACCAAATCGCGAAGATGGGTAATGGCTATGCTGTTGTTCCCTGGCAATACCGCATGGTATGGCTCACCATGAGTTGAATTAGGCTTTTGTTGCATAACATAAGTATGGAGAACTTCTACCTCTATTGGTTTACTTGCAGTAAAAGTTACTGTCCCCGAATTCACCTTTCCGTCATCTCTTAGTGGAAGTGCTAATACTACCTCATGTGGTGGTTGCCATGGATGCCTAACAGGGGCGGGTTTTGACATTGATGTATTTTGCAGTGTTATTTCCTCATGTTCTTGCTTTCACAAATTAGTTGTTGTTTGGTTTTCATTATTGCTGCCAATATCAACTGACGTTTGAGCAAACGATTGGGATAATCCTAGTAGGGATATTCCCATAAAGGCTAAAAAGGTTGTCATTAGAAATGTCTTTTTCAATTGCATTGGTTTGTAATTATTAAAGATATTAAAAAGTTTTTTCAGATCATTAAACAATGAGAATAGGGATGCCTCAATGGATTTTTTGGTAAACACATGGGTTTCTAAAACTGCTAAAGCCAGAAAAAACCATCACACTGGGCCCTTATTCAGAAACCTAGGGATGGGATAAGTCTGAATTACTGCCAGATACAACAAATCAGAAAAAACCTGGATTCTAAATAGCAAACATATTGTTTTGCCCCACTTTATCGCTTGTTGCATCAACTATATGCCATCAAGAATATCGTTTCAATAGATTCATTGCAGTATTCTTAGCATCCAACGCAAGCTGATCTACGGGATTGATTTGCAATGCTTTGTTGAAATTGTCGATAGCTTCACTATATTTTTGAATTTTCATAAACACAATGCCTTTATTTATTAAAGGCGCCAAATATTTGGAATCAATCTCTACGGATTTATCAAAAGCCGAAAGAGCTTCGGCATATCGGTTACTATTCATTAACGCAAGACCCTTCAGATTATAGGCATGTGAATTGTTGTTGTCCATTGATATGGCTTCATCAAGTTTTTCCAAGGCTTTGTCGTATCGCTGTAGCCTGTAGAGGGACAATGCTTTTTTATTTAATGCATAGATGAAATCTGGGTTCATTTGCAATATTTATCACATGATTCTATTGCCTAAATAAGGATTTAAAGATCTTTCCATTAGGATTTTCAGTAAAGATGTTCCATTGTATTGAATGCATAGATTGCATATGCGAATTGTAAAAAAATGTGTTTGGGCACAAACACGTTCTGTCCAAATTTGTCAAATAATTGTGCTCTATCTCTCTGCTATTGTAGCTAAGGGGCCTAGAAAATCCTTCAGGCAGCACCTTACACTACCGGAATCTTGATTTGATTGTGAAAGGAGGTGCTGGTCTTATTATTTGGACCAAACGGTGAAGGAAAAACTACTGCATGCCAATACCTTTGAATTTTCTTTTTGTAATGTTTTTGTGAATC
>JADDOQ010000051.1:0-3714 GCA_016782315.1 Nitrososphaeraceae archaeon | reverse complement strand
TATCGGCATTGTCCAACTTGGGGCCATTGAGATTTTACAATATTGTCGTTTATCTGTTTTGGTTCGCGATAAAGGTTAAGTATAATGCCAGAATGACTTTAATGCTTTTATAAAATCATGAGACACCATAATAGTGGATACAGATGACTTTAGAAAATCAGCATTTCACATTCTTCAAACTTTATATGATATGTCTTATGGGGATGTTGGCAAAGACATAGTTATTGCCCATATTGGACAAAGTGCAGGAATAGATGAGCAAACAGTTTATGATCTTTCGCGACATTTGGAGGCAAAAGGACTTGTTAATATCCCTATCAAGCCAAACTTAGGCGTGGATCACTCTATTTCCATTACCGAAAAAGGATTGAATGAAATTGAATCACAACAACGTAAGAAATAAACATGAATAGTCTTTCCCTCGATGATTTATAGGTAATAGACCTAATTACCAAAGACCAAGTGGACAAACCATGCCGATAGATCTGTTTCTTTTTTTATGGGTTTCAGACTGCTTATTGTTGCATTTAATTTAGTCCTTTTTTTTATTTTACAGCATTGCTACGGCTTTATCAATGGGCCATTAGATCTTTGTCGGTTATTCTATCTGCCGTTTGTTATCTTCACATACCTTAATTTTTTGGTTTATGTGCTGTATGAAGAGTAAAGTGGGTGGGGTGCATCGATCGTCATAACCATGACTATGCCATGAACCGGTATGAATTGGGTCTATCTAGGCATATCCCTTTTTTTTGTAATGTGTGGCCTTTGTATTGATTTTATGGCAATATGGCGGCTATGAGCCTTTGTGTCCACTACAATAACGGGGGTTATTGTAGAGAAACTTGGACTGATTTTTATAAAGTGATAGATATTCAATATATCACAAACTAGAACAAAATTTGTTTTTGTTCACTTTTTGGAATCTGCCCAAAAATAATGCCTATTATAACTGGTAAAAATCTAACGCATAGACAGGCATTCTTCGTGAGACCACTCCCGCTTGAGCGGTCTTATCTTTTTTGTACGGGGCGGCTCATCCCACCAACCCATCAGCCCATGACACCTGCTGCACCTAAGCTCAGTCCTTGAATTGCTTATCTTGAAAAACTCTATCGTCTTAGAATCAGTCATCCAACGGTTACAATTGCAATTTTTAGTCCAATGCAATGCAGTATATAATATATAACATAGTATATTATATTATTCGATTCTTTAGGGCTTTTAAAATAATTCGGAAATTAGTAGTTATGTAGGCATATGCAGTAGCGTGACCTGTTATTTAATAAACACTGTGATTTGGTTCTTATGCAGTTGGCGAAAGCCACAACCCTGCATCCTAATGAACACAATTATTTCCTATCGCAACCCATGTGAAAACCTCATCATGATTCCACCAAACCCGTTTACAAATACATGCCAACATGTGGATAAATAAGTTACATGGGATGTGTTAAGGTGCGGGTATCCTAATGGGCTCATACCAAAACATTGTTTATGCATTAAAGTCAAATGGCGTTAAAAGGCAACATAGTTAAAATTAGTTATCCATATGTCTCAATGGTTTGTTTTGTTTTATCATTTGGCAGTAACATGTATTGTCAGAGGTAAAAGAACACAAACACACCAAATAGAGAAAAGAAGAAAAATAGTACTCAGAACCCTTATTGGCTAATGCCGCTATAAAACTCGACACATTGTGCATTTCTGTATACGCTGGTTTTGGTTATCATATCCGCAATCTTTTGGGCAACATCCCTGGGTTTATACATTTCACTCCTTTTACAATACAAACTGTAACCCAAACTAACGACCTCGTTTATCATCTGAGTGTCAATCTCGCCAGGGCATATTGTCATAACCCTTATGTTATAGTCATTAACCTCTGCTGCCAGACTTTCGCTTAAGCCCATTACCCCAAATTTACTTGCGCAATATGCAGAAAGCTTGGGAAACCCCATTTTGCCTGCGCCAGAACTAACGTTGATTATGACTCCTGAGTTGCTTTTTACCATATGTGGAAGAACTGTTTTGCAAAACAGAAAAGTGCCTGTAAGGTTTATGTTAATTGTCTTTGCCCATTCCTCCTCGGACATATCCGCCAAATTTTTGTACAGCAGAATGCCTGCGTTATTGACCAACACATCTATTCCCCCAAACATTTCCACCGTTGATTTAACAAGGGAGTTAACATCAGAGGTATCGCATACATCACATTTTAACCCCATCACTTGTGTTGCTGATTTGTTCTTTGAAAAGTTCTTTGCCCTTGCCACCGACATAATTTCCTCAACTGTTTTGCCTATGTCATTTTGGCTCCTTGAGCAAATGACTACATTGTACCCCCTTTTTGCCAATAATTCAGCCGTTGCTTTTCCTATGCCTTTAGTTGAGCCTGTAATAATTGCAGTTGGCACTTTTGCATCATTTACCTTTTCCATAAAAGGAGAGAGGCGTGAGTATCTATATGTGTTATAACAGAAACTAAATCAAAGCTTTTTTGAGCGCTTTAATTTATTGGGCTAGGCGTAAACTTGCCCGATCATCATAATGTTGTTGTTTTTGCAACTATAGAACTGGGACACACCCTCTTGGTTGAAAACGCCGTTATGTGTTATGTGGGCACTATGCCATGATAAAAAAATGGATTTTATTTGATGATGGCATATATTTTGTTGTGCAGATGTTTTACCTTCCGTTGCATTTTGTGACTTTGTGGTCCAGTTGCATTTCTTGTTACATTAGGAGTCGCAGCCTATGCCGTCACCATCCCCATCGAATCCATGTGGATCTGTAGAAAGGACTTTGAAGTTTTTGTGTTTTATTTCCCCGCAGTCTAAATCCGGAGGGGCAGATTGTATACAAACATTCGGATAAGAGACATCACATTCGCGTGGTTCATTCTCATCGTCTTTGCTAGGTGAACCATTGTTGTTTGGATTTTCGTTATTGCCGCATCCA
Source organism: Nitrososphaeraceae archaeon (assembly GCA_016782315.1). Taxonomy (GTDB): domain Archaea; phylum Thermoproteota; class Nitrososphaeria; order Nitrososphaerales; family Nitrososphaeraceae; genus Nitrosocosmicus. The sequence continues at coordinate 753 of JADDOQ010000051.1, read as the reverse complement.
AACTTTTGAGCCCAAACAGTATTTGCAAATTCTGAAACATCACAAAAACTACGGTAAATGGTGGCAAAACCATTGGCCGTGATTGCCTCGTTAACGTTAAGACCTTCACAGTAAACAACAGCAACAAGTCTTGCAAACGATAGGTTTTGGTTGTTGTCAGGGTCCACCACTGCTTCCTTGTTTAGGCAATTCTGGGATACAAAGTTCTTTGCTTGGGTGTACCCGGGCTCATTTGTCTCTGGGGCGTCGACCATGGCAAGCCTTATCGCCATTGTTTTTCCATCTTTGGATTTTACATCCAGTGTATCACCGTCAATGACTTTTGTAACAACACCATTGAAACTTGCAGTGGGGATAGTTGTTGTTCCATATGCCTGGGCAAGTGCAACAGATTGAAATGTTACCAAATATATTATCCATATTACTATCGTAAAGGTTGGAATTTTGGTTTTAAGGCGCGTGTTTCTTTTACCGTCCATTATATGGGATTGATATCCTTAATTAAAGTATTTTGGGTTTTAAAAATTGTAATATCTATGGTGTGGATTTAACGCCTTTTTTTCGTGACGCCTTGGTCATAATGGATTTATTGTATGCGTATTCGAGATATTCTGGAGATGTTCCTTTCTAATGTTTTGTTTGTGCATTCAAGTATTGTTTTTCTTCTATTGGTAGTTTTCTCAATTACTTGAGTGACTGTTGCTATAAGTGAATAGTGAATTTTAAAATCATCAAAAGTATGTTGCCGTATCA
>JADDOQ010000315.1 GCA_016782315.1 Nitrososphaeraceae archaeon | reverse complement strand
CACCAAATTGTGTTCGATATTTAGATTGGATTACAAGCATAATGGCCTGCAAACGACTAGTCCAATATCAACGACTAAGGATATTTAATTGTTTAAACCAAATTTATTTGATATATTATAATACTCAAGGATAACAAGATTCCATTCCCAGGATTAAAAATAAAAGGTCGCCTTCAATCTTAAATGCGGCCCCATGGTTGCAGTTACAATGCTATGATTTTTATGCTCTTTATCTTGTTATTCTTGCTTTAACAGTAATTCAGGTGCCTTTTTCTCACTTAAAACAAGTAGAATTAACTAACATAATAATTATATAGAAAAGCATAGCAAAATTAACTTAACAAACTTAGATATTTATGATTCGTATTGTAGTATGTAACTCAAATATTGCCTGCAAAAGGGAACGAGCCGATTGTAACAGCAATCAGTTCAGGGTTAAGAACGCGCCATGGCCAATATTTTGTTGTTCATTCAACCTTTTTTATTTAATATTATTTAGATGAAATTATACTACAGTGTCTAAATAGTTGAAATAAATACATATAAACAATAACAAATGAATTCATAATCTTTAAATTTAGTATTGTTGATAAAGATAATAGAATCCGCTTTAGAGGACCGATATCGTCACTAAGCCCTCCGGGCCCGCTTCAATAATGAACGCTTTTCTAGGCCCAGTGTCTATATTGTTATCTTCAAATGGCATATGAGTTAAAAAAATCCAATGGACAAGTTTCTCGTGGTCCATATAACAGGTTCATATATGGTTTAAGTGCTCCAGAACATGAGACTGTCTCCATTTTCATTCCATTAAATTTTTGTTAGTACAATATATAGTTTGTTATATAATTAGATTCTACCCATGACAACTAAAAAAATTATGACAATTGGATTAACTTTCATTATAGCTGCAATACTCCTTTCTTCAGGTAA
>JADDOQ010000191.1 GCA_016782315.1 Nitrososphaeraceae archaeon | reverse complement strand
CAGTCATTGTCGGCATTGAGGATGATGATTCATACAGACCCAATCCAATTGGAATTGGTGTGGGACAAACAATAGCATGGTTAAATGGAGACACAATTTCCCATACTGTGACTTCAGGAGAGGATGGTGATCCAGACGAGGGCACAATGTTTGACTCGGGTGCGGTTATTCCTAGCCAATACTATGGTTTGACGTTTGACGAGCCTGGGGAATTTGATTATTACTGCATTTATCACCCGGAAATGGTTGGAGAGATAATAGTAGAATAGGAAATAAAGGGCCCTCTTTTCCCACTTGTCTTTCCAATGCATTAACTTTCTTGCCCATCAGAAAACAATAACAAGTAGAAAAGGCCATGCGTTGCTTTCGCATTTCTGAATCAAAACTCTCGTATAAAGATAAATGCCCGGGACATAAATTGTAAAAATACATAGCCTGTTTCTATCACAATTCACAGTATGCCATTAAACACATGAAGGAAAAACGCTAATTTAAAATAATTTTGACAAAATATTCAGAACTTAGGGTATAGGGTTCTGTTGCGTTATAGGAGGTTTAATCTCAGAATAAGTTCGGTTGGAACCAAAAACTATTCTGACGGTACATACCTATTGCAACCGCAATCAGATCTCATGCATGGGTGCGGTTCGTTAGCATCAGAATCCTCAAAAACACCATGCTCACCTGCTTTGTGATTGCAATCTTTGCAAAATACAACTTTATCCATGACCTGCATATGCCAAGAAAGCATAAAAGCCTTCTTTGAGATTGCAAACCCCTTCTTAGGCCATATGAAAAACCCACTCCCAGATAGCCGAATAAACAATATTGTCGGTACCTCTACTTCTGTTAATTTATGACGCACCATTTGCGTCACAGTTCACCAAGTACCAGAGTCATTGTTTTCATCGATTAGTGTTTTTTACCGTATTACCTAACACACAACAGATTCACAAATTCTCAATGTCTATTTATTCATTAGCATTTAGTCAACAAGATTTTATACCATCCTTTAGTTCACGATTGATTGATTTTATTCTTCAATTTGGTTTTTTCTGTTTCTTCCATTTGCTTATACTCTTATGAAAAACATCTTTTCTTTTGAAATTTATTCTGCTATTAATTCATATGCTCTTAAACTTTCAATTTTATTGGTTCTTCTTGCCACAACAAAAGACATCCCATCAGTTTAGCATCACATAAGGTAATTTTAATCGTGCAATTACCTCTTTATCACATGTTTCCTTTTTGTGATTATAATGTGTTCTCCCTTGGTGCCGTTACCCAAATACTTTTTAAAATGTCAGTAGGTTTTCTTGATATGAAATATAATTAAACTCATAATCTTTTCTATATCATTATTACAGATTTATTATATAGTATTAGATATCCTAACTATCTTTGAAAATTATTATATCTATATTGTTACTAATAAAATTAAGTCTAAAATGTTAAAGTTAAATAAAACAAAAAAGTTAACACTATTAGCTGTAGCAGTATTTGCGATAGCTCTGTTTCTAGGTCCAGTAGCGTCTAGCACTGGCGACAATGTTGCCTCCGCCCACAAATCAAAAAAATGTGACAGCGGAAAATACTATAAAGACCATAAAGACTATTGTAAGAAACATGACAGCGAAAACCATGGCGAAGGTAACCTGGCTTCACAAGTAATAAAACAAGTCCAATCCTCAATTCAAAACGCACAATGTGTTTCTGGCGGCAATACCCAAGACTCATGCAACAACATAAGCACCCAAAACCAGCAAAACTCTGGAAACAACGCACTAGGGCAGCAACAAGGTGATGGTAGCAGTGGGGACAACTTGGCTTCACAAGTAATAAAACAAGTCCAATCCTCAATTCAAAACGCACAATGTGTTTCTGGCGGCAATACCCAAGACTCATGCAACAACATAAGCACCCAAAACCAGCAAAACTCTGGAAACAACGCACTAGGGCAGCAACAAGGTGATGGTAGCAGTGGGGACAACTTGGCTTCTCAAGGCATAGGGCAATTCCAATCATCAATCCAAAACAGCCAGGTTGTGTCAGGAGGAGACACCGAGGGCTCTGGAAATAACATTAACTTGCAAAATCAGTTAAACACGGGTAACAACGCACTAGCACAACAATAACAAAACACATTCTCCTCTCTTTCTTTACCATCTTCGGTATTGGCAAAATCTCAAACAATGCCTTTGAAATATGATACACATGAAAACAGGGAAATTAAACATGGCAGAACATGACTTGTTGATTGCATCAAAGTAGTCATCTTTTGTTTTTATGTCTCTTTTATAACTAGTGATCACCTTTTGAAATTTTAGTGATTTAATGGCGAAAATGTAGCACCTAGCTGAATCATCGTTACCATTTGAATGGTGTCCTCCCCTCAACTTTGCATCAGCAGAGGCCAAGTCATTAACATACTTGAAATATCCTGTAACCTCTTGATCTACCATCGATTTTTTAAAGCACATGTCATTTGATCTGGTTTTTTCACCACCTATGTTTCTTATTCTGTTTAGTTTCTGATAATAAACGCCATCATTGTAGTTATCACTTGCAATATTGTCCGAAATGTATAGCTCTGCGGTACCTGGTTTTGTAGAGTATATTTTTTCTACATAGAATTTATCCAATTCCTCACCCATTTTCCCCATCTTTAATGCCCATTTATAAGATTTATATATTTTTCAAATATTCAACAATATCAATAATATACAATTGTCGATAATGCATATCAATGAAATTAAATGAGATCGCATCAAGTCCATTTGCATTGGTTGTTGTGCATATTTAAATACGTTACTCACATTAGTAATCATTAAATGGCAATGTAAAAAGCGTCTTGGAAGCAGGATCTATGGCATCCATGGATCGTTATCCTATACTTTAACATTTAAACCATAAATCAGTAGGTCATGTAATTTACAATTCTGTTACTCGACATATTATCCCTTTATATGCTCAATACAATAAAGAGGCGGAATCATCCAACCCAACACTAAAAGAAATGCGAGAATGTAATGCATGCGAAGATGCAGGTTCCACAGCAACTAATGAGGGTTTGAGAAAAAAGGTGAGGACTCTGACTGGATAAACCATCTGGAAACCAACAGACGAAGACAGTAAAGAACACAAGCATAAATTCAATTCGGAAACGAATGTTAATGCATACAGGCATTTGAATGGCTCATCATTGCTATAAATGATGATTTGGCTTTAGTAATCAAACATTAAAAATAATTCAATATTAGGGCATAGCCCAACAACTAATCCAAACGGAATAGGTTAATAAAGGATAAAAACTGGTTGAATCATTCTAACAACATTAAAAATCCTTCATCACAAGGAAGCTAATCCCGCAGTCTACAATGTTTTGCTTGAAAGTTTTTGCAGTATTTCTGATACTAATGTGTTTAGTTGTTTATAAAAAAAATCAGCTTTTCATTATCAATAAATTGTTAGTGTTAGATTCAATATAGACAAAGTTAGGATACGATGCAAATGTCGCCAATTTTAAGGAATTTATGGAGCGCCCCTTTTTATCGCATTTAAATTGCTTCTTGTAAAAAATATGAAAAGGAGAGTTTCCGCCAATTAGCAGAGGGCAATCCTTGGATTACTTGCTTACCCCTACCTGTGACCTGATTGATGTCAGGGATTGGTCAATTTTATATACTGCCAGTTTGTCTCTTCCAAGCAAATCAAACTTTTGGAGAATTGTTTGGAACAATGTCTCCTC
>JADDOQ010000190.1 GCA_016782315.1 Nitrososphaeraceae archaeon | reverse complement strand
GGGGAATTACGCATTATCCCCTTGTACCTGGTCACGAAATTGTCGGCAAGGTGTCTGCTATTGGAGATATGGTAAAACATCTAAAGGTCGGCCAATATGTCGGACTTGGTTGGAATGCGCGCTCTTGCCTAATGTGCGATCAGTGTTTGAGTGGACACCATAATCGCTGTTTGAGTGGAGAAGATGTAATTGTTGGAAGGCATGGGGGTTTTGCAGACAAAGTTCGCTGTCAGGGGTTATGGGCATTTCCTTTACCTAGTAACCTTAACATTAAAACTGCAGGTCCATTGTTTTGTGGCGGAATCACCGTTTTTAATCCGATTATCCAAAATAACATCAATTCAACATCTGACGTAGCAGTAGTTGGAATTGGCGGATTAGGGCATATGGCTCTCAAATTTCTTAATGCATGGGGGTGTGAAGTAACAGCCATATCTACAAATCCAGATAAGGAGAGGGAGGCAAGAGAATTTGGAGCTAATCATTTCTTAAATTCAAAAAATCACGGTTCTTTAGAAACTTCGGCAAACAGATTTGACATGGTATTAGTTACTTCAAACGCTGAATTAGATTGGGATGCATATATCAATACACTTCGTCCTGGAGGTAAACTACATATTGTTGGAGCAGCATCGCAAGTTAAGGCTACTGTTTCTTCTTTAATTTCTAATGAAAAATCTATTGGAGGCTCACCTACAGGTAGCCCTTCAACGATTGTAAAGATGCTTAATTTTTGTAAACGGCATAATATTGAGCCTGTTACAGAAGAGTTTCCACTTTCCAAGGTGAATGAGGCAATGACTCACCTTGAATCTGGTAAAGCAAGATATCGCATAGTTTTAAGAAATGATATTTGATGATGGGTTAATGCATGTTTAATCTTAGATACAGCATGGTCCAATACAATACATTAAAATTATTTTAGGCAGCATAAAGAATAAAAATATTCAATGAACCAATACTATCCTAGAACAGTAAAATACTGATATCCGCAAAATGACATTCAACTTTTATCTTAATGGCTTTGATCAAGTGAAATCAGCATCTGTCTAATAGATTAATAATGCCAATTCATTGAAAAGGAAAAAGATAAGATTTAAAAATAATATGACAATATTCGATGACGTTGCAAACAAATAACCCAAATATCATGTAGATATGGGCACTATTGCTGATTTGACATTAGTTCTTTGACCCCAAACTAGTTATAAAGTAGACGAAGCAATTGATATTCAAAACTCCGTATAAGTCAAGAAAATGGTGTATTCTATTTAGCAGCATCAAAAAATACTCGTAAGGTCAAAACCAAGAACAATTAAAAATACATTCATCACATAAATACTAGTTATTTGCTTTCATAATGTCAGTTCCATTAGGATATAATTATGCGAAAGATGTTATTTCATAGTAAAAAGAACCATCCAAATCAATGTGATCCATGTTATTTGGGCTATTTACATATGTCTTGGTTCCGTTATGATATTCTGTAATATTATAGGGATTTTAAAAACTCTATTTTGATGGACACTTTTTTCAAAATTGTCTAATAACACCATAATTTGGTTATTACATTGATCATTTAGCTAAATATTGGTTAATGGATATTGATGAAAAGTATTTGTAATTGTTCTCATGATTTAGTACCAGAGAAGGTTTCATATAGGTTTTTATAGAATTTTTCTGGCTTTCGCACCAAATGATAGCAATTTAGAAACAATTGGCTTTACCACAAATCTAACACCATTCAATTTAATATGGGCAAAAAAATTTTTTATAATATGCTAATTAAATATTGAATAGGTGACATCCAATTGGAAATAAAGAAAAATTCTAGTGCCATACGATAGTTCTCAATTTTCGGACAAATCGTTAGATTACGCTGTAGAGTTGGCAAAAACATTTTTTTTTGGTAAAGAGAACAAACAACCTATAGAAATTATATTATCACATATAATCTAAGAATTACCAATTTCCAAAGCTCTTTTTGATAAGCCTATGCGTGATCATTCTGGTAACGTTGTGTCTCTAAGTCAACAGGCCACAACAATATACAATGAAATGAAGGAAAGTATGGAAAAAAGCCTAGAAGAGAAAAAGGAGACCTATAAAACAATAGATGGAATTAAAATAAATTCGGTAATTCTTAACGGTAATCCGTCGAACCAGGTTGTAGATTATGCCGATAATAATAGTGTGGATCTTATAGTAATAGGGAGCAAAGGACTTCAAGGATTATTAAAGGTTATTAAAGGATTAGGTAATGTATCGAGAAATGTTTCAGAAAGGGTTTCTTGTCCTATCTTGATAGTAAGATGAACTACCATTATTGATAATAACCCAACCATGATTGATGGATACTGATTATCTTGGTAGACTTTGCGGATCCGTTAATATATTCTATATCTTGATCTTTAGCGATCAATTCTTTGATATCCTCTTAAAGCATCTTTTTGCTTTAAAACGTAAAGTCCTTTCATCTTTCCCCATTAGAAGCATATTGAATTTGCTAATAGACCTCCATCTTTTCCTTTAGATTAACATCTTTGTTTTTATATGATAATTCAAAAGTGGTATGGCCCATCCAATCATATTTTTGTGTTTCTAGCCTTAGAAAATCTAAGATTAAGTCTTCACCAACCTTTGAAATAAATTCTTATAATTTGTTTATAACCTCTTTATAATTATTTACTGGTTCTTTGGTTTTCACACTGCTAAATTTGTTGTTAAATTTTCGTCTACCATAAAAAAATAAAGTATCGTATATTTTATATGTTTATGTTAAAAATAAAAAAGAAATTTCAAATAGGCAAAAGATAAATTTTAAATTATAGTGAGCTATTACTTATTACTATTATTAATATCAGTAACTTAAATAGTTCAGAAATATTATAATTATAATTAGTTTTTAGAAAAAATTTTTATATATGAGATTTAAATGTTTATGTTGACTAAACGTTCTCAATTATTAAAACTTACACAGTAAAAGAAAGTAACCTAAAATGATGGTGTTGGATGTGTTATGAGTCATAAATACTTATAGCCATCCTGTACACAAGGAAATAGGGTCATTCAGAATTTTTTGGTATTGTGAGGAGGCTTTCTATGTGCATTATCTTGCCCTGTCTCTATATTGTCGTTCTCAATAGAATCCGAGATCCTTTTTTACGGTTGTTGATTTTTAAAATTCAGTGTTTGTTGCTGTATAAATGTATATTATATCTATGTGCAATACGGATTTATCCCCTAATAGTTGGATAATACTTTGATTTTTTTATTTTTTCATCATCTCATTGATTTTTGATACTGACGCAATACATATTTGTTATAATAGCATTTTCTACAAGTTTTTTTCCTTGTTGTGTACATCTTTTAAATCTTTATAGGTTTCTACTAATCTCTATAGAAATCATATTATCTTTGTATTATGAAAAAGAATGTCTTCTTGTACATACAGTTAAAGAGCAATTTAATAATGACAATGCATAGTAGACATATCGCCTTTAACTAGATTTTAAAATACTTGTGCTTAATATAAATAATAACATAAGCATACAAGTATTGTGTCCCTACAAATAGCAAAAGTTAAAGGTATACCAATTAAGCTGCATTTCACATTAATCATCGTCTTTGCCCTGGTCACCTGGACCCTTGCATCTGGCTTTATGCCGCGATTTTATCCA
>JADDOQ010000189.1 GCA_016782315.1 Nitrososphaeraceae archaeon | reverse complement strand
TTTAAAAGCCATATTAGCAAGCTTTGACATAGGCATTTTGACGCCATTGTTTTAAGGAATCTGTCATTTGTTAAAACACTTACAAGCACATGGTTGTATTTTCTCATCAATTGAATATAATGCTTTTGATTGTTATTCTTCTTTATATAACAGTTGCATTTTTCATAATCAAGTTTTTTGATAAATTAGAAAGGAATCCTCAATATGTAACACAGTTTATTTTCGTCCATCTTTTTCAATAAATGATCACCCCATTTCTAAAGTCAATGTTGTTACAATCAATCAACATGTTAGTCAGTGTTGCATGTTGATGGGCAAGCAAAAAATAATCAAAATCAATCTCTTTTCACAGTCACATTACCCTAATATCAAATAGGGGATGTTATTTATTATCTATTTAAAAACAAAGAATGAATAAAAAAATTGCGGCGGTAACAGAACAAACAGGGCATAGTATTTGAAACTGATGGCAGTTTTCGCAATTGGGCTTAACCGTTCTGCTAACCTTACTTGATACTTCAAAAGGTGATATAGCCGCCAAAAAGATAACCATCAATGGATTGGATGTTGTATTTTATCAACTCAATGTTTCGTATAAAACAGTATCACCGAGGAAGATGGATAATAGGACAACAATTCGGTCACTTGGATGTTTGGGTTAACAATGCACAATTTTATATGATACAAATCAATCTGTCGTTAATGCAGTCCCGGAGTTGGCTAGTGAAGCGCTAATTACCAATTTTATAACCCATGGCTACTTTGCCAAGCATTCATCCACTTACTAAGAAGAATTGATATGGTCGTATTGTAAATGTATCAAGTGGTGCAGGTTCATTGCATCATATGGAGGGTTGGACACCTGCATACGGCATTTCCAAGGTAGCGTTAAATGCATTGCCAGAAGTTGTAATCGGAGTTAAGTGGAACAGGCATTTTGGTTAATTCAGTTGACCGTGGTCGGGTTGCAACAGATATGGTCGGTCACTGAGGACGTCCGGTAGAGGAAGGTGCAAGAGGCATTTTGTGGACATCCACTTTACCGTGTAATGGCCCCAGCGGAGTATTTTTTTTACGATGTAAAACCCTGACTTTTGGAATAAATACAATAAACAAATAAAAAAAGAACAGAACCGTGATTTTTTTTTAATACCCATTGATTTTTGAGAATGGCGATATAAGGGTTGTTGGATTTGCCGTACAATATGGTTATTATTCACAATAATCAAAATAGTAACATATTTTCATCAAATATTCAAACTATTATGTGTGTTGGTCGACAGTTAATTAAATCATGTTACCACATTGGTAAATTTAGACATGATATCGAGTGGTAAAACATTGCCTCTGGTTGTGGGTATGGACTGGTTGTCTTGGATGACTAACAGAGGTAGGTTTTGGCATCGGCACATATTTTTATCCACTGTTACTTCCTCATGTCGTTGTTTTTTTGTTTTGGCAAATCAATGGCGGCAGGGGAAAAGTTATGTTGTAGGTAAAGAACGGCCCAGGTATTTGAAACCGCCTCAACAGGATGGTATGAGACGCTTCTTTCGATGCCTTCAACTGTTTCTGTAATGGAACCCGACTGCCCATTAATGGCGTTTTTGAAACCTTGCAAATTAGCAAATGACTCATTTCTGTACGACAACTCTCTGTTTGAGTCGGCTATTTTTACACCGTTGCCATCTACAAGCAAAATCCTTTCATCTTGGTTGGCTAAACTAAGGGCTTGCTGTAGCATTTCATTAAAGACTTCAAAGTTCAATCCAGCGGGCAAAATCCCCTTTATTTAAAAGCGTTGTTATCTTCCGAATCAAACACAGGAACCGCCAACTGGGCTTGTTTGAGTCCAGAGGAGGCAGAGGTAATAACATTGCCTAGAAAGGCATCCTTGGTGTTTATTGCACCTATGTAATAATCCCTAAAAGATAAATCGGATGTGGTGAGGTTTAGTTGGCGTTCATACGGTTCTAACATGTAGGAAGTACCATTTGGCATAAGAAACAACACAGAAACAATGTCCTCAGGGTATTCTGATAGCAAATACTTTGCGATTTGCCTTTTCTCCATATCGGCATGGGAAGGTATTCCATTGGTGGATAGGTTAAAATGACTTGAAAAAAAAGAGGTGTGTCGCATCTCGGGCAGTTTGCCAGTTAGTTTGAGAACTGCAGATGCCTTTTCCAATCTATTCTCAATGCTATCTGCCAAAAGGTAAAGATAATTATTATAGCCATTCCCCTGAGTTATGTTTTTTGATTTAGTTGCATTTTGAGCACCTGTTTGGTTAAATGAGAGTAACGAATGACCTGACCTATCTCTGGAATCCGCCGTTGTTGTCAAATGATAGATAACTTTGTTGTCCCAACCATAGGGCACATCAAAAGCATACCCACTGCCATTGGTTTCAGCATTGGAGGCATTACTTAAACCACCCTCAAAAGAAATCGAATGCTCACCTTCTGAAAGAGGTTTCAAAAAGACCCAGTTGCCATCCGAGACCGCCTGTGTAGTTTGAGGAGGCAAATATGCAATGTTGTTTTCAGTCAGTGTATGTTAAACAGAGGCGATTGGACTCCATACGCCTCCAAATTTGTAACATTTTTTCCGTCAACACTTGCCTTTAGATGCACTACCGAATCCTGGATTTCTTTAGCGCATTGTCTTAATTGTTTTTCGTTATTTAAGTTTGGTAACGTTTCAAAATTGCATTCAGTATTTAATATTGGAAATAGGATGGAATTGTCTGATGATACAGTGCATTGCCTTATTACATCGTTTCCAAAAGAGCCAGGAATGAACCATACTGGACCTTTTTGGTTTACTGTACAATATCTTCTAGGGTCATCATATGCGGGATGGATATCTTTTGGTATGGAATAAGCCCATTGCCACCACTTTACTGTCCATTCTGCAAAGGTTAATACGTAAGGATTTGAACTGGCGTCAAATAATCCCCCTGTTGTTTCATTGTGATTGGTGCCATTATTGTTTGTTGGTTGAGCAAAAGAAAATAATTGCTGCTCCAAGGCTATGGCCAAACACATCAGTAAAGTTAATCAGATTATTCCGCCAATGATATTCCCTGCGTTGTTTTGCAGGGTTTTAGGGCACATCATAATAACGCAAAAGGTTTGCCATTAGAAAGGTTTTTCTTTTCCATAAAAAACGCGGAGTGAATTGTGATTTTGGTTGGTGAATGGAGCATGCATTGGGTAGGCCACACAACAACGGCAATCATAACTGCAATGTTCAAACAAAGTGACAGATCATAAAATGGTTTTCTTAGGGTAACGATAAATACTCATCAAGCTTTTCTAATGGTAAATGCATTTCTGGGTGGGCTCTTTTTGCCGCATTATCAACAATAAAGGTAAAGTTACCTTTCCGAAAGGCGTGGTTGCGGCATCCGACATCATTACCCTGGATTCAGATCTTGGAAACCAAATACCAGACAAGTCATGGATGCTTTATTTGCTTGAGCTTTTCAATAGGCAAAATATTGCAGTCGAATTAAACCT
>JADDOQ010000314.1 GCA_016782315.1 Nitrososphaeraceae archaeon | reverse complement strand
AGAAATTTCATTCATGGACTGCGCATTAGCAGATGGAAGCTATCTGTTGCTGACCAACTAAATTACTTATATATGACCAAAAAAGTCATTATATATTTGGGAAGAAGATTGTGCAAGACCGTAAATTAAAGCAGCCATTTTGATTATGTAAAACAATTAACGCAAATATCGTTTTTTTATGACTTTTGTGGTTTTTAAACTCTCATGGTCGGCCCGGATGGCTAGATTAACCAATCTAGCATATAAAAGAATCTGGTAATCTCGAATTGTTTTTTTTGTAACTGTGTTATAGAGTGAATTAAAAAAAATTAGGATAGAATAAAGTTTAGAGGTAAAGATAGAGGGCTCTGTTCATTTAAGGCTTCAATTCCTTGTTATGAAAATCTGCGAAAAGATTCAGCCAATTAATCACGTGCTTTAGTTTGCATTTCTTCTTTTTGCAGGGAAAATAATCATCAAAGCATTCAGTTCTGTCCTTGATGTATTGCATTGTACGTTCAATGATGCTTTTCTCATAAGAGGAATGGATATGGTGCTCCACCCTCAGGAATCTGCATGCTTGTGGGTACCATGTTCCACCGTCAGTCGAAACAGGATGCTCCCCATGTTCTTCCAAAAGGCCGGATAGAAAACGTTTGGCCACAAACATGTTTCTTTCCTTGGATATGCTAATTGAAAGAATTTCTTTATTTGCAGGCTCAATTGCTATCCATCAAAGCCATGCCAATTCTGAACCAATTTTAAGCAATGTCTCGTCAACGGCAAACTCCTCAAACTCCTTTTTCCTTGACGATATCCTTTGGGGCTTGTGCTTTTGTATCCAGTTCCAGATGGAAACGTGATTTCGTTTGATAAAATGTGAAGACAGTATTTGAGAGGTTCTTCTTAAAGATAAACCTGAAAAATAAAAGTACAAGCCATAACCAATATACATTGAAGGTGTCCTGTTTCTACTACTCACAATGGAAATAGGCATCTTCAATCTATAGCTTTATCGTTAAGTGAACAGAGCCGATAGAGCCCTTATTCTATATAAAGGTTAGCAGCTGGTTTGATGTCTTTGA
>JADDOQ010000313.1 GCA_016782315.1 Nitrososphaeraceae archaeon | reverse complement strand
CTTTAAATAAAAATTATATTTTTTAAGATTTATTATTAAATTGTCTTGGTTTATTTAACATACCCTGGATAGAAAATGTGATTGACATGCGACTGCAAATCAAAGTGGCTCAAAGTTGTTTACTAATCCATACAAATGACCTTTTTATTCTATTGTTATAATCATATGGAATAAAGATCAACATCCAACAATACAGTTTATCCAATTTCTAATAGGTTTGTTAATTGATATCAAATCGAGATATTGTATTTTTACACATGTAAATTTTTCACTCCTTTATTTCATTAATTTATAAACGAAAAATGTTCACATTGATCACAACAAGTATATGCATCCTGTAAATAATCCCCAAAATGTAAATCAACAAAAATCAGATCTTTCTTTTTTCACTCTTTTGCTTTCTTTTTGTTTTTTTGTAATCAAACACAATTTGTTAAAATGCTTATATTGTCTATTAACGTATTAACATATCTTTGAATGATAATGTGTCCATAAACATACAAAAACTGTCCCTAAAGGCAAAGTTATTCAGGGGTTTGGCAGACAGTACCCGACTTTCTATTCTGGAGGCATTAAGGGATGATGAGAAGAACACAAGTGAAATCGTAAAGAAGACCGCACATAACCAGTCAAATGTGTCCAATCATTTGGCGTGTCTTTTGGACTGTGGATTGGTAAAGAACAGAAGAGAGGGAAAAAACATCTATTATAGGCTAAACAATGAAAAAGTATTAAAACTGCTTGAGGAAAGCGATGCGTTTTTATCTGAAATTGTGAGTGGCCTGTATCTTTGCGTAAACTATAGTGATGAAACTGTAAAGGGAAAAAACCAAAATGAAGAAAATTAGCCTTTCATCAGACAGCAACCTTGGCAACAATGAAAAAGACGATGGTTATGGGGAGAATAAGGTTGGGTGCCTGAGTAAAATAAACGAAGATGATGGCTGTGGATGCTGCAGTGCACCTGATTTATCGTTTTTGAAAACTACGTCTGTCAAACCAACAAACTCATTGGCAGAG
>JADDOQ010000312.1 GCA_016782315.1 Nitrososphaeraceae archaeon | reverse complement strand
GAATCTTCAAAGATGACGATACTGATACTAGAGAAAGGGTCATAGCAAACGGAATGAGGGTGGATGCAGCAAACATTGCAGTAAATGGCTCTGGATTAAAATTAAAGTATTGACCGTTTGAGAATGGAAGCGTAAACATAAGAACCAAATCCACCGCAACCATTAAAAATACCCCAAACGCTATCACAAGAAAAGCTCTAAATGTGTAGGAAAAAGGATTGTCCCTATTATGCTTGATAATCCCGATTAGTCCTCCCAAGGCTGCTATAAGCATTCCTGTGGCAAGTACCGCATGGGGTGGACTTAGTAATCCATCAAATCCAAAGTTATTGTGCCACCAAAAATCAAAAGGGCCTGCCATTAGCTGTAGTGATACCCCAACAAAGGCAAGTTTTATTGGAAAAGGGAATAATTCGGATTGTGATTTGATAATGTTGGAGAAAATGGATAGTTTTGAGACGCTGTTGTTTTTTATTGCCAGGATGGGAAAATATATTAACCTAAAAACTATGCTGCCAATTGCCAATGCAACACCTGTATAAATCACGGTATGCGGTGGAGTTAGGAACGATTCTACATTCTTAACGCCATGCCAAACAATGTCCCAATTAGAGCCACCTATTTGTAAAGACACGCCAATACTGATAAGAAAATAAACCAATAGGGAGACTGTCTTTGTTTTTGTTGATTTGGATGATGGATCTAAATAGGACATTGGAATTAATTCATTATGTGGATACTAATTTATTTGTATTTAATCCGCAATCCACTATAGTTAAAATTGCTTTATGATGTTAGTAGCGGCTTTTTACCTTGTTATAAGATTTTGACAGTTATTAGAAAACCTCTGTTCTCATGTTCAATCGCTTTGAATCCTTATGGTATTTCTTGCCAATACAAAAGCCATTGATGGTTACCGAATTAAATGCTGGGTTGCAATATGGGTTGGTTTTTTTTTGAACCGTTTTTTGAATCTGTCCTTAGACCTTTTGTTAATCTTATTACTTTTGAAATAGATATTGCGGCAGGCCTTATAATGGAATTTCTGCGCTTTTT
>JADDOQ010000311.1:692-1011 GCA_016782315.1 Nitrososphaeraceae archaeon | reverse complement strand
GCTCCCAATAGCCCAATGTTAAGTATAGCTGCAATAGCTGCTGCAATCATGAAATCCATTTGCTTGTTAGATAACCTTGTACCGCTTGTTTAATTTACTTTTTCCCAATTTTGTCCATAATTTCATCCAAAACAAAATAATTTTTTTCCATAATCGGTGAGGTAAAGTATGTGGCACCGTAAGAGTCCCCATTTTCTGTGACGATTAAACCGTTTTTCTTTAATACATCAAGGTGATGGGTAATGGTTCTGTAGTCCAGTTTTAGTAGAGTTGAGATTTGGTTGGCATTTGACGGATTCTCCGTTAAAGCATGCAGTAT
>JADDOQ010000311.1:0-685 GCA_016782315.1 Nitrososphaeraceae archaeon | reverse complement strand
CTGTTTGCTCCGCCTCTGGTACTGCTAATTAGATGCCATACTATTCTTTTAAAGTGGGGGTCTACATGCTTGTTGCTGCTACTGCTTTCATCATTGCCGAATTTTCTATTTTTTTTGTCCTTGTTCTCTTCCGGATCTCCAGTTTCCTCATCTTTTTTGTCAGAATTGGAATTAGCAGGTGAATTCAAATCGTTGGACAATACTATGTAAATATTGTAAAATAAAAATCTATTATTAACTATAAACAGTTTCTTTAATGGTTAAATTTCATCTTAAAGCAGCCGAGGATTGTCAAAGTTTAGGCTTTTGCATAGTTGAGGTAATCTTATATCGTGCTTTCCACATTGTTTGCAACAACCATACCCTATTTTTATTTACCTCATGGGTATTGGTCGAAATCAATATGGACAAATGATGGTGGAAAGATAAATGAAATTGATCAATCAACACCGTAGCTGGTATAGGTGGAAGAAATTGCCAACAATCTATTGCTTATAGGCAGATCCGATACCAAAAAACCGTGTGTTTTAAATTATTCTCTGTATGTTTGATATGGGTTAGTTTCATAGCCAAGATGTAATTCCTTACTATGCTACTAGTATCGGAATGAATCCACTTGCAGATAAAACAAAATCCAGCAAAATTGAAAAAGCAGAATATAATATATAATAACTGGATGCTAGAG
>JADDOQ010000188.1 GCA_016782315.1 Nitrososphaeraceae archaeon | reverse complement strand
ATTATACAAGGCATGACCAGCTTCGTGAATAGTGCCAGATATCGACTTTTTGAAATCGGTCCCTTCATACCTAGTAGTTATTCTTACGTCGTTGAGGCCCATGGCCTCAGTGAAAGGATGAGTAGACATGTCCATTCTGAAACGCTCCATGTCGAATTGCAAGAGAGTCAAAATGCCATGATTGAGCTCGTCAACTCTTTGGGTATCATACTTTGATTTTCCAAGTTTGCTCTCTTTACAAAACGGGCTGCCTGAATCTAATAGTTTTTTCAGAATCTTCTGAATGCGCGAAGTCAACGCACCGAATACTTTATCCAAATCATCTACTGTAAGGTCTTCTTCGAACTCGTCCAAAAGCGCATCATACGGATGCCTTTCATAACCTATCTTATCAGCGATTTGCTTCTTTATTTCCATCATTTTCTCCAAGTGGGGTGCATACATCATGAAATCCGATTTTTCCCTCGCCTCCCTCCACACCATGTTGCCCCTTATTCTTTCCAGAGATTCCGCTTCAGTCAACTCTTTGGGTATCTTAATCTGCTTGGTTATTTCCCTGTTGAGTAATCGTATAATGCCCTTCTCCAAATCGCTAAGGCTCCCCAGTTTCTTCGCTGACTCGACAAGACCAACAAAATCTTTGTTTAGCAGAAGATCCTTATGCAGCATGCGAAGTTGAGAATCGGCCACTCCCCTTTCTTCCGTGCCTTTCCTAGGCATATAAGTCTCAAAGTCCCAACCCATCAGAGAAATGGCATGATTTAGCGACCACATGGGTTTGTAGGCATCGAGGATCTTATTCATGACAGGGTTCTCGCTTCTCATTTTGTCACACTTTCCATGAACTGGATCACATCGGTCTATTAATCATTGTTAGCTAGCCCGGAATGTATCTTTGAAAAATTCTCGTTAGCGTCTTGAATATGGCAGAAACCCATGTGCCAAAACTATCCCTTGAATGTCCTTCATATCATATCTAGAATTAGCAATATGGATCTTAAGCTTTGGAAGATTTGAAGCAAGGCAAGTGTCAACAAGAGTCAAATCATCTGGTAACCCCTCCATAAAGAAAGGCACAATTCCTACGCCGGGATTCGGATGATCTAAGCCGTCAATCGAATGCACCTGACAACTCAAATCTCGCAACGAGTATGGATTATTATGCCCCAAGATTTAGACCTCAAACCATATTGGCTATCTATCTACAATGTGAGTATGGCTGGCACCTATCAGGTTATTTCAACTAGTCTAAAAGCATAGATTTGTATTGTCATCACATGATACTGTCATTGGCTTCTAAGAATAAGTCAGATAAGATACAATTCGGACCTAATCTATTTGTATTTTCAACTGCTATCGCGCAGTGTTATCCCGATGATGTATGTGGGGCATGTGCAGGTGTTTTATGTATTCGGAGCCTCGAGTTGTTATTTTCCTGTTTTCAATGAAAATATAAATTACAGCAATAATCTCAAATCTGCCAAGTATCATGTTAACAATAAGAAAAACCTTCGATACGACATTCATATCCATATAAGTTACTCCTGAAGATAGCCCTGTGGTGGTCAGGGCAGAAACCGACTCAAAAAGCGAATCCATAAAACTCCTCTGCTCCAGGTAAAACAGCACTATGGCAGTAATAAAAGACAACAACAAAAACAGGGCAACTACCGCTAATGATTCTCTAAGAGCTTTTTTTGCCCTAAGTTCCTCAGTCTTCTTTCCATAGCTAGCATACGACTCGTTGTAGCGAGAGGATACAGAGGAAATCGACCTGATTGCATTGTCCATTGCAAAGTTTCTTCTTGTCAGCCTTAGGAAAATTTGCAATATCCTGCCGGCCTTAATGCCTCCGGCAGTTGAAAATGCTGTGCCTCCAATTAACATAAGCACAATCAAAAGAATCTTTCCGTCAGCAGATAATAACGATATGTCAATAAATTGGAATCCAGAAGTGGTTGAAGCGCTAACAACATGAAACGCAGCTGTAACCCAGTTTGACTGACTGTCATTACCATCACTTAACAACAAATAGAAAACTGCCGTAGAGACAACAATAATTCCAGAATACAAAAACACCTCAGGGCGAAATTTTGTCGTTTTCATCTCTTTACTGAATATAGCATAGTGAAATGCAAAAGGCAAAGCCGAAATCATCATGCCCACTATAAGCACTAATAGCTGAGGCAAGTTTTCACCCGTTACTGCTGTGGAAACAGGAATGAATCCCCCACCAATGACTGCGCTCAATAACAAAGATGCAGCGTAAATGATGCTGAAATCACCAAATGAATACAATATGATTCCCAGTATTACGGTGTAAAATGTAAAGATGACGCCAATTGTCAAAAGCAGTTGCTTTAGTTTTAGCACGCCTCCTCCAATCATTCCCTTCATGTGAATTAGCTTGCGCTCAGGATAGAAGAAGGTAACAACAAGATAGATAAAACTCAAACCCCCAACCCATTGAGTGAAAGAGCGATAGAAATCAAGGCTCTGTGGCAGGTCTTCAGGATGAATTATAAAAGTCAAACCAGTTGTTGTGAATCCAGACGCACTCTCAAAGAAGCTATTGACTAGAAGAGAAAATGGGCTGATATCGTTTGAGAATGGGTTGAAATACATGTAGGGAATGCTCCCAAAAAGACTCAGCAACACAAAACTTGAGACCATCAGCAGTGATGCCTGCTTTAGGTTTAGTGGGGTCTTTTCCCCATAGGCATTTAGGATAAACCCAGTAAGAAACATTCCCATAATGGCCAAAAACATTCCGGTAGCGGAGATTGTCTCTTCCATTGCAGTGGCCAAAATAGCCGGCGCTATAATCAGTAGCCCGGAGAATTGAAGTATAAAGCCAAGGTTAGCAAGGATTGGTTTGGAGTGCTCCCTCACAATAACCCTATAGCTTCTAAACGTTTTTTCTAGCACTGATGTCCTGATAGCGTTTGCCAATCCTTCCTGAGTCACAATGCCTAAAACCTTTTCATCGTCGATAATTGGAATTCGTTTAACTACGTTTAGTCTCATGATATTTAGTGCCTGCCTAACAGTGGCCTTTGAGGAAAGGGTTACAAGGGGTGAAGACATTATGGACTTTAGCAGAGTCTGATCCGAATCCGCACCGCTCATCACAACCTTGTCCAAAATATCACTGTCAGTTACTATGCCTACAGGTTTTTCATCTTTAGAAACAATAATTGTTTCTGCATTTTTTGAATGCACTTGCTTAACAGCGCTGGCAACATCCACGTTTTCATCTATAACAGAAAACTGTCCATGAACATATGATAACACGGAGCGTTCCAGTGGGTCTGTTATCATCTTATATTCCCATCAGTCCACTATCGGCTTTTTCATTCGCTACTACCACTTCTAATGGCCCAATCCCTAAGGAAATCATTCTAGCAGCACATGTTACAAAAATGGTTGCTAGGCACATTGTTCCACCCCTTTGAACACTTGAATGTATTTTTGTATCCAACTAATTCATCTGGTTTTTATTATTTAACCTAATCTGGTATGGATTTGGGTCTGATAAAAGATTTACTAAAATAAAGATTTTATATTATATACATGACATTTGTAAAATAATTGTATCTAGATATGGATTACTTACATCATATTCTATAACAAATGCAAATAAAATTAAATTATGCACTATAAATTATATTTGATGATTATAGATAAGGTACTTCAATTTAATAGTTAATTTCTAATATTTTATGGTATTTTCTTTGATTTTAGTATTACCGAATCGACTCTGGGAAATTACAGAATGCTAATTCCAACACACATTCTTCTATTGCGAGGTCATTTCTTTTTCCTTCTCGATATCTCAAGAAAGAGATACACTATTGCAATAATCTCAAAC
>JADDOQ010000187.1 GCA_016782315.1 Nitrososphaeraceae archaeon | reverse complement strand
TATTGCAATTATGTCATAGTTGTTATTTTCATTGTTATCATTTTTGCCCTCACCAAGTAAAATTAACACTTGCTTTGAATCACCTATTACTCCCCCACCAAACATGCTATTTTTTAATCTTATTTCGGCAACCCTTGACATTGTTTTTATTATTTCTGCGCTGGTTTCCTCAGATACCAGAATAATTATTTTCACACCTTTTTCAAAGAGTTCTCGCAGAAATGGTTGGATGGATTTAATGACCGTATCTGGAATTTTTGGAATTGCAATTAAAAGCTCTTCTTTGGTGGATTGAATAATTTCGGTAACTTTAGCTGCTATGTTATAAAGTCCACTTACTACCCATATGTCTGGCTTTTCTTTTAATCCCGTTTTCTCATATATGGGCATCAATTCATTTATTATGGTGTTTCTATTATTCCTAATGCTGTTTTCCATTTCTACCATCATTGCCTCTACAGCAGTAGAAGGGGATTTAGGAAAGAAATTCTGAGGCCTTAAATTATCTGAATAAGTCCACCCTCTTACGTATAAGCTGTTTAAGACATCATATATCTTTGAATAAGGCACACCCGATCTCCTGCTGATTTCGGCAGCAGTAGTTGCCCCGGTAGATAATAATTCTGTATAGACCCTTATCTCATAATTTGTTAATCCAAGGCTTTCCATCGATTTTTTTGCCTTGTCGCTAATTTCCATTCTTTTATGTGAATAATTTAAGCAAAGATATTAAATCTATCTTTCCTTTTTGTTTACTGACTATACACCGTAGTATTTGGCAGATCATGTTTATAAAGGAAAAATATTAAAGAAAATAGGCCTATATATGGATCTAATACATATTTCTAATTTAACTAGTAAAACTGTTGGTTCTAAACGCACAATACGCTACACTCAGAGCATATGCCCAGATTGTAATATGATTCTGGATGCTGAAGTATTTGAGAGGGAGGGTAAGGTATTCATGACAAAAACCTGTCCTAGTCATGGTGAATGTGAAGAATTATACTTTGGTTCCTACGAGATGTATAAAAAGTTTAGCACTTATTGGATGGATGGAAAAGGAGCTCAATCTCCAAATGTCATGGTAGACAAATGCGCCTGTCCTACTAATTGTGGTTTATGCACAAATCATCTTTCTCATTCTGGATTGGCAAACATAATTGTAACTAATAGGTGTGATCTAACATGCTGGTATTGTTTCTTTTATGTAAAAAAGGGTTTAGAGGGTGCTTATCTATATGAACCTAGCCATGAACAAGTTCGTGCAATGATGAAGACTTTAAAATCAGAGAGGCCAATTGCCGGTAATTCAATTCAAATTACAGGTGGCGAACCTATGCTAAGGGATGACTTGACTGCATTAATTAAAATCATGAAAGAGGAAGGTGTAGATCATGTACAACTCAATACCAATGGGATAAAGTTAGCTCTCTCTCCGGAGACCATGAGGCAAATTAGAATGGCTGGTGTAAGCAACCTCTATTTGTCTTTTGATGGTGTAACCCCAAGAACTAATCCTAAAAACCACTGGGAGGTTCCATCTACTTTGGAATCTGCAAGAAAATGCGGTATGACTGTCGTATTTGTACCCACGGTTATTAAATCTATCAATGACCATGAATTGGGTGGAATCATACGCTTTGCACAAAAGAATATGGATGTTGTTCATGCGGTAAACTTCCAACCTGTGTCTTTAACTGGTAGAATGGGCAAAAAGGAAAGAGAAAAGTACAGAATTACTATTCCTGATTGTATCGAGAGGATTGAGGAACAAACCAATGGTGAAATATCAAAAGATGGTTGGTTTCCGGTTCCATCATGTATGCCTTTGACCAATGTTATAGAGGCATTTAGCAAAAAACCAAAATATGAATTATCTATCCATTTTGCTTGCGGTGCAGGAACATATGTATTTGAAGATACCCAAACTAAGAAATTGACACCACTTACATCATTTGTCGATATTAAAGGGTTATTAGAATACTTTGAAGAAAAAACTGATGAGATTAAATCCGGATCTAATAGATATTGGACAATGTTGGAAGTAATAAGAAAATTAAATCAATTTGTTGACAGATCAAAGCAGCCTCATGGATTGGACTTGGGCAGGATGTTTTCTAGTATTCTGCTTAAACAAAATTTTGATTCAGTAGGTTCATGGCATGTAAGATCATTATTTCTAGGAATGATGCATTTCCAAGACAAATATAACGAAGATTTAGAAAGGCTGCAAAGATGCGATATCCATTACCTGACTCCTGATTTGCGTATTGTACCATTTTGTGCCTTCAATGTAATTCCTGAATGGTATAGGGATAGAATACAAAAGAAATATAGTATTCCTGTGGAAGAGTGGGAAAAAGAACATGGTCAAACTTTAGAAGCTGGTCTCTATCGTGGTATAATGAGAAAAGGAAAGTCTGAGGCTCAAATGGGGTGCGCTGTATCAGAAATGCATAAAGCCGCCTCAGAATCTGAAGATCACCGTGGAGTTGAATTGAGAAATGGCATGGCTGGTGCATGATCCCAATTCCCTTTTATAATTTATTAAGTAAACCATCAAACAAAAAAAATCTATACTAAAAATTTTATATACCAATAATATTTTTGATTGTATTAATTTTTCTTATGCTTTTGTAGATAATTTTAAATAGCATGAAAACGTAACATATAGTGTAAATGCCGTCTTCATCAATAAATGCAATAACTAGAATGAGTGCAACTCTAAAAGATCTATTTATTTACATATATGATTTGTCTCCATTGGATATGGATTTGTTACTCACCTTGATTAAATATAACGATAAACAAATGACTTTGGAGGACTTATCCAAAGCTGTAAACAGGGATAAAAGCACTGTTTTCAGATCATTGCAAAAACTAACTGGCTTGGGAATCTGTGTAAAGGAAAGTAGAACCCTAAAAGAAGGGGGTCATTTTCACGTATATTCCTCCATTTCTAGAGATATCTTTAAACTAGAAACAGAAAAACGTGTAAAAGAGTTGGAACAAAGTTTAAGGAGAATTTTGAAGAAATTTGAAGATGATTTAGATGTCATGTTGGATGATGTATATAAGAAAAAAAAATACGCTGAATAGCGAATGTCTATTATTATAGATAGCGTCAATTTTCATAATTTTGATACTTTATTTGAAAACTCAGAACCAAAATCTATAGATATTTATCTTAACTCATTCTCCTCTTTTCTATTCCTAAAAAATAGTTCATTTCACAATTCATTGAAATTGATTTCTAAAAAAATTTTTTCTAACGTTCGTATCTTGGCAGTATGTGATGATAATCAATTTGATTCAATTTATGACCTATTTTCATCAATTAGTAATGTCTATGTTAATAATATTTCATCTTTTTCGGAACAGCAAGAAAATTTGATAACAATCACCATTAACAAAAAAATAATATATCTTTTCAAAATAAATTATGATGAATCTAAAAAAACATTTAATTGTAATTTGTATAACATCATATTTAATGAATTGGTCTGTTTTTTCTCAATTGTATATGATTTTCTCTGGTATGCTATAGAAAAAAACAAATCATTGGAAAAACACAATATATTCCAGCAGGATTTTATAGATATCGCCTCTCATCAATTACGGAATCCTATTTTACCCATAATAGGATTTTCTAAAATTTTAAAGTCAAAAATAAAAGATTCGACCATACTGGAATATATTGATATAATAATTAGAAATGGGGAAAAGCTAAGAGACATCGCAAATGATATATTGGATATTTCTAGAATTGAAACAAATTCAATAAGGATTAACAAAGAATTTTTTGACATTGACAAAATTTTATCTGATCTTATTAGTGAATATCAGGCCATA
>JADDOQ010000050.1 GCA_016782315.1 Nitrososphaeraceae archaeon | reverse complement strand
TTGCAATATGTCGAGGAAGATAGTTAAACCACCCAAAATGAAAAATTCTCAGGCAAAAAAAAATTTATCTTTTTTTTAATTATCACATCAAAACAATTCATATCCGCCAATTTGTCCTATTATATGTTAACTACGTGAAATGATAAAAAAAATTGGACTAATTCTTAAAGGTATTCGTTTATCCTATTTATTCCCTATCAACAAGTTTTTGGCTAATCCATACTCATATTCGCTCAATAGATTTGAATGACAGCTTTTGCTATGTCCAAGACTGGTCGAATACTCTAGCGACTCCACACTAGACACAGGAACCATTCCATCGTTTGGTTTTGGAAGGCTTGATGAGCCGGCCTGCTGCGCAAATGAAAACAGTGACAGGTTGCAGTTTCCGGTATTTGGGTCCCAATCACCAGCTATGGTAAAATATTTTGTGTTTGGGTTCATTTTTACTTTGGTATCTGCAGCTCCCGGTTTTAAGTCATATATTGCAGGAGCACACATGTGATTGTTTTCTGCTAACGGTGAACCGGCATTAGGTGTTCCAATCATTATGAGATTTGCCACATCCTTTGTACCATTGGCAAGATACATTCTAGCATCTAACCCGCCTTTGCTATGTCCGACTATATTCACTTTGTCTTGCCCGGTTTGGCTTTTGACTTGTGCAATATGGTCTGATAATTCTTTTGCGTGTTCTGCGGCAGACCCACATTTATCATCGGATTGGCTAAAAGTTATCGGATAAGACGGAACGCCATCTTTTTTTAGCAGTTCTTGCCATTTATTCCACACCGAAGCATCTGAAAAATAACCATGTATAAGAATAACGGGTAGTGGTTGCTTTGGGTCATTGGTAGATGGTGTCTGGGCATAAACTGTAGTTAGTTGTAGTAATCCACTAATTAGTATCGCGGATGCAATTAAAGTAGTTACAGAGAATAGTGCAATAATTTTTTTTTTATTCGCCTCTATCATGTATAACTGAATTGGTTGATAATACATTATATACTGAATTAGTTTTTATATTCTTTAGATCATAAGGTCAAGGACATAGCCCATAATAGTGTCGTTTCTAAATTAAGGAATATTTATTTAAAGGTTATTTTGCCAAAACAACAACTAGGTCGGACATGTTTATTTGGCTATATAAAATACAAATTAAAAAATCTGCCATTTGCCAGCATAATAGTTCCAGCAAGAAATGAGGAAGAACATATTGAAAGATGTTTGTTATCTTTGTTATCTCAAGAATACCCTTATTTCGAAATAATTGCAATTGATGATAGTTCGACAGACGGCACATTAAAAATAATGCACGATATAAAAGATAAAACAAACAAGAAGAAAAAAACCGGACTCCCAACAGATAAGTTAAAAATCATTTCGTTAAAAGACAAACCCGAGAATTGGACCGGTAAGACCGGGGCACCTCAGCAGGGTTATTTGCAAAGTAAAGGCGATGTTTTACTTTTTACTGATGCCGATACCGATTATGCTCGTAAAGATGTAATACTACAAACAGGTATCTATATGCAAAAACATGGTTTGGATGTGCTAACTGGGTGTTTTCTCCAGAAAAACTAAGCAACTTCTGGTCAAAGATTACGATACCGTTATGGGACTCTGTTAGTGTTTTGTTTGGCGTTGGCTCACCTGATGTTAATAACCCTAAATCAAAAATTGCTTATGTCATGGGAAGCTACTTTCTAATAAAAAGAAAAGTTTTTGTTGATATTGGCACGTTTAAATCGGTTTGCCAAGAAATACAGGAAGATAAAGCTCTAGGTATACTTATTAAAAAAAGCGGATACAAAATTAAACTTGTAGATTAAATGAAATGATGTACACTATTTGGGCAGATGACCTAATATCACTCTGGCATGGAATTGGAAGAACATTGGCTCCGCGGGTAATGAAAAACAGGTTCAAAGTCATTTCTAATTTATTTATTATCTTTTTTGCGTCCATATTGCCATTTGCACTGTTTCCTGTTACTTTATGGATTGCTTTTGAAGAATTGTCTTTTATTTCGCTCCATAATATTCCTCTTAATGTTTATTTTTATTTGCCGTTACTTAATCTCATACCTTGTGTCTTGATGGGTATTTCTTTTTCGAGTAGATGCAAAAAATATAAATAAAATCACTATACTATTTGGGAAGTTTTGTTGCAGCAATCTTTGTTATTATTGCGTGTTTATACAATATTGCACCTCTGTTGATTTTTGGAAAAGCCAAACCAACATCATGGCAAGGTAGGCAGCATACACATGTTAAAGGCCAAAACGGATTTACAATTTAAACTATTTTTTTCTTAGTTTTACAATAATATAATTATTTATAGACATTTGAACAAAAATACCAGTCTGTGGAATATGGCGATGGAGATCGCTTATTCAAAGGAATTACAAATAATATTATGTGGAAGTTTTAATAGTAATTTTCAAAATGAAAGTCTAAACCGAAGATGCATTGAATTACAATCTTCCACCCATCCCACTCTTGTCGTGGACGACATTTGTAAGGTGCCCTTGTTTTTATCAAATTGTTTCACTTTTTCTTTACTGCCATTATTTCTGTTGCGGCCCTCCTTTTTAAAAAAATCACAGTCACAACAGATATGGTTGATATCAACGTGGCAGTAAGAAATATCAGATTGTATGATAATGGTGAGGGGTATAACCTATCACCGAATCCAATAACAAATTCTTGATATGTTTGCATGTACATAGAGGCAATAACCGGCCCAATAGAGCTTCCAATTAGCACAATTACAACAGATATACCTATAGATATACCACTAAATTGTCGTGGAGTGTATTGCAATACGACATTGAATGCGCCCACATTTATCAGCGACAATCCTGCAGATATCATCACCAAATTTATTGCAACCATAGGTACTGTCGAATGGAAAACAGAGAGAACAAAAAAACCAACTGTTGTGGTTATGCTTCCGGCTATAATTGGTTTAAAATTACCAATTTTAGATACAATAAAACCCGAAGAAGGTGCAAATAACAAAAACACTATCATAAAAGGTAATTGGATAAAAGCACTATCCATTGCATCCCCTCCAAATCCAAGAGGTGAAGGGCTTGTTACTAATATTGGTATAGTCTGATATACCATAAACATCGTGACACCAAAAACCAAAAGAATGATATTTGCAGGTAGAAGGATTTTATCTGCTATCAGGTTAAGTGGTATTAGCGGAGATTGCGCTTTCCTCTCCACAACAATAAAAGAGGCTATGGAGATCGTTGTTAATGCGGTTAGTGAAACCAAGATAATAAGGGCATGGTTGGAATCAAGGGAATTAGTGTTGATGCCATTAGTGGTATTTGCGAAATATGTGAGTGTAAGTAAAAACGAGGTTATTGCTATTGCCAAGGTTACAGCACCTTTAAAATCAATATCAGGTTTGTAATTGTTAGCAACCTTTTTTGGGTCCGTAGGGTGGTGTTGCCCCACGGAATCATGAATGGTACCCGTTTTTTGTACAAAACCGGACAGGTCATTTCTTTCTAATCCGGATTTTGCCATGTCATCATTTTGAACATATTTTCTAATTATTACCCAAAGAATAATAGCAACAGGGATTATGGTAAAAAATGTGGACTTCCATCCAAAATTTTGGATGATACTTCCACCTATAGCTATACCCACTACCGAACCGGCAGCAAACATTGAGCTAAATATACCAACACCTATTGCAAGCTTTTGTAACGGAAATTGATCTCGCATGATTCCAAATGCTATGGGAAACATGGATATACCCATGCCTTGGATTACCCTGGAGGCAAGAAGCAAGTATATATCATTTGACAAACCTCCAAGGCCAATTCCTACTATGTAAATTACAAATACTATTAGCACCAATTTCTTTTTGCCGTATATATCAGATAACTTTCCGGCTATAGGAGTCATAACCGCACCCGCGATAAGATATGCCGTAAGAATCCATGATGAAGTGCTATAAGAGATATTAAAGTCTGAGATAATATCACCCATAGCCGGTAATAGCATGGTTTCGCCATACATTGTAATTAGAATGGTTGATCCTAAAATGGCAAGTGTTATCCATGTGGATGCTTGAATTTTTTCAGAAGTTTTTGCCACGTCCCATCTATAATCCAACTACCCTTAATATGTCCTGATATTTTGAAGTTTTAAAAAAGGAATTACGATATGGGTCAGCCGCCATTAGATAAGGCTTTCACACGGTATAAGAACTGCACACCATATATGCACTCCCATGTCAAAAGACAAATTATTTTTTATATTTATTGAAAATGGTATAATTCAAATCGACTCAACTACAGATTTTGAGTTTTTTGTCTAAATATTAAATCATGTCAGAATCGATATAGATATCATTTAATAAAAAAACAACAAGGATTATCTGATATATTAATATGCGTTCCTTTAAGAGGATTGTTGTATCGCCTTACATTCTCATTGTCAACAACATTAACAAGAGATCAGTTGCCTAGTTTTTCAACTCCACTCTTAAAAAAGACTCTTTTTTTTTAATCGGATGTCAAATATAATAAATTTCAGGTACAATCAATTTGATTGTGATGGCAGTGGTTTATCTGCCAATACAAAGGCCGTCAGGCACTGATGTATGACAGAGGTTGTCGGAGAATCCGTTTGCGTTGATGTTGGTTGGGAGACCGTTGCCGTTGTTGATGTCAACACCGCTGTTTTGGACTATGGTGTTTGTGTTTACGTTGTTGTTTGTGCTCTGGCCATCCAAGAACACACCGTTGACTGAGCCTGTTATTGTGTTGAAGTCAAGGACGTTTTCGGCGGAGTTTACCAATGTCACACCTGCCAACTGGTTGTCAGTTAGCATGTTCTGGTGCAGTGTTGTTCCTGTGGATGAGTGTGATGCCACACCTATGCTGTTTGAGAACATGTTGTTTGTTTCGAGGTTTGTGTTTATGGCGCCAGTGTTGAATATTGCGATTTGGTTTTCAGTGAAGGTTACCTTGGATATCGTGTTGCCCGAACCACCGGTGTTTAGGACACCTGCCTGGAATCCCTTGACAGTGCCGCCAGTGACCTGAACGTTATCGTTGTTTGCAAGCATTATGCCCACCTTGGAACTTTCGCCCCCAGGTCCGGCAATGGTAAACCCGTTCAGATTGATGGTAATGCCATTAGCACCCGCAATGAGCCCGTCAGTGCTGCACTCAAGGTTTGCCGAGAGTGTTACGCTTTCTCTAACAACTTGACCGCAGGACAAGCTAGTGCTGGTTGGAGAAGCTCCTTCGGTGGATGCAGAGGCCTGGTTAGGTTGTGTTCCAGCGTTACTTGAGGCTAGACTATTTTCGTTATCATCATTTCCATTGCCATTATTATTACTATCATTATTAGTTGGAAGAGAGCTATCCAAAATATTTTCAATCATGCTGCCGTTTTCGGTTGCCAAGATTGGTTGTGTAAACAAAGCACCAACTGATGCAAATGCCAAAATTGCTGCCATGAGGTATATTTTATTATTCATTCAGATAAGATTATCAAATTATAATATATATGAAAAACTAATGTATGTACACATCTGAAGATCACGGCATATCAAATATAAATTACTAACAACTAAATCAACAATAACAATTTTAGCTAATTGTCATAAAGAAATCTGGCCATAGTGTTTTAACAAGAATTTCAAATTATGATCCATATCGCCCGATTTACCATTGTTTGTGTGTTTTACGATTTTACATTCTTTGTGTTTTACACGATAAGCCAAAAGCCAACACAATAAGGATACTTTTACAGTATCAATACCAGTAAGGAGATCAAACATATTTACACATCATGGCAAAAATTGAGGGCAACACCCACGGGGTTTAATGAACAAGGGCATGCTAATTATCTTAGATCTATGGTCGATTATTAGGTCCTGATGTGAAAGTTTTATGGTTATCATCTACATGAAAAATTAGCTATTTATGATACAAATGTAATGCAAATCAACTACAAAAAAATCTTAGCGGAAGCTGTTTGAGCCATTGTTTTTAATACAGATGTATAACAACAAAGAAATTTCAAAGTTAACCCCGCCATATTTTTTTGGAAACTAGTTTATCAACAACAACATGAAGACTGTTAGTGATTGCCAGAACGGCAAGAATACCGTGATCTTGTTTGACTACAACCCAATCCTCGACTATATTCATTTAAAGGATACATTCAATTAATCATGGTGTTGCAATTTTTTTATGGTCGGTACATTGGATTCAAGGAAACTGTAAAGCAATTCCCCCATATGTTTGATTTCAGATTTATCACATTGTCTAACAATTCAAGTCTTTGAGCATAACTTAACCAACAAATCTTTTGACATTTTTAGATGCCCCCGATTGAACCAAAGTACTTGTGGTTGGAGGGTTCTCCAACACCACATTAGCAATCAGCATGCCACACACAGTCACGGTTTTCGTCTAATCCCAATTTTTAATCCAGGCATTGCAAATTCATTTTATTCTTTATTCTTTATTCTTTATTTTTTATTCCCTGTGCTACAAGTATAGAGTAACAACCCAACCCACATTTTTCACACAGAGGCCTCATTGCCTTATTATCAGAGCTCCCTATACAACAAGGCTGTTTTGTTTTTCCCTTGTGATCCAAAGACAGTATCGCCCAGGAAGGGCAATCTACAGGGGTTGTTTTGATTCCACCCCAGTTGCCTTTCATCAATTCTAGCTGTTTTTCGGTGTTCATAACAAAATCAGGATATTTTCTCCTTAATTTGATAATGTTGTCTATTATGCTGTTCCTAGTATCACCATAAGGTAACCACAAAGGATCATTGTCCGCAAATGGCGTATGAAACTGAAACCCTATTTTGTTTATGGTTCCCCCCCATTCGTTTACCAAGGGTTCTATCGTAGTAGAGTTAAGGGAGTTTATGGTCATGGTGATCCAGATATCCTTCCATGCAGGTTTACCGTTACGTGTGGGTCCTTTAACATAATCCAAAATGTTCTTTTTGGTTTTTGAGTAGGCACCTTTTCCTCTTATGCCATCATGAACCTGCTCTGTCCCATCAAGGGAAATCCAGTAAAAGTAAAGATTATCAAAGCGCGTCAGTGGATAGGTGCCGTTTGTGACCACGCAGACCCTTCTTGGCATCTCATCGCAAAAAACCTTGACAATGTCTGGACGCATCATAGGTTCACCACCAACAAGGGTAACAACATACACATGTTGTTTCTTAAAGGTCTGCTTGATTATGTTTCTCCAATCCTCCGGGCTCAAATCATCCAACTCATTCCTTCGGGTTTTCCACCAATAACAATGAGAGCAGTGCAAATTACATACGTTAATGATATCCGCAGAGCCATAGATAAACGGTTTTGATTTTAAAAACCTGATTGAAAAATATTTTTTAAGCATGCTAAAGATAGCAGGGAAATCCTTTACGATATCAGTTATGCCCATGCCATAGACAAGGTCTACCAATGATAATCCTCTTTTATGGATAAACGCCAAAGTATATTAATAATGCCTCACTTGCCTAAAAACAGATTATCGCCAGGCCTCTTTAAAACAACCCACTAACAAAGAACATGAAACTGAGAATATAGGTCTATGTATTCGCAGAAACCTTTTATTGCATTAGCACAAAAATGTGATAGGTATTCCTGCAGAGGATGGCTACAAAACACGTCATCAGATACCCTAATGCGAAGAGCGCGGACAGCATGTTTATCTCAAAGGTGTTTATTGCCCAATGTTATATCCAGCAACATTAACTCACTTTTCTCAACATTCTCTTCTTTTTTTTTAATGAAATTTAGTTTTTGTATGAAATTTGCAGAAGTCAGCTTCAACCAAATCAAATCTATCGGGATCAAATTCCATTTTACAACCGCAAGACAAAGTTAGAAGACTGCCTTCCCATTGGTATGTTCCTTCGTTCATTTTTTCCATATATTTAACCTGGCCTCAACTAACCATTCAGCACATGAGCATATTTTAAGCATTCACTAAAAAACAACCCATTTAATGAAGATTGTCGAAGCGGGTATAACGGTGAGTTCACATCAAGGTTAAATTGCACCGGGTTAGGTGTTTGAAAACAGGCCACATCATTCCTGGCGGCACCCATTCCAAACATAATGACGAACAAAAAAAAACAATTGCAAAAACAGACCGGTAATTTAAAGAAATACAAATAACAAAATATTTGGAATTAAATACCATTTAGCTTTCTGATACTATTTTGAGTCCTCATCAACAACCTTGTGGATTCATCTAAAATTTCCTTAATGGGGAACTCTTTATCCCATAATGTTAGGATAAATGTGTCTGGGTCAAAGTTTGCCATAACTGATACTTTCGACGGGTTGTCCATAGGCATAAACCGTTGAGGTTCAATGTTTCTATGGACCAATGCATTGTTAGACTCCTTTGCCCAACGGTGAAGGCTTTCGTCTAAACACTCAAAATCATTACGCAAATCCCTGGACACAAGATAGGATGATTCATTGATCGAAAGTTTTTTCACAAGATATTCCCCTCGTTCATTACACTCATCTGTCAAAGATTTATCTCGGGGCGTTGGTGGACAAAGGATTTTAGAAATACTCGTACAAGCAAAAAGTATTGATTGAATTAGAGCCCAACAATGAATAGCATTGTCCGATCTGACGATGATAGCCAATTCATTGCATGAACTTATTATAACTTGACATTGGAACTCAATCTCCATTAAAAAAACTATTTCAACATTTTTCTTCAATAGTCATGGAAAACTCAATCAAAGACATTTTAATTTACTTATTTTAATTGGTAAACAGGTATTCGTATAAGAAAACAATCACCCACAGTTTGACAAACATTCTAAACCAAGGTATCAATTGATAATTTGCTATATGCTTATGCCCTATATTGTTTATTTTTAGATCTTAAATAATGTCTTTTAAGAATATTCTTTTGAATTACTTTTTCGATTGCATCAATTAAAAGAAAAAAACGCTTACTGTAACATATTAAAACGTTAAACATCTAATATAGATATAGCGAATACATGGCTGAACATATAGTATATGAAAAAAAACTAAACAATAATAAAACAATTAGGCTAGTGAAAGGCGACATCACTGAGCGAAATGTGGATGCCATAGTTAACGCTGCCGATTCCCATCTTAACCATGGGGGCGGAGTTGCAGGGGCCATTGTCAAAAAAGGTGGAAGAATAATCCAAGATGAGAGTAACGACATAGGTTTTGTTCCTGTAGGAACATCTGTAACAACTTCAGCTGGGAAATTACCCTGCAGGTCAGTTATTCACACGGTTGGTCCCCAGATGGGTGAAGGCAACGAGGAAGAAAAGCTAAATAATGCAATCAATAGTGTTTTAGAGCTTGCCGCTCAAAAAGGTTTTAATAGCATATCCATCCCTGCGATAAGTTCCGGTGTTTTTGGTTTTCCTAAAGACAAATGTGCAAAAATACTAGTGAATGAAACTACAAAGTTTTTTCAAAAAGAGGGTGATAACTCATCTGTTGGAATTGTAGAGTTTTGCATCATCAATGATGACACCCTAAAAGAATTCAAAAGAGAATTTGAATTGCTAAACTAACATTGCAATAAAGTATAAGGCACATTTCCCCCGTTATCACTATTTTATGAAATTGATGAATTAACTAATTATTTCCACCTGTCGATACTTAATCACATGTCTTACTGGATTTAGACAGTAGTAGTTCAATCCCTTTTGCTAAAGAATTAAAATAAATTGGAGATAAACACCATTGTAAAGATGTAAAGTAAACCATGGATTGGAATTCTTTTGGTGGGAAATGGCCAAGGAGAGATGGCAAAGACGTTGTTGTTGTAAATACTCACGATAGACGACTAGAGATGTTTATTGTAGGCAATGATGATGCCCTCTATCACATATGGCAGGAGCGACCTGGCGGAGCTTGGAATGGAAGGTGGGAATCACTTGGTGGGAAATGGCCAAGGAGAGATGGCAAAGACGTGGTGATCATAAATAATACAGACGGCAGGCTCGAGGTGTTTATGGTTGGCAATGACAAAGAGCTTTATCACATATGGCAGGAGCGACCTGGCGGAGCTTGGAATGGAAGGTGGGAATCACTTGGTGGGAAATGGCCAAGGAGAGATGGCAAAGACGTGGTGATCATAAATAATACAGACGGCAGGCTCGAGGTGTTTATGGTTGGCAATGACAAAGAGCTTTATCACATATGGCAGGAGCGACCTGGCGGAGATTGGAAATAGGATTAGAATTAGTTATAAAAAACATCACCATAAAAAAAATCAAGCCATTTTATTGCATAATTAAATATTAATGTCAAATCAAGTGGCAGAGAATATATTTTTCCAATTATACAGCATGTCCATAAAACCCTTTTACAATATTAGCCAAATCCACCCTTTACAATAATTTGGATAATTTTTTTTTGTTAACACATAACTTGTGTTATTCACACATCCCATTCTAAATGAACAGCAAGTTAACAGCATTTATAGTGGGTAATGACAATCGCAAATTCTTTAGACATACAGATCAGAGGCCGAAGGAAAGATTTTGGTTTTCCTTCTTTCAGTTTCAACACATATCATCTTAAAGAATGATATGAATGGTAATCAGTTGGCGCACCAGTATTGCACACATACTCATTGGTCATTCGACATACAGCATAATCACAAGATATTTTCTCCTTTATCAATCAACAAAAATGAGTTACTCTGAGTAACTCATTGCTGGTATTTTTTATAGACAGGGACATAATTTATTTTAATAGTTATCCAACAATCAGAAACAATCCAGTTCCAATGCTGCTTATGTTATTATGTTCGCTATTGTTATGGAGAGCCTTGATCATTAAAAAACCGCAAAAGACCATCCAATCCTTAAATAACATTTAATCTCATCAAAGTCCATGTCTCAAAATGATATTAATTCAAAATATGTAGAATTTCTAAACGAGGCATTATCTGCTGAAAATGCAGCCGTAGATAGGATAACATCAAGAATGGATCAAACTCCAATTCCAGAGTTAAAGCAAAGACTACATCAACATTTAGAAGAAACTCATAATCAACAAGAAAGACTAACACAGGTAATAACACGATTAGGAGGAAAACCTACCGAGTCAAAAGCACAACTACCGATACTAGCACCACCCGCAACTACATTGATAAAAAAAACCGTAAAAGACTCCTTAGAGTCTATAACCAACGATAAAAAAGATAATCCACTGCCAGAAGAAATGGAGCTAATGCAACTAAAGCAAGATACCCTTATTGAAGGTGCGGAAATTGTAGGATATGAAACCCTAATTGAAATAACTCAAAAAATTAATGGTTTGCCTAATGATGAAATCATACCCGCAATAAGACAAAGTTTGCAAGAAGAAAAAGATATGCACAGATGGTGTAAAAACAATATGCCCATGGCAGTTGGAATTCTATTGCCAAAGATTTTATCCGCGATCAGCAAATAGAACGCAATTAATCCATTTGATACAAAGTCGCGGTATGGATATTTTTTAACATCAATGTTAGACCATCTTTAATAATGCAGCATACACAATAATTACAAAATGGATCCATTTTTATCCAAATTTTGCCCAAGCCACTCATGTACTTTATGGAATACCTCATCTGCCACTTCATCAAGGCTGTGACTGGCATTATCATACAGTACCAGCTGTTTTGGCTCTTTAGCTTTATTGTACACATACGATGAGCAGTATGATGGCAGCACAGCATCGCTATTACCATGTATTAGTAAAATAGGACATTCATTTTCTTTTAGTTTTGAAATGCCCTCTGTGCCATAACTTTGAGTAGCTAGGGTTACAACGGTTTTCACAAAATCTTTAGCAAGAGCAGCTGAAGAAATAACCACCGCGCCCCCAAAAGAATGCCCTACAAGTCCAATCGAGGTTTTTCTTTCTGCTTGTGTAAGGAACTCAATGCCTGCAAGAACATCTACAACACATTCCTCAAGGTTTGTTGGGTAACGAAATCGGATCCGAAGTGTATTCATTTCATCATCTTTAGCGAGTTTCTGAGATAACCTATTGTACAGTCCCTTGGCCGGGCTATCCCAGCCCCCACCAACTCCCCCAACCAAAATAACAGCAGCATTACCCCCTTGAGATCCGGTTTTGTAGTATCTACAGTCTATATTATCACCATCACTATCGGCACCATCAAAGATTTTCAGTTTTATGGGTATGTAGCCCTCATTGGCTATTGAGCCCGCCTCAGCACCCTTAATCAATTAGACATACAATAGAATATAGAAAACATATCTTTTAAGTTATTCCTTTAATCACGAATAAAATCGATTAGAGACATTGATTCTAATTGGCATGGTTAAATCAGGCTCTTCCAACGCTCTAATACTGCAAGATCAACTAATTAGTGATTCATAAACCTTGATAGGTAACTGGGCAAAATAATGGTATTTTGATTAACTCCGATTTGATTATGTGATGGAAGACAATATAAAATTTCAATCAATACAAGATTAATATTTGTAAAAATATGTAGGAAATCTTATTTGTGAAATTCGTTTTCCAAGGCATCTTTTAGCATATGAACATGTTTTTCCCTATCTTGTTTAA
Organism: Nitrososphaeraceae archaeon; assembly: GCA_016782315.1. Taxonomy (GTDB): domain Archaea; phylum Thermoproteota; class Nitrososphaeria; order Nitrososphaerales; family Nitrososphaeraceae; genus Nitrosocosmicus. The sequence continues at coordinate 1,052 of JADDOQ010000050.1, read as the reverse complement.
TGGTTTTCCACATATCAACTAAATCAGACCGGTTATCTTTTTCAGCATCTTGAATATATTTATCTATAGTATCATATATGAAATCGGCATCCTTTCCCAATGTCCTCAATATATCATATGCCCTATTAGATAACCCCGTGTTAGGTGCCTGAGACATTTATTAAATAAACAACTTTTAGTCATTATTAAATTTTTTCATGTTTATAGGGATTTGCAATATCCATGCCAGTAGAAAACAAATACGTTTTATAGATTGTTCCCATTTTAAAAGATTCTATTTAGGAAATTATTAGAATGTATTTGTTTGCTTTACATATCACAATATCAAAACATTAAAAGTATAAAATTTACTTTTTATTATTTGTACTTTTACATAATTTACATGTTTAATAAAAAAAATATTAATTATTATATAATGTGTTAAGTATATGTATAAAAGTTAAATATTTGATGTTATTATTATGTATAGTTGATGATAAATGGATATAGACCCTAAAACTCGTTTGTCAGATAGTCAAGATAAGTCTAGTAGCAAAGATAAAACCAATAAAGGCACACATATCCATCAAAAAAATATTACCATAAACGAGGGCATAAATATTAATAAAAACGATTTAGATGATCTTGATTCCAGTTTTAAAAACACAATTGAAGAATTTGTAAAAAAACTGAACAATAATTTAATCAACGTTTCAATACCAAAAGAACAAAGAAAAGCGCTGGAAAACCAAATTGAAGAAATGGCTAGAAAAATCAAGGAGATACCCATTAACAAAAAGACACAGAATGTCATTTCATCAGATTCAATACAATCATTTAGTCAAGACAATAATAAACCGATTCCATGTAATCATAAAGATCTGGAGATAAACCCCGAGAATGCCGACGAATATAACAACAAGGGTCTATCGCTATACTATAGTGGAAACTATACGGAGGCCATAGAGTGCTATGACAAGGCCCTGGAGATAAACCCCGAGAATGCCGACGCGTACAACAACAAGGGTATAGCGCTATACTATGGTGGAAACTATAACGAGGCCATAGAGTGC
>JADDOQ010000049.1 GCA_016782315.1 Nitrososphaeraceae archaeon | reverse complement strand
AGCTCAAACACCTGTCTCATCTACACAAGATGTAACAATACCCGTAAAAAAAGAGGAAGTTGAAGTAACAAAAACCCCCTATGTAAAAGAAGAAGTGGCAGTAAAAAAGAAACCAGTTACAGAAACAAAACAAGTATCAGAAGAAGTAACATCTGAAAAAATAAACACATCTGACACAGGATAAGAATTACAATATTCTTTTTCTTATTGTCTGTTAGCAAAAAAAGCACCCGATAATTAATCTAAATCCTTATTCTTTTTAAATAAACATAGATATCTTTTATTAATAGATATTCATGTAGCATATAAGCAACAAAAATAAAAATAAAAAAATTTCCTCAAACATTATGCGTTATCTGCGTTATCAATAAAAATCATCTTAACCAGAATGCAATATGACGGTAATATAAAAGAACGTTAAGTAAATAGCAAATACCGTAAATGAGCGACTTTATCTTATAAAGCCTAGTGCTAACTTGATTCCACCTAACTATATCCATATATAATAGCGAAGGACTAAAAAACTAATCATAACAATGAGCTCAACAAAAAATCATAGTATCTTGGTGGTGGATGATTATAGGGATATTTCATACCTGGTGAAAGTCTTGTTACAAAAATATGGATTTGACGTTTATGAGTTCAATGACCCTTTATTAGCATTAGATTATTTTAAAGAGAATGCTAAAAAATTTGCCTTGATAATAACTGATGTTATGATGCCTGGTATGAGTGGAATTGAACTTTTAGTAAAAATTAAAGAAATATCCCCAGATATAAAATCATTTTTGATGACATCTTTTGAAATAAATGCAATCAAATCTGAAATCGTTAAAAATGCTCTTGAAATTTCGGAAATAATTCAAAAACCAATACCTTTAAAAGAACTCGTTATGAGCGTTAATAAACATATAAAATTAAATGTAATGTAAAATACAAATTCAATTTAACCCCTATGGGTTATTTATTCTGAAAGACCCTTTTATACTGATTATGTTGATTTGAGATCATATTGTTTTTTATTTACGTTATTTAATTTGGTTATAGGTGTCGGGCATAACTTGCATTGAATTATTATTTACAATGAAACAATGAATTGTGCCTTATAAACATAAAAAGTGACCCTGGATAACAAAAATCACTATCTACTTCATTAATTAAATTAATCCTTATTAACTTGCCTATTGATGAAACCTCTATTTATTGTGATATTTGTGATGTTGTTTGATGATTGAATTTTTTTCTCTTTTCAAAGGTCGTAGATAATGAGGGCCCCTTCTCTATCTACATTGCACATTTGATATGCCGGTTCTAAAAAAAATCCCTAATATAGAACAATGAATTTTATGAGTTTTATTGGATTAGGGATAATGCTTCAATAGGTGTTTTCTTGTCTTAAAACAATAAGATGGAATTATCAATTGAGGTATCATCCTTTTACAGATATATTAAAATATGCTCAACATTTTTTATGTGAGGCCGAGCATTAATATACCAATGTTGGGATTTGTAGGGTTGAATTTACTTTGAAATATACCCGTTATTAAAGCGATGACCATCTTTTGCTGATATTTTTTAGATCCGCTAATCACCATAAAAGGTGTTGAGTGGTTTATTGTATTTAGTGATGTGGAATACTGATTCGGAGTCATTAGTTTACTATGATGATTTTAGGAAACCTCAAAATATGACAATATGTGACATTTTATTATAATCGATACAACTAGAATTTGATAAACCTGGTGCTAACTATGGCAAAAAAGATTATTAGTGTATATATATATTTGTGCAAAATATGTACAAATGACTACAATTAAAAATGAATTAGAAATCAATGCCACTGTAGACAGGGTTTTTGAATACTACACAAATCCAGATAACATCAAGGAGTCATGGCCTCGTGACGTTGTCAAGGAATCAGAAATCGTATCGAGTCAAAAAAGTGAGGAGGGCTCAGAGATGAAAGTAACTAGAGAGTACATGGGAAAAAGGGATGAAATGATTTTGGAAGTCGTAGAAAAGGAACAAAACAGTCGGTTGGTAACAAGGAAAACAGAGGGTCCTTTCCAAAAATGGGAAAGCACACAAGAGTTTCAAAGCAACGGGGACACCTCCACAAGGGTCAGCCACACCATAGACTATGAATTGCCAACAACAGGCAAGATTGCCAATTTCCTTTCAGGTAGCCAGGCAGAAGACAAAATAAGACAAGGCATCCAACAGGCTGCCCAAACAGTAAAGCAAAAACTGGAATCAAGTTAGCATCTTTTTTTTTCTCTCTCTGTATGACCTTTGTGTATGTGTGGATATCATTGAATAGTGAAGTCCACAATTAATTTAGAATTAAGATAGGCCAAGATCAGAATATTTGGCATTACCATTATGTCAACTTATACGATAATTATTTTTCTATTGGAAAATTAAAATAAAACTTGAGTTTTTATTATCGATACATAATACTCCAAAGATCAATCACAGATGTCTTTTAATTTGGCACTTTGGATATATATTTAGCACTAGTCAATATTCTGTAAAGAAAAAAAACCATGGTTTTTGTAATGGTGAAAAAAGTAAAGGGCTTTGACTATTTTTATCTTGTAAAAAGCCGGTGGGATTCAGCAAGAAAAACATCACAGCAGCAAACGGTAAAATATCTCGGAAAAGCCTCTGATTTTACAATTGATGATATACCCTTAGAATATAGAAATAACCCAAAGGTATTGTCTATTTTGGCGGCATCTGCCAAAGAGCAGAAAAAAAAATTGCTGATCACTGAGAAAACAAAAAAGCAGGTATTTGAGAATTTAAAAAATGGCGAAGTGGAAAAAATACTCAAAGTCACGGCTAGATACAAAGAACAAACAAGCCTGGCAAAATTTTATGATGATGTGTTAAAACAGGTAATGTATGAGGTAGGAACCCTATGGCAACACAATAAACTTGAAGTAGGCACAGAGCACATTTGCAGTAACACAGCGAACAAAGCAATCCATAAAATAACTGAACTATATAAACAGACCAATAAAACAGATGGTGTTGTAATATGTACCCCTGATGATGAGCTCCACAATATCGCCTGTAACATTATCGAGTCTGTCCTTTTAGAAAAGGGGTTTAGTGTGTTTAATATATCGCCTTCTGTTCCAACCGATTCGGTATTAAAGTACATAAAAGATACCAACCCTTCTTTGATATTGATGTCAGTGACCCTGTTGGATAACATAATATCTGCAACCAGATTGGCGAAAAATATAGGCATGCATTATAATATCCCTATTCTAATAGGGGGGCTAGCAATAAACAATAGCTGCGAGCGTGAAAGAAAGACTATGGAATCTGTGAATCCTAATGTCAAACTAATCATAAATTCATCTTTAGAAAAATTATTGCAGATTGTTAAAGACATAACTAACAATAATTATATGGAGAAAATTGGGCTTCAAGAATAATCCAATGGCTTGATCCTAAATGCGGAATATAATAGAAATACCCAATTTAGTAACAGAAATTTATAAAATCGAAAATGTGAATACATGCTGTTGATAGCGTTCAATATGTGCATATTGCATGCAAAAAGCATAGTCTTCATTATTTGATGGGCATTATGTAATAAAATATATTTAGATGGCCAATTTTGAAATTGTTAATATGGATGGAAAACTGAATACGCTGATGACTGTGGGGAAAACAAAATCATGGAGTTATGTTATCAATTGTAATATCATTATTTGGTAATGGTTAAATTATGGGTGGCAATGATGTTTCCATCCAATTTACTCATTCCGATTCTCCTTCCTCTATCGCTTTTTACAATGTCCTCTGTAACTTACCTTTATGGTGTGATTTGTTATTTATGAGTAGGTTTTTTATATAATTGTGGCGATAAATTCAAATTTCATTTTCATTGTTTAAAATTGGGTTTATTTGTATTCTCTACCAATGCCTTAAAGTCTCAAATCACTTTGCTTTTACTTGTATTCTATAGATCACTATGTTAGCGGTTTGTTTAGCCGCTATTTGATTGAATAGGTGGACAGATAAAAAGCATATATCAATTTAAATAATAACATTATTAATGGGATTTTTTAGTTTTTTAAGAAAAGAAGGGGAGAACAGTGGCCATAAACATTACAACCGGATCGACAATTCCTTTATTGATAACCAGGCAATTTCCTCGTTATTGAAGTCTTATGTTAAATTAGATGATTCATTAGGGCTGAAAAGTACAGGCAAGTGTGGGATATTGGTTAAAAATGTGAATATACCTAAATTCACTGATATGAAGCAATATATCGATAATGTTATTGCAAATATATCTGACAAGCAAAAGATGGGTTGGGAATTGACCTGTCGATCAGCAATTGATGATTATGGTTATCTTTGGTTCATATTGGAAGGAAAGGCAATTGAGGAAATAGTAGTTGCATTAAATGCAATTGGAGATATTGTCCATGAAAAGGGATTCTCAAGACAGTTATTGGCAGCAGTGTTTGAATTAACTAGTGGGTATGGAGTTAGCAAGAATGCATTTTTAAATAATACCGTATTAACCACAGATAATAACACCAATCAATATCTTATATACAATTATAAATATGACAAATTCTATCCGTTTATTCCACTATCTTCATCTAAAGGCATGGTGACTGGTTCTGGTAAAAAAAGAAATTATGAGCAAGAGTTGAAAATAATGGCTCAAATCACAGATGATTTGCCATGCGAAAAAGATGCAAACCTATGGTACCCTATTTGGAATATACCATTTTAAGGCAATTTACGAAAAGTTCTGTTCAGTTACCCCATTTATGCTTACTGCCATTTCATTTTTGCATTAACATTAGGAAAGCCAGCCAGAACCTGTTTGTATTTCTCGTTTCTGTGTCAGTTTATTTATTGAAACGATGGCATTAATTCTTTAAACTGTCTTTTTTAAAATTTTTTGATTAGTTTAAATTGTTGTTATAAATACTGGTAAAATATATGATGTGCCGTTTGCTATTTGACTACCTGCCAATTGCCTTGTAAAGAATTTCTTTATGGCATTTGTTTTGTCATTTATACTCCTAATGACTGGCTATCGTGACCATTGCACTGAAATTTTCATAAAACCCTAATCACTTTTATGGTTGATTTTGATGTGTTTAAAGTTAACATCTTGCCATAATATTTTACGTCAAGTCCGGTCTTTATTTGGCACCCATGGGCACATAAGTTAATACTCTATTTTTAGCAATCTGTCTTCAATTGGTTGTACTAAAGTATTAATCTGTAAAGCAATGTGATATTACTATCTATTGAAGGAGGCTGCAAATAAAAACAAAAAGGAAGTGGCCCATATGGTTAAAGACTGGTTAGAGGAAGAAGGGTTAGCAATAGAGTATTTGGATGATGAGGATACGGATGTCAAATGCGTTATTATCAAAGACAATATAATATTGAATATCGGTTTCCTTAAAGCCTCAAAGGATAGTCTCATAGTAAGTGGAAAAGTGGGAATTCAACTTTACGAGCAGGATATGCAGGAACTAGCAAAAATAAAAAGGGACTCGCTATATGACTTGGAAACTGTTTTTCTGCAAATGAACTTGGACTTTACTATTGATAATACCGGAAGTTCCGATAAGGATGTCTCAATATCTGATATACAAATTCAAAAAACAATATTTTTTGACGGTTTAACAAAAGATAGACTTTTTGATATAATGGTGTCTATATTTAACTGTATGAATGTTGTCAGAATGAAGTTTAATCTATTGGGCATGAATAAAAGTGTCTAGAACTGACGCATATGGCAATTATGATATGTCATTACAAGAGGCATTCTGTTGACCCCGTTTGAGGAAAATCCATGCAATGTTATGAGCCTACGACAAATCCTGAACAATACCGTCCAACCATGTAATTTCAAATAAGCTCATGCCTTTATTGTCAATTGTACGATAAATTCGTGATTTGTCGTAGTTTCATCTAATCACTTGTACATTGAAATATTTTCTGTATAATCTGATGCAGCGGATTACTGTGCTATACGCACACATGACCATAATGTTCTACCCAGGAAATTTCGTTGCCCTGATGTTGGTATCCTGTGGTATTCCCATAAGTGGAGTCAATTTTTAAACCAAGAGATAAAATGACTATGTTATTGTCTGTTAACGGTAATGTTTTTGCGATTAGTAAAACGGGAGTAATTAACCTCTGTGTTGTTTCACGGGCAAACTAAAGCTAAATGTAGCTCCATTTCCATCATCGTTATTCTTTGCCCATATGCGTCCACCGTGAGATTCTACAATTTTTTTGCAAACATACAATCCCAAACCTGTGCCTCCAGATCCGTCTTTGAATGTATAAATTGAGAACAGTCTTGGTAATAACTTGGTGTCTATTCCATTACCTGAATCTTTTATATTTACGATAATTTCGTTTAGATCGCCACCGGGATTTCCTTTACTGCTGTTGATAGTGTTGTTTGTGTCCATACTAATGGTTACAGTGACTTCATTCACAAACTTGGCAGCATTATCAAGAATGTTGGAGATTACCTATACTATCCTTTCTTTGTCGCCATCTACAACTACACCTTTTTCTGACGTTTTTAGGTCACCGCATCATAAATGATGTTCACATTCTTATTTTCGTGGATAATTTGATTTCTAGTGTCCTCTGCAATCTGCAATATTGTTTTTGACAGGCTGAACCTTTCATTGTTTAGCGTTAGCATGTTATTGTCAATCTTTGAGATGTGAAGTATGTCGGATGTTACCTTTTGAAGTCGTATTGCATTTCTCATAATGGGTTCTCCGTGCTCAAAATTAGATTGAGGTTCAGAAAGCAAGATCTCAACATATCCCAAAATGGATTGAACAGGTGTCCTAAGCTCATGGGATGCAATACTGATAAACTCCTTTTGTTTTATGTTGTGGCGTTTCATCTGCTCATTGATTTGCGCAAGCTCTTTGTTCACTTTTACGAAACTCTCATTAGTTTTTGCCAGTTCCTCATTGGCTATCAAAATACTATTGTCGGATTTCATTAAATCATTTTTTGATTTTTTATATCTCGTCTATCTTTACATGAAGATCACTGTTAAAAGATAAAGATACTCATTTGCTTCATCTGGTTCTTCAGTCTTTGCAATTAACTACCCAGTCTTTATTGTATAGGGGTCCTCTTTGGTTAAGCCACTGTTTTTACCATCGTTTTTATTTTTGTTGGGGGTTAACGTTTGACTTTCAAATAATATTAAAGAAAATGTTTTATATGGTGTAACAAATAATGGCGGATACTGCAGGTCAAATATCCTTAGGCAAGAATTACAAAATGCCAGCGTAATCTTTAACGCAACTTGGCATTCTAATCCAATTTTAAAGTTGGTGTCAGGTCAAGGGATGAAAAAGAATTCATGCCCTCCATGGCAATAATCTATGATTTAGGGTAGGTGATTACCCCATCACCATCACCATCACCATCAAGGTGAAGCGCAAATGAGGTTGTCTTGTGAGGACTGGGTTGACCGCTGTTCCCTATGATGTTGTAGACAGAAATGCCCTCCACCATGACAAGGTGGTCTGATATTAGCCTTCTATGACAACGCCATGGCACAGCTTCCGAACACATGATGGCAAGGTAACCGTTGCACTTTTCTATTTGCAAAAGCAATTCTTGTATGCCCTCCTTAAACGATATTGTTACCATATAATCTGCATAAGATCTAAAGGACTTGTTTTGCCATCCGCTATTATCTTGTGTTACTGACGCTTTAGCGTTTTCTTTGCGTCTTCCACCAAGCTTTTCGATATGTGCATATCTGATATCTTTTGTCAATAGTTCCTTTGCCATATTTTCTTTGTTAAACTGTGGAAAAGATTTGGAACCTGGGTGTCGCCTTACGTCAGCTATTGTGACCACCTGGTTGTCCTCCAAAAGGCGGATAAACTCATTCCATTGGCGATTTGAATGCCCTATAGTAAATATTTGGGTCATAAATACATTATATCAATTATGGTATTCTCGCCTTTTATTTATTAGGCATGTTATTTTATTTACTTGTTGTACATTTGGTGTGATCCTGGTGTTCATGTTTCTTTAATTGATCTGGTCTTTTGATATTTCTTTATTGTAATTATGTGGCTGCTATATAGATCCTCTGCTGCAGGTAAGTAGCAGATGATCTCTAGAAAAAAATGTCGAAGAGATTAGCTGTGGTGCTATGTTGCCATAAATTGCAGATATGGCGGTGTTTTTTCACCAATGCTGTCATTAATAATGTCAATCGTTTACCCGGGCCATTTCGGTTCGTCAGAAAAGATTAGGGAAAAGTGGCCTCAAATTGTTGTGTTCCGCCATAGGATTGAATGTTGCTTATTTGCTTATAAAACACTGTTCCATTAATTAGTTGGTGAGAGTTACCCCTTAAAATATTGGTGAACGCTTCATTGTCTATTTCACCACTACCTTTCTCAAACTTTTGCTTGTCCTTTAACACCAGGGAGCTGTTTCCTACTATTGGAAATTCTGACTTTGACTGGAATATGTCACTAACTAACTGACTTCCAATACTTCCTGTAACAATACGGTGATTGTTGTAATACAGGTTATAGTTTAACCCCTCCAACAGTATGGTGTTTTGATTGTGATTTCTGATGTCAAAAGCAATGGAAATTGTTAATGTGTTATTATTTATAGGATTACTTATCGCCGTTATGTTTTGGATTTTGATGCTCAAAGGTTCGGGTGAATGCCCTGCTAGTGCTGTTTGTGCTAGTGGTGATTTGGAAAACTTGTGTACTTGTGATTCTGACCCACTTTGTAAGTTTTCAATCTGTTTTTTGAAATCTTTATCCGCGATAATTGATTGGGTATTATATGGAGCAAAAAATCCAAACGTTACAACCAGTGATATAGTTGTGATTGTTATAGAAAATATCAAAACATTGTCAAAGTGTTTCATTTGCATAGGTAGGCACTGAATGCATATAATGTTTCTCGTTACTCATGCGTGGGTTACATGATGCATCATGTATAACCTAGGTTAAAATGTAATTTAATGGGGGTGTTGACAGTGTATTTTATTTTGTTGAGGCATTCTCTCTTTTATCTTGACCAAAAAATGTGTAGGCATGAATGCCGCTTTTTTTTCTTGGGGTTTGTGACTTCTGGATATCTATATTTAATGGGGAAAGCCATCAATTATCTTTTTGGGCCTCTAAAATCATCCAATTGATTGCGTAAAAAAAGTCGGTTCGCGAGGTCAATTGTGTTACCATTCAACATCATAATTCATGTGGATGGGAAAACGACTTACTCCAGAACAGTTTTTCTTACAATCCGTTTTAAAAATTTTATACTGACGTTATGTTAAACAAAATGTATAAGATATCATAATTATGGGGCTGTTTTAATGCATTAATATATATTTTTATATACTAGTTTCAATAATTTTCATAGTCTGTGTCCAATGTTGGAAATAATCATGCCGCACAAAACATAAATGATGACCCAAAGACCGAGGTCTTTTATGATAATGGCAAAATACTTCATAAAATCATTGAAATATTTTCGTTAACCAATGAATCACTTGACGGCTGCATGGACAATATGGACCTGTCTGTGCATGTTTTGGTTGAACCGTTGTGGGATGGATTGTGCCATCTAAAAGCAAAAGGCGTAAACTTGAGGATAATAACGGAAATGACAAACCAGAACATTTCATATGTCGAGAAAATGATGCGTGTCACTGAAGTTCGCCACATGGATGGTATAAGGAGTAATTTTAAAATTGTGGATGGAAAGAAATGTTTGCTTTATGTAATATCCCTAGAGAACAGTCCTTCATCACATTCCATCATAAGCAATGTCGGTGAAATGGTGGATGCGCAGAGATACCTGTTTGAAACCCTGTGGGATAAGGCAATACCTGCCGAAGAAAAGATGAAAGAGATGGAGTGTGGACATATAAATGAAAAAACAGATATCTCTTTTGGAATTGAATCGGCCACAACAACGATACTAAACATTCTCCATAACTCTCAACAAGAAATGAATATTTGTGCCGATAAGAGCTGGCCTTCTGTAGCAATGGGTGTGGAGGTTTTCAGGTTGGCAATGTTTGATATTATTGATAGGCACAGCCAATCAAGATTTATCACTGAAATAACTAAAGACAATATCAATTTCTGCAAAGAATTGCTAAAAGTAGGAAAACTAAGGCATTTAGAGGGAGTAAAAGGGAATTTTGCAGTTAGCGAAAAAGAGTATATTGCGTCTGCAACAATGAGGGAAGCACAACTATTGGTTCAGGTTACCTATAGTAATGTAAAGGCTGTGGTAGAATCGCACCAATACCTGTTTGAAACCCTGTGGAATAAGGCAATACCTGCAGAACAAAAGATAAAGGAAATCGAAGAGGGGATAGACCCAGTCAGAATAGAAGTTGTTTACGATAGCATAAGAACCAAAAACCTTTACGTGGAAATGATAGAGAACGCAAGCAGCGAAATAATGGTGCTCTTTCCCACAGCCAATGGGTTTATCGGGCAGGAAAAAGCCGGGATAATACAACTACTAAGACAAGCTGTAGAAAAACGTCACATAAAGGTGAGGATACTTATGCCTGCTCACTCCTCTGTGCTTATTCAGCAACATTCTCAAACCCCTCCTAAAGATGACTCATTACCGGGAGACCATGATTTAGATCGTTTTTTAAGCATCAGGCATATCCAACCTTTGGTAGACTCGGCCCAAATATCCTCAATTCTTGTCACGGACAAAAAACATTCGTTGGTTGTGGAGCTAAAAGATGATGCAAATACAATATTTGAAGAGGCAATTGGCTTATCAACCTACTCTAACAGCAAACCTGGTGTATTGTCCTATGTTGCGATTTTTGAAAATTTGTGGCTAGTAACAGAACTATATGAACATATCAGAAATGTGAATGAAGAGCTTCAAAAAGCAAATGAGCATTTAAAAATCAATGACAAAATGCAAAAAGAGTTCATCAACATTGCAGCCCATGAGCTAAGGACACCAACACAAGCCATATTGTCATTTGCAGACTTGTTGCCGCTATATCCGGACAATAAGGAATTGGGCATAATGATTCAAAGAAACGCTAAAAGGCTCCAGCGACTAATTAAGGATATACTGGACGTTACAAAAATTGAAAGCCAGCAATTAATATTGAGAAAAGGTACTGTCAACATACATGATTTATGTTATTTAATCCAAGATTATGGGCAACAATTAGAAAAACTAAATACAAAAAAGATAATAAAGCTGTTCTCCCAATTTCCTGAAGAAAAAAACGTTTCCCTTATCGCTGATAAGGAACGGTTATTGGAGGTTATATCAAACATAATGGATAACGCCATCAAATTTATCGAAAAGGAAGGGTCTATTTATTTTCATGTAAAAGTAGAAGAGACGGAAAACAACGACGACAATGATTTTGCCAATGGCAGTCACGTTTTGATAACAATAAAGGATACTGGGGTTGGCATATCTGAAGAAATTTTTCCAAGGTTGTTTACGAGATTTGCCTCCAAGTCCATCAATGGAACCGGCCTTGGTTTGTATATCTCCAAAAGTATCATTGAAGCTCATGGCGGCATGATATGGGCAGAAAACAATAAAAATGGCAATGGCGCAACATTTACTATTAGGTTACCATTAAATACTAACAATAAGATTAATTATAAACAGAATGAGGGTAAAGAAGGCGAAGACGAATGAAAACAAAGAAAATTTTAATTGTAGATGATGAACCTGACATCACATTAGCTTTTAATATGCTTTTGAGACGAGAGGGTTTTGAAGTTGACGCTTTCAATGATCCAGTTTTAGCGCTATCAAAATTCACGCCAAACTATTATGATATTGCATTGCTTGATATCAAAATGCCAAAGATGGACGGTTTCTCCTTATATGGGGAAATAAGCAAAAGAGACAATAGCATAAGAATATACTTTCTAACCGCCAGCGAAGAATATTATGAGACCTTCCGAGATGAAGAATTCGCCAAAATAGACAAAGATCTGTTTATCCAAAAACCAATTGCCAACAAGGAACTTGTAAAGCGAATAAACCAAATATTAGATAAAAATTAATAAAAAAACAAAAATCATGCTCCCTCAATATTCGATATAGTCAAAATAAAAGATGAGGTGACTTGGTAAATTATAGTGGCATGGTTGAATTAGTTGAAAGCCAAAAGAGCCATAAAACAATTGAAAGTATGGCAAAACTTGGAATTAACGTAACCAATGCATATGAAATCCCAATCCCATTTTTGAGATCAATTGCAGGACAAATAGGCAATGGAAATGAGGAAAACCATCATTTATTGGTGCAGCAACTATAGTCCTCAAGAATTCATGAATTGAGGATACTCTCTAGCATGGATTGTGATCCTGACAGGGTTACAGAGAATCAGATGGATGGATGGGTTAGGGAATTTAATTCATGGGATATTTGCGACCAATGCTGCGGTAACCTGTTTAGTAAAACCAAATATGCATTTAAGAAGGCAATGGAATGGAGTGGGGGGAAAGAAGAGTTTGTAAAGAGGGCGGGGTTTGTATTGATGGCTACAGTATCTATACATGACAAAAATACGGGTGACATTGAGTTCATAAAGTTCTTGCCACTAATAAAAAATAATTCTACGGATAACAGAAACCTTGTTAAAAAAGCCGTAAATTGGGCATTAAGACGAATTGGAAAGAGGAATTGCATATTGAATAAAAAGGCAATAGAGACCGCTAATGAGATCATGCAAATAAACTCAAAACACGCAAAATGGATAGCATCAAATGCAATTAGGGATCTGACAAACCCTGCAACACAGAACAGAGTCAATAACATAAAAAAAAAGAATTTGACGAGAATTTTGATAATGCTGAGCTGTGCCTCTTTTATTTAGAGGGATTTACCAAGCCATATTGTTGTAAAATCTGTTCTCATGATGTTACATTCTGTTTTTTAGTGTGTTATTCCAATATTGCATATGTGGACAATATAAGAAATATCCATTATTAAAGGAAACGATTGTGGATGTGTTTTAAAATTATCATTCCAGTTAAATGATTCAACTCCGTTAATTCTTCAAAAAATGTCAAAAGAAATATAACATTGGTGATGACTACTAAAGCTTTACAATACTCTTTAGAATTTAATCTACATTCAGAACCGAAATATCAATACCTATTGCTCCTCCGAACAGAATTGGTTTCAAGTTAAAGAAACAGTTGCATTTATCTTATATGGGCTGTTATAAAGGATTTTTTAGATGTAATCCATCTAATGAACAATTAAACAGATAAATATTCCCTATTTTATACTCTTGTATAGTATAATAATAGTTGTGTAGAAAAATTTTCATAAAATCCTTTATTGTATTGTGATGGTACACAATAAATGATAACGATTTTATCATTTAATGTGCTATTCTTATTTTTAGTATTGGTTATAACAGGTACGTCTACAGCAGCAATTTTTCATCAAGGCATTGCAGGACAACTATTTAACCAAGGTGGTTCCAATGGGATAAGCTTTGGTATGGGTGGCCTATTCGGTACAACAAATCCGGTCCTGTTTGATCCTCTTAGCCTAGTTGATATAACGATTCCTCTTGCTGATATGGATCCCATAGCCCCTCTTACTGATGCCGATTCTATCGCCCCTCAAAGCGATTCGTCCTCCGAGTCTGATGCCGATTCTATCGCCCCTCAAAGCGATTCGTCCTCCGAGTCTGATGCC
>JADDOQ010000186.1 GCA_016782315.1 Nitrososphaeraceae archaeon | reverse complement strand
TCGATACTTTCCTCTTTTCCTTCGCCCCTTTCGTTATTATGAGCATCGCGAATGGATTCAAGGCGATTGTCGCTATCACCATTTAATTCATTATCCAATTTTTTTGACAATAGTATTCCTTCTCCAAGTGTTTCATCTTCATTTAGCTGGTTTATCATATATACATATCACCATCAAGATGGTATCATCAATGACGTAACATACATAATTGCCATACCCACTATGAACCCCGCAACAACAGACGTACTTAACAATGATGGCTTACTTTTACTTTCATTACTGATATCGTTGCCATTCTTGTTTTTATTCACCATCATTGAGGCAATGGAGAACACCACTTGGAATATTGCGCCAGCACCTATTGCCAAAAATACTATTGCGGCTAAAGGGGAATACACAAACCCCCCAATCCAGGTTCCAACTATCGCAGGAGCGCCAGCTATTAGCCCCATTGCCAACAGTTTTCGTATCTTAACTTTCCCTGCCCTGGCCATTGGAGCCACTATTGCCAAGCCCTCGGTTGTATTATGCAATGTAAAGCCAACTATCAGAAAAGTGCTGAGTGCAACCTCCCCTAACAGAACAGCAGCACCTATTGCCAAGCCTTCACCAAGGTTGTGCAATCCTATGCCTATCGATATCATTAACGATATTGCAACAGATTTTGCCATGTATTTTTTTTCAGAGGTGGTGGAGAGCAATGGTGCTGGTGTTGATGTTGAAGCTGATGTTGACATGTTAGAAGAGGACGGCTCTTTTCTTCTGGAAGCGCGTTCAACGAGTTTTCCAGACACATACAACAACGACAAAAATGAGATTATTGTAACCATTGCAATCAACACCTGGCCGTTAAAGGCTCCGGCAACGTTTTCACCGGCAATCTCATTTCCTTCTACCAGGGCGTCTATGCCCAAAAACACCAATAGGCCGGCAGTAAGACTTAGGAAGAAACTGTACTTGTTTGCACTAAGCCTTTTTATGAATGGGTACCACAAAAGACCAATCAATACAGGGATGACTCCAACATACGTTCCAATGACTGCAAAGTATGAGGCCTGTTGTATGTTTGGGGTAGGGGCCAAAGCCGCCGCCTCCACACCGTTGCTAAATCTTGTGCCATCAGAGGTTGTGATTCCGATCTCATAGGGCACCCCCTCATTCCAGTTGAATGGTATTATGACTTTAGCTTCTGCAAGCCTTGGCAAAGTCTTGCTTGGTTCAATTGCACCTGCCGTTATTCTGTCATTTACATCAACTAGTGAGATTTCAATTGTCTCAGGCCCTGTGTTTCTAATTAGTGAAATGATTTGACCCTCATGAAACTCTATTCTCTCAATGGTGACTTCAGGCAATGGTATCCCCGTATTGAGAAGCGCCTGTCCGGGGCCAAAAAGAAATATAATCATTACTGCCAATACCACTAAAGGGATTAACGCAATAACGATTGTTTTTGTTTTGCCAAACCTATTAGCTTTTTTATCATTACCAAAAGCATTCTTTTCTCTAATTTTCATTTCTCTATTTACCTCCTTCCCTTATTCCTTTAGATGGATTGGCCTGCCAAATGATTACTGCCACCTTCAAGATTAGAGGAGTTTGACTTTATTTTCTCTGTAGCATAGGAAGTGGTGTTGTTATTGATCTCAGCTGGGTGAGGTGACTTTTCTCCCTTGTTCAGTGCTGCGGCATCTGGCTGGGTTTTAGAGTCTTTAACCAATAACGTACCAACCCAGCCCTTTTCTGCAAACTCTGTCTTGTGTGCATGAAACAGGTATGGACCAGGATCTTTATAGCTAAATTCCAAGATTCCTCTTTCACCCTGGCTCATTGTCACCACATCCGTTAACTCGTGTGGGGTCAAACTGGTTCCGCTTCTAGTGAGATTAAACATATTTGCGTGCAAATGAAAGTTGTTTATCTGGTCAAACTCAAGCATGTTTACCAGGTATACCCGTACCAACCTGTCCTTTTCTATTTCAATGGGCTCGTGCATATAGTAATTTGAGATTCCATTTACTGAGTAAAAGTTGTTTTCTGTGTCAAAATCAGTGTCATATCCATTCATTACCATGACCATTTCGTCAGCTGGTGGCCTTTCTGTATCTTTGGGATCAACAATAAAGACACCATAAAGACCCCTTTGAATATGCTCCTCTAGAGGCTGCACATGGCAATGATATGGAAATACTCCATAGGGTTCGGCAGTAAACTCATATACAAACTTACCACCAGGTGCAATGACATCAAACACCCCATCCATTTCTGATGAGTGTTTTCCATGGAAATGCATTGTGTGAGTGTGTGAACCGTTGTTTAGGAAATTTATTCTAACTGTGTCTCCCTCTGTTGCCCTTATGGTTGGGCCTGGAACCGTTCCGTTAAAGGTCCACATATCAAAAAAAACGCCGGGGGATACCTCAAGGCTCTTGTCCTGTGCTATTACGGTATATTCTCGTACCGTTGTCCCGTTCTCATCTGTGGATACACGCCCATAATTAAACTCCCTTAGGTATTTCATAGGATCTATATCCGTTGTAGATACAGTCTCATTCATAGAATCTATAACATCGCCAGAAGTGTCAATGGAGCCATATCCACTCCCATGCCCGCCAGTTACAACTTTAACATTTTTTTCCCCTTTTTCTTCATCTGAGCCGTTTTGTGCAATGACTTTCAGTTGACTAAATGAGGACACGACAAGCACTGCGCCTATCATAGACAATACAAAAATAGAAATCAATATCATTTGTGTTTTCGACAACAAAAGACATTTGCCGAAAGGGATTATAAATGTTAGCCCCAGTTAATAGTCTAATACTAATGTAAATATTATAGCATACTATAAATAACCTAGACTGTAGCAACAGAATTCGTGAATAACTTGGAAACGAGTATCTGGTCTAAAGGGTTTGCTTCACTTGCTCCTTTACCTATAAGAATAATCATGGGAATTGCGTTCATCACTCACGGCCTTCCTAAACTTGGAAATATTGAGGGAACTAAAGGCTTCTTTGCCTCGGTTGGAATTCCTCCAGAACTGGCGTTACCATTGGCGCTTTTGGAAGTAACAGGGGGAATCGCATTGATTTTGGGAATTGCTACAAGAATCGCCTCGATGCTGTTTGTAGTTGAAATGGCTGGCGCCATCATTATGGTTAATGCAGCGTCAGTTTTTATTGCAGGTGGAGGGTACGAACTTGACTTGTTGCTTATTTCTATTGCAACAAGCTTGTTGATATCGGGTCCAGGCAGAATGTCTGTCGAAAAAGACATACTGAAAAGGGAATTGTTTCCAAAGATAATACATAAGCAAGAAAAAATTAAAAGTTATAATTAGTTGTATTCCTACGACCATGTTATCTTTAGTAATACAGCTAATCCCATAAGTTCTGTAAAATGTATCCCTAAAATGTAGGGATGTAATTCTGTAGAATATAATGGAGCCATTGCGAAATAAGCATACACTGCTATAATATTATGTGACACCATCATTATTGAAAAAAACAGCAGCCCCAAGGTAAAAACTGCTTTGCTTGAGTTGTATATCCACTCAAATGAATCTGCAATTTCCAACATCCTGATTAGCAGGTGCATTGTAGAATGTGCCTTAGACATGCTCTACCAAATCTTTGATGACATGGCGAATTCTTTCTTTTTTAATCAAGCACAAAATTCTGTAAAGGTAATTGTTGCTTGCAGAAAATTTTATAGTCATAAAAGGGATTTGTTATGTACACTTGATTTACTAATTGTAAATGTTGTCTAACAAAAAATAAATTGGGAATTGGGTGCAATCTGGAAATTCATTTAATTACGTTATCAATTCAAAATCCATAATGAATACAAGAAACATTACAACAAGAACATTAGCTGTTGCCTTTATTATAGCCGCAAC
>JADDOQ010000048.1 GCA_016782315.1 Nitrososphaeraceae archaeon | reverse complement strand
TATAATCAGGATTCAGTTTATTTAATTTTAAGTATCATTAAATATTAAATACCAAGGTAATAAATTATTACTTGTGTGCTAAATCATTGATTTAAATGCATAATTCACAGTTGATGATGTTAGCGACAACGGCAAAAATTAATCAAGTAAAAGAGCTTTCTGCTTCATACCGTCAAGTAATTTATTATACATGACCAATAACTCATTTCTTTTTTCTAGATCCATTTTTTTAATGTATCCGACAAAATTATCTGTTCCTTTTACAATATTCTTTATGCTATCTTCTAGCAAAATTTTTTCTTCTGCATTTTTTGTTATTTTGTCTATAAGGGTTAATGCATCATCTAGTTTGAGTTCCTCTTGGTTATCTTTTCCTTTGCTCTGAGGAGATTTTTTACTACCCATTATTCTATTTATGGAAAGTATTAATTATATATTATTATTTATATTGGATTGATAATACAGATTATTTTTAAAATTAATATTCATTGGATGGACTAGTATTGACAACAAAATGTTCACATCGAGTTTTCACGTATCCTACAATTCTTTTATATAATTACTTTGCACTGTCGCATTTGCTAATGTTTTGGATTGCATGATTTTTTTAAACTAATTCAAGTTGTAGAATGCTTATTCTAATACCCTTGATAGCACAAGTTCGACCAATAACCAATGTATCCAAAGTTATTCGGTTTTGGAATCTTAACATAATAAGCATATTTATCTTAATGGGTCCGATGGTTTCCGGCGCATTTTCACCACCAAAAGAGGACTCGTATACTATGTTTGTGGAATTAATTAAAGTTTTACAATAGTGAGGATTACATTGGTATGGGGATGAGTCGTTTGCAGGCCATTTATTCCAATAATCCACAGTTTATGTTCATATATTAAAAACAAATGATGTCTAAATTGAATTATTTTATTTGTTAATGGCACCACATAAAAAGACCCGCTTCTATGCCCAGTCCCTTAAATAATGATAATTCTTGCTTTAGTCAATAAGTTTAAGATTATTTATAATATTACTTGAGCATAATCCAAAGATTATGATTTAATCCTTTCGGCTATTTTTATGCTTATAGATTTCATAGTCAAGAAGAGAAATTTTTCAATGACCCTAACTAAATCCAAATCTATTCTTATCGTTTTAGTTTACAATATATACTGGGCGTAATCCCCCTTCTATAAATAAGTCACGGTTAGGCGCAGAAAAACCGTCAGCTCCATACTTGTGTATTAATGCCAAGACGTCATTTTCTGAGGGTTCTATTCTTCCTGTTGTTTCATAATTGTCACAGAGGTTCTTTTCTTCACAATTGGAATATGCATCATACTGCTTGCAAATTAATGGACGTTTGGATATAGGCATGCCGCATTATAGAGGCGATTTGTAAAAGTTGATGATGATGTTTTGTTATGATATATGTTGTTTTCTATGTTTGGCTTAATTGAAATTAAAATTCAAACAAATAGATTTGGAAAATAAATAGGATTGATTTATGTAATATGAATTCAAAGAAATGGATTTAAAAAGGTCGGTCTTATCCACGAAGTTTTAATTGCCTCAAATGACCTGTGTTGCTATCCAAATATGCTTGCCATCTTTCAGGCTTTTGTTTTTTCCAGCTACGAAAATCCATCTCTTTTTTGTTGTTTGATTCGAGTGACTGGGGATCAATTTCGCCTATTTTCTTCAATGTTCTGTGAGAGAGATCTCCTACTGGTTTTGGCTCGGAAGAATTATTAGTCATTGTTACTCCACTACCTCATAATAGGCTATTTTGCCATCATCCTGTTTCTCGACACCATAAACGTCACCTTCATATTCCACCCTATAGAATTTTCCTTTCTCCAAATTTTTGAAATCAATATCGATAAAGTCTTTTTCTCCATCTTTCTTTATTTGGACTTCAGGTGAGTTTACAAGATCTACTATTTTCTCCGAAGCATCTGTTGACATATCTATTATTATTAGGCCTAGGATAGTTTATAAGATTGATGCCTACAAATTCATCCTAAAAATTCAGTTCCATAAAGTTAAGATGTTGCATTTTTTATGCTATTTCCAAATTCCTTAATGCGAATTCACGGATGCGTCTTTATATTCTAGCATGTTATTAATTCCATTTGCTGATTTTGATCTAGGTGCGTTCATACTGTCCCATGATAAAATAGTTCTTGGAGCGATAAGAACCATAGACTGTGAAATTGGGGATTCGGGATATACGTATAGCCCGTCATTCCAACCCTGGCTGTCTCCTGGGCCACTCGAACCTGTTGGCCTGCCCTTACCTTTGCGCTATTGCGTCCTAGGTGGTCATACCTGATATGCTATCCATTTTGGTGCATGATTGAGATAAAGTTGGAATAGTTCCAGTATGATGGATCAGGACCACCGACATTGCAGTGATCCTTGACATATGTGATCGCGCCATCCCCCACGGAGGATTGTTATGGTTAAACATAAAGCCGTAAAATGCATTGGCATTTCTCTTGTGGCTCCGAGGCTCTGACAGATTCACCATCTAACACCTAACACCGGAGGCACGGAGGCTGCGGAGGCAAATTGATGTATTTCTATAAAAGTAGAATTAATAAACACTCATAGTATTAATGAATCCGGGGGGCTAATGCCGATGTCGGTTCTCTATGAGAGATTCTATTACTTCTTGATATCCAATTAACATAAACAGTTATGCCAATGCTAAAGCAGATGTGTCTCGATGACAAAAAACACTCTTTTTATAGATAGTTTGTCTTTTGATGGTAAACCTAAAATGCATTTTGCAATAATTAATAATGCGTAAAATCTGAAATGCTGGTTTGTTGTTGTTGTTGTTGGTGTTTTTGGTTTTTAGCGGCTAAAGAAGTAGAACCAACTTGTTGTCGTCGTTGTTTTTGTTGTAGAGCGCCTTTCCAATCTACCTCGGGTTTATTTATCAACCTTAAAAACTCATTGGCAGACTGGGGACCAAAACCTGCAAAGTGGTTGTTAAACGCGATTGCCATTTGATGATGTTGTCCGTTTGCATCATCTTGATATGTTCTTTTTATATGATCAACATATTCTTTCGTCTCCTTTTCTCTATCTTTAACAATTTTACCAAAATCCTTTTCATTTATGCTTCTATCCCCAATAAACCTGATGTAGATTTGATTTGATGTGACAATGGGTGGAGTTTTTAGTTCATCTCTGACACTCCAAACAAGTGACATGCTGTTCTCCTTTAGAAAATCAGACACCTTGTCACTAAACCAAGAAGATTCCCGAACCTCCAATGCATACATGAACCTATTGTCTAACTTTGACACCAAATTCTCGATATATTCAAAACCAACCTTTTCTGTAAGATATGGCGGAAGTTGAATTAGCAGCATTAAGGTTTTGTCAACCAGCGGTTCCAATGCGTAAAAAAACGGAACAAGATGTTTGGAGACATCAAGAAGCCGTTTGCCATGAGTTATTTCCTTTGGGAACTTTAATGTAAACCTGAAATCATCCGGCGTTTTGTCTCTCCATCCCTTTACAACATACCGGGATGGAATATTGTAGTAGGTGGAATCCACCTCGACAAACTTGAAGAACCTGGCGTAATACGACAGCCAATTCTTATTATCCAGTTCTTTTGGATAGAATGTGCCCTTCCATCCGCTGTAGCTCCAACCGGAGCACCCAATGTAGAGATTCACTTATTTGGTTATAGTATGCTAGTTTATCATAAAAGATTAGCGATAGTAATAAAAGGGAAAATTCTGAAGGTCTGTAAAGCCAAAATGAATGCCATGTTCTAATTCTTACATATATGTTGAAAATCGCCTAGTTTCAACTAGTGACTATAATTTTTTTTCTTCAATAATGCGGGATTGAGAATACTAACCTATGCCTTCAAATACAGATTTTAATACAAATCAATTTACGTTGCTTCAGTTTCATTTGGTAAAACTGATTTCTCAAATCCATAATACGATGAGTAGACATTGGTTTAACTGCGATTAACTTTCGATATTGCGAATGTGATGAATGTGATCAATGTGATGAATGTGAGAAGGAATGGAGCGTTGCAATTTCCTTCAATTAGGTATTATTGTAGTATGTCTTTAGAATCCATCTCATCTAACTTAACAATAATGGCCTTTTCTCCAATTTTTCATTAAAGTTCCTTTTTTAATTTTCTTTATTGTATAGTTTATTGCAATTTGAGAGAAATGTCAAATATCGTTCTGTGTGGTTAATTATATTATATTATATAAAAAAGGTATCAATATTCAAATTATATGTAAATGACGACTTTAATTACTTTGACTTTTTTATTTTATCAATTTGTAAAAGTAAAATACTAAAAAGATCAGATTGTTAATTATGTGCTAATAGAATAATGATCCGATATTTAGTAATTTATCTACTCATTTCTTTTGAATCATAATCTGCGAATGGCAATTATGTGGCTAATATAGGTAATTATTCTCTGGAGAAATACACGGAAAATCTAATCTGGACTAAAAGGTTTATCACAACTGCCATAGTCCAGGAAGCGATCATTGTTGGATTTACAGTTTTTCATAATACTTGGCCAAATATCTATTATAAAACCAGACGTGTCAAGGGTAATTGCGGTGGGTGGAGCAGGTACGTGGTTTGCTTTTGGCTATATCATGTACATAGTGGTAGGGGTAATAGGCGTTGCAGTTTCAGCGCTATTTTATTTGTATCTGGAGAGGGTTCTCAAAAAGCAATACAGAGATTACAGGGGTGCTAAAGTAGCAGCTTGGATTCACCTAATCCTTATGAATATAGGCACAGTTGCCGCAATGGGCATGTTAATGTTTGCCGGCTATGCTGGTGGTGCTGCAATGCTTCCCGCTTCAGTAGTGGAATGGGATTTAACGCTGGGCAGGCACATGAAATCTTGGCACCATTTGTTGAACCAATAGCTGTTGCAATACTTGCTTTGATATTTGGAATAATCTGCGGTGAAATAGGGTTTTTAGTGGTGCATGTAAAAAAGAGTAACAGTGCAGAACAAAACAAATAGAATTGCTTGACTTACTTTATGCCCATACTCTAAACACAATGTTGAATGGTCTAATCTATGCAATAAAACCAAAACATTCCCCTATCCATGTTTTTCAATTCTCTAAATGAGAATACGGGAAGAACCATATACCAAAATAGTGGAAATTATATACCTTGGATATAGATTTTAGCGAACTAGTTCCTTCATTGGTCGATAGGTTAAAGTCAGAGCATGTGCAATTTAATACCACCTTACAATCTGTTTGGAAGGAACTTTCAGAACAAAAAACCTCCAATGCATTAGAGCATTTACGCGATTTAAATAAACCCATACTTAAGCATGCTGTGAAAGAGGAATCAATTTTATTAAAGGTAATCCTAAAAAATGTAAAATAATAGGGTTTTGAATATTAAGTATCTGTGAATATTATGGAAAATCAAGGACAGCGAAACGGAAACAAAAACAATCCTAATCAATTTAAATCAATTACGGATTGGTGGCAGCAATATTCTCCTCAGGGGTGGGGTGAAATGTATGCCGAATATATTAATTATACCACATCAATGACCGAAATATATAAAGAATATGTTAAAAGCTCCGAAAGAATGACTGAACTGTATAAAGAGTCTGTTAAGACTACAGAAAAAATGACTAAATATTGGTCAACCAGATTTCCTAAACCGTCATATTCAGAAGAACAAAGACGAGAAAAACAGACTAGTAAACTAAAAGATAAAAACCAACAATAATGTACCTTGTTGTATGAAAAAACATAGAGATCTTTTATAATTTTGTTATTGAAAGAGAAAATCTTGGTAATATGGTTATCTCGTGATTATCTATATGCAGTATGATGTTAAAATTTGTTTTTGCAATTATTTGGTAAGAAGGAGAATTGTCCAAAAATTTGTGTTGAAATTTTTTAGGTATTGTTATAGATAATGTTCTTACCTTTGTTAGTGATACTAGCAGTAGTTCTTTCTGGACTAATGCTTATTGACTCTAGTGCTAATAGATGTTGTATTACATTGTTTCTTAAAGCTATATTCGTCAAGTCGTAAGACCCGCCTTCAATTTGAGAGTATATATCGTGTATTTCCCTTATTTCCCATTCGTCACCCTCTGTTGCCTCATAAAGTTTGTGTAAGAATTTGTTCGCCAATACGCTTATGTCATCTGGAGTGAAATTAGGTTTAGCCATAGTTCCATTTAGATAATGGACTATATAGTCTCATTTATGGTCAGTATTGTTATTTATGCCATAATAGATGTTAAACATTGAATTATATGTAACAATTTGAGACAGGAAATCTTGACACCAAGCTTGGAATGTTTGGATGAACTAATAACGAATAACGAATAATGAATAATGAATAATGAATGAACATGTAAATCTGAAAAGACTCCGTGATTTACAATATTTTAGGATTGTGATAACAATTGAAATAGTTCTTTATTCTTGTATTGTAGTGTATCTTTAAACTTTAATGGTTTTACTTTTGTCTCTTTTACCCTCTTTATCGAATTCATTATTAGGATATCAAAATCGGTTATGGAGGGTTTTAAAGGTTTTACATCATTACATTTCAAAGCCCATTGTTTAATTCTTTTAAATGACTCCTCATCCGATAAATGGAGAATGTTTACAAAGTATGGTGCTAGGATTAAACTGATAGCATTCTTACGGGTTAAGATGTGAAATATAAATATTAATATAATTAAGTTTAAGTTCCAAGCTAATTTAATAAATCAATATTTTCAACAAAATGCCCACATAAATGGCTATGCGGATTCTATGATGAATTAACCCTAATCAGGGAATATCCATACCCTATAATGCTGCGTCCATTCCCTTTGTTGACAGTAGTCTTGAATTATGGCCTATTGCTGGTATATGCCTACTATAACCTAAGACATCTCATTTTTACTCTGTTTTCTAACCTTTATAAATATATAATATTTTTATGTTGGTATTACTTGAACCTGTTTACCTACCATGCTCAAACCCCATTAGTCATAGCTGAAAAGTGACTGGGCCCATTTACAATTGAAATCCTGTTTTTCCTTCAGTATGATGGATGTGATGGATATGATTAGGTTTATCCAACAGTAACAATAAAAATATGTTTCTAATAACGTGCAGGAGTATCTTACCTCCATTTATCTGCATAGTGGGATTCTAACAAAATATGACAACAATACGTCATTGATAGAAATCACTATTGCAGTTTGTTATAACAAATTTGCCATCATAAAAATTTATTACTATAAGGGTAAATTAACTTGTGTATATCTGTGGTAGATGATCATTCCACCTCTTTACATGATGATGATGTAGAGCCGTCAAATTGGAAATGCACCATATGTGGAAAAGTTTTTGGAAGCAGCTATATACTAAATTATCACATTTTGTTGGAACACAGTAAATATAAAAGACCTCCAACAGGGCTTGGCTAACTATTGTACCTTTAATTATTCCTTCCCCGTAAGAGATAATTTACTAAAAAAAACCTTCTCAACGTGCCTTATTGTTATTTGTTTATTGAGTTCCTATATCCAATTTTGCTTTATCGAGTGACAAATGTTCTTGTTACACTGTCACATGCTCAAATTATTTGAGGACTAAAGGCACGCATTATTTCTCCATTTCCTTCTGTTATTTAATGTTTATATTAAGAAGTTTTCAGTATAGTTAATAAATATAGTAACTATTATAAAAAAGGAATAGGTGCAGGAATAATTTTATTTTGATCTATTACAATTTCATGATAATATTTAGATACCGTTAGATATCTATTGCCGCTTATATCATCCGTCAAAGACATTAACACTTTCTAGTTCTCAATATCTAACTCTTTAGCAAATTCTTTGGGGATAATCAAAGCAGTGGAATTATTGTCATTGTCTCTAATGGTCTTTCCAATCAACGGAATATCATCAGATTCTTCAATGTTACCCATAACAATATCTCATTATAGAAAGTTAAAAGCATTCTGCAATATAGTATATGGGATATTTGACATATGACTGCTATGAACTTTGATATAATGGTTACATAAGATATTTTAAAAAGTGTAAAATATAGTTTTTAAATGATTATTGTGCTCAATTTATGTCATTAGTGAATAAAGACCAACAGAAATTGTAAATCCTAGCCAAATGCTTATTGTCTAGGATCTGTGACACCAAGATATATCTTTCTTAATTTCCATTTTACTTCTTTTGATTAAAATTATGATGTAGGTTTGCTAGCGACAAGAATTCGCCTCGTTGCTCGCCAATCTAATAAAAGTTGATAAAAATAGTACGATCTAATCTATTCTGGTGGTATTAGATTCTAATGATACTCTAGTTATCTTATTAAATAATATAAAAAATTGAAATTAAAGTTGAAACAAAACAGGTTATCATTGTAGAGATCGTTCGCATAGAATGATAATTGGTATTGTCTTATTCCGGTGGTGTTTACTAAAAGGAATCAAACCCTCCAGCATCCATTCCGCCCCCTGCATCCATATCGCTAAAGCCGCCTGTGTCGCCTGTGTCAGAAGCCCCTGTGTCAGATGCTGCTCCTGAATCTTCAGCACCCGATCCTCCTGATTCATCTACTTGCCCTTCAGTCTGAGCACTTTCAGCCGGATTCATTGCCATTCCCATAAAAGCCATCATAGATCCAAACATTACCATGCTCATTATTCCAGAAAATAACATCATCGGCATCCAACTTCTGTTATCGTCCATCATGCTCTGCATTTGGCCCCTATTACCGGTTTCATAGAGTTGTTGAAGTCGCTGAGATTTATGTGACAGTTCTTGTTTTTTTGATTCTAGTATTCTAAATCCTGTATCTGTGATGTACACTTCAATTTTCTTGTTACCAAAAAAGCCCCTTTTTGCTACCATGGTAATTAGCTTTTGATTTTTCAGATCATTAATTATTAGTTCTACTTCGTCTTTTGATAACTTTGTAACCTTGGCAATGCTGTCTATCTTTTTCATACCCCGAGAGATTGCATCTAATACCATGAAATGATTTGGACTTTCGTTAAATCCAATTCCTGAAGACATATTAAATACAGGTTAAGAAAATATTTAAACGATCCAGATGCTTTCGATACAATACTGTTTGTTTAAAAGTTAAATCATCATTATTGCTAACTTTAAAAGTTAAGTATTGCAATATTCTATAAATTCCATAAGATTCAATTAATATTCCTAGGATAAATACAATATAAAACACATAACCGGATTGCTCAATCCATTGAGAATTATCTGTAGTTATTACCTTGGGAAGAAAAGATGGATAAAAGAAAATATCAAAAGTAAGCATTACAATGCCGCTTATTATTACAATTAGTGAGAATAACAAATTAGACTTGGTATATGTATTCCTTATCTTCAATCATTTTGATTATAATAAAAAAATATTTATCATTTATTGTCTTTCAGATATTCCTTGGTCAATAGCAAAACAGTGCAATTTAACATAAAGATAATCTATCAGTAGTAGCCTTCATATCATATGGTGCTAGTAAAAGTCAATAGTCTATTGACTATGCAGAAACTATGTTAATGTTAGCTATAATCACTGTTTATTTCATATAGGCTATTCGAGATCGACCAATCATTTTACATAAATTGATATAAAAGATGCATATGATCCTAATCCTTTTTATGTGAAGGTGTAAGAAAAAATAACACGGGTAAACATAGACAATGATATACACACTGTTACATCTTGATCTTTATTCTACAAATTTACTACTATAATCTCATAGATTACCGGTATCGGTATTAGCCCCATTGGGCTAATGATAAACATATAGTTTAAATTTAGTATTAAAAGTTAATTCAACTAAAACCTAATTATAAAATTAATTGAACTCATTTACCTACCTTACTCAAACCCCATTGGCCTTTTATCTCGATTTAATGGTATGTTTACAAGAGTTATTAAAAAATGCGTTAAAGAAATAACTAAAAATCAGAACGCTAACCCCTTATTTTCACTCTTCCACCAAGGGTTCCCTTGAATATTTTGTCTTGAGCACTAACATCCATATGTTTAGTGATGCTCCTATAGAGTTACCAATTACTATAACAACATCTGCCCTTCCAATTCCATATACAACCCATAGGGAAAGACCAACGATCAAAACAATAAGAAAACGAATAGAAACATCATCGGTATCCTTTGTTTTTAATGCCTTTCTGATTTGTGGTACTGTACTTGCAACCGTGAATGCAGTAGCCAAAAGTCCGATGAAAGTTATTAGGATATCTACCATCCATTTTATATTGTGTATGTTGTCTTTTATACGCTATAATATTTGTTAAAATAACTTGAAGAATGCCCACATTAATCTTGCATTATGTCGATGGCTTGCTTTTAAGGAATAACAAAATCCATTGTTTAGAATATCCTTTCTACCAAAATTCAGGATGAATGACATAACTGCTTTAGCCGTCCATGCAATTTTATGTTTATAGAACCTTTGTTCTTTTTATATATCCATGAGTATTTGTCAAACCGGATAAGATAATTAAATTTCTTCTGATTGTTTTAAAGAATTGAAAAACCATAAAATTTTGTATATCTGTAATTTGTCAACAATATGAGGCCTGATTTAAAGAACCGATATCGGCATTAGCCTCCTTGGGTCCACGTCAAATTTGACTATATTATTGGGTCCAAAGGTATTTTTGTTCACAAACGTGTTTGATATCATTATCGTAGTTTGCGATAATTGTGCTTCATAAGTAACAAGATAGTTTGGAATAGGCAGATTTGCTCCTTTTTTTGGAGGATTAACCGTTCTGCTTTAGGCGGGTAGAGTTGTTAAACTCACGCGGGCATTAAGGAAACCCTTGCCTTGGTTGAAACCGATGGCTAACCATCTTCCATGTCACAATAATTTTGAAATATCCTTAAAAAGCTATACCCTCCGAACGAACTAAATTTATAAATTTGCACGGGTTTTTTTATGGTAATGGCTACAATTCTGTTTATTCCTTCAATTTTATATACCTTCAAATCTTCTGTATTCTCTGCCTCTAAACACTAGGATAGAAAACTCTCGCATCCAATCATTTGGCTAAAACAACGGTTACTACTATTCCTCCAGCGACATATGCCTGCCCCTTTTTTCTTTGTCGTGTCGGGCTGCGAATGCCCTCACCATTTACCAAGGCGCTTAAACCTAATTTGCCCTTGTTTTCCATACGGAAAGTAATCGGCAGGGCTTTTGATGGCCATGCCTTTTAGACGCCGGTTTTACCGCCATACTCCAACAGTACTTTTCCGATAATGGTGTATGTGATGGTCTTGCCCTGATACATTGTTAAAGAGCAAAGACTGCTGAAAATTAGATAATAGCGTAAAAGAGACACTGAATTCAATGCTATGCCGTTTGATTTGGTATGGAGAACCCTTTCCATTACTTCAAGCTGCATCCTAATGCCCAAAACATACACAGAGAGAGGGAAAAGAGATGGCGCACCATGTCCAATATCCCAAGGAGCGTGTTTGAAATAGAAAACAAACACTGGTGATGATAATGTTGTGTTGTCTTTCGCCACTCTCATGGGCTATTTCATCTAGGTCACCCGCTGAGCCTCCATGCACTAGTTCACGCTGAATGTTAAGGTTTATCCATGTTAGCTTACAGTTTCAGTAAAAAACTTACTTGTTCATTTGTTCTACTACAATCAAAAACATGTGTGTGGTTATTTATCGCCATACAAAAAATCAGGGCGTGTTTTCTTTCTCACTGCCACAGTTTCATGCCAAAATGAGATACCCTGCAGATAAGAGGTTATTGAAGGCAATAAACAATCACTCAATCTGGATTCCATTAATTTCTGAATCACATCCCACTTGGTCCATTGCTTACCTGAATGTCTTTAGGATTGCATATTTCATTAATAATGGAACCATTATACGATAAAATAATATTTATGGAAAAAACTGGTTGGTTGCA
Organism: Nitrososphaeraceae archaeon; assembly: GCA_016782315.1. Lineage (GTDB taxonomy): Archaea > Thermoproteota > Nitrososphaeria > Nitrososphaerales > Nitrososphaeraceae > Nitrosocosmicus. Next base: position 2,060 of record JADDOQ010000048.1, on the reverse strand, counting down.
AGTAACTAGGCAAATGCATATTTAGAAAAGATCATTTTAAAAGACTGATATATGGGATTCGTAACACATCCATTACTAAACCCCTTGGGGCCACTAACAACATGGGCTCATATACTTGGTGCGCTATTGTAGTTTGTCTAAAGAAAACGAAAATGGAGGGGATGCCGTAAAGGATGCAAGCAAAGCTTTCTACTACTGTCAACAAAGATAAATCGCTTTCAAACCATGCAAATGCCAACCTTGTCCTCAGATTCCATGAGTTTATGAAATACAATGGTGTCTCAGCAAGGCACCAAAACAACAACCTAAAGGCAATAGCCTCCTACTCTAGTTATTTGGGGAATAAATCCTAAAGGAGATTTTTAAAAGGGATGAGATTCTGTCTCTTCTTCAAACCAAAATCAAAAGCAAAGAAGAGGATCCAGACCAAAAATGGATTACAACCTACAACCGATTATCTCCACAGGATAAAGCATTTCTTTAGATGGATGCATAATGACTATGGACAGCAGAATGCACTAACAATGGATCTGTGGAAAAACCCAGACTTTGTTGAATTGCTAAAGCCAAAGAAAACAAAGAGAACAACTCCACCAAAAATGATTCATCAACGGACTATATATCAGAAGCACTAAACTACGAAACAATTGGGCGTAGTGCTTTTTCACAAATAAATAACAACACCAAATAAGAACTGTTATCATTATTTACGTTTGGCTTTGTAATCCGCACCTAATAGTAAAAGGCAACACGAACTGTTGAAGTGGGTATCATGCTAAATCAATTGTTGAGAATACCAACTAATAATGTGTAAATATTATTAATTATCCCAAAAAAGGATTTTTGTCTTTTATCTTTACTCTTTTATCGTGTATGGGGATACTTGCTTTTGGTTTAAATGGGTTGTTTGTGCACATGAGTCAACGGTACCGTCATCACCATGCCCAGTTCTACAATAAAGTATATACCAACAGGAACATTTTTTGAATGTAAGGCAAGTGTTTTAGTCATTGTTTTCGGGCCAATAAGTGTCTCCAATCTCCTACATCATTGCTCTTTTCAAATTCAATTTTAAAATTATGCCTGTTCATAAACTCCACCAGTGGTTTATAGAGATCTATGCCATGAACTTCCACTAAAATGGCAATATCTTTGCTTTTTTCCAAGGTTTCGGTAGATCCCTTCAAGACCTCCATCTCTGCTCCTTCCACGTCTATTTTTATCCAATTGACCTGCGTTATTCCCGTAGATTGCAATATATTATCTAATGTGTTGGCATTTACCTCTACATATTTTTCCCCTTCTTTTGCCCTATCTGTCATTACAGTATTATATATGGTGAAATCTGATTCAATTTCGGGCAGATATAGCTTTATTTTTGTCTCTTTGGAATAAACAGCATAATTTAAGGTTACCACATTAGTTAATTGGTTTAACTTTATATTGCGGTTGAGCATATCGAAATTTTCGCGATCTGCTTCAATAGCAACAACTTTCCCACTCGAACCAACCCGCATTGAGCTAATTATAGTATAATGGCCAATATGCGCTCCGATATCTACAACAGTATCGCCTTCTTTAGGGATAAACAGCTTTACTATGTCATCCTCATGACCTGTCATAAAGGTATAATCTTCATTGTTATTTCTGCAAAAGAAACTATAGTTGTATTTAGGCACGTGAATCTTTAATTGAATGATGTTATTGAGATGTAAAAACCTCATGGATTTATTTAAAAAAGGATTAAAACCAATCTTTCGGTCAAGATACAACCTGTCTCTTCTCTTCTTACCTAATACTATTCTAAGTATTGATCTCACAATTAAATAAATACTTTTAAAAAATATCAGTACGGATTTATCAAATATTGTTACCCCGGTCGTTTCTTTAAATAACCATCGGACAGCATTAACCATTATTACATATAAAAAGATAGACTTAAAAATATTTAGATAAGGCGGCATTTGTGCTTTGTTCCAAAACCATGTCAAACTGTGTTATGTTAAAATCAAATAAATATGGGGTGTGAAAGTATTTGCTGAATTAATATCAAAGCCTTA
>JADDOQ010000185.1 GCA_016782315.1 Nitrososphaeraceae archaeon | reverse complement strand
ATAGAGAATCTCTTGGTTTTGATCTTGAATAACTTGTTGATAATTTGAATCAGTATACTTATTCATAAATTTATATTGATTTTAGGAAAGACTCTATTAATAATAAGGATTGCGCTTCTTTTGATTCGCATCTGATCCGCTTTTAATTTAGAACATTGCTTGGATAAAATCATGGTAAAAACATTAGTTTAATCATAAAATAATGCAAAAGTGAAATAAATGATTCAAAATATGCAATATGATGAGAAACACAATAAACCGGGAAAACAAACAACGTTATTTGTCATTTAGATAAAACGAATACCAAATTTTAATTCTATTTGATAAAAAATTTTTTAAACCCTTTGTATTATTACTATTTAGTTATATGTCTTCAGCAATAACGCATCAGCAAGAATCCGATATGACCACAAAAAAAATAAGAGTTTTAGTAACAAAGTTAGGCTTGGATGGACATGATAGGGGTGCGCTTGTAATATGCAGAGCTTTAAGAGATGCCGGTATGGAAGTCATTTACTCTGGCCTGTTTTGCACTCCCGAGCAAATAGTCAAAACAGCTATAGAAGAAGATGTTGATGTTGTAGCAATGAGTTTATTAAATGGGGCTCACCTTACATTATTTCCCAAAGTATCAAGATTGTTTAAAGAAAAAAATATCGACGACATTTTATTGGTTGGTGGCGGCGTAATCCCAGAATCCGATAAAAAGTTATTGGAAAAAGAAGGAATAACTGGAAACTTTGGACCTGGAACCTCCCTTAGAGATATCATCAATCACATACAAAACAACGTAAAGAAAAAATAATCCTGATGCTTTTATTCTATGTCTTCATTTGGCCACATCATTTTTCTTAAGTCTTTGCCAACCTTTTCTATTTCATGCTTTTCTACTTCATCCAATAATTTAGCAAATGCTGTTTTGCTATCTTTTCTATAATTTTCAACCCATTCTTTTGCAAATTGTCCTGATTGTATTTCATCTAGAATCTGTTTCATATTGTTTTTAGAGTTTTGATCTATCGTTCGTTTGCCTCGGGTAAGACCGCCATATCTTGCAGTTTCACTGACTCGATTATACATTCCTGTGATACCATATTTTTGAACCAAATCGACAATTAGCTTTAATTCATGCAAACATTCAAAGTATGCTATTTCCGGTTGGTATCCAGCCTCAACAAGGGTTTCAAATGATTTTACCACCATATTGTGTACTCCACCACAGAGATCAACTTGTTCCCCAAACCAATCAGTCTCAACCTCTTCTTTAAAACTTGTTTGTAAAACACCGGGTCTTGTACTACCTATAGATTTTGCTAATGCAAGAACTCTATCCCATGCCTTTTTAGTGTAATCTTGGTGAACTGCTACAAGTGATGGAGTTCCAAATCCATCAAGGTACAACTCTCTTACTCTTTGACCTGGGCCCTTTGGAGCAACCATAAATACATCAACGTTTTCAGGTGACACAATCCATTTCCAATGGATTGCTGCACCATGTGAGAAACTTATTGCTTTGTTTGCGGATAAGGATGGGCCAATTTCATTTTTAAACGTTTTTTCCTGCTCCATATCGGGTATAAGAATATGGATTATGTCTGCTTGTTTTACAGATTCAGCAACTGACATAACCTTATGTCCATCCTTTTCAGCATTTGGCCAACTTCCTCCACCAGGCCTTAATCCCACAATAACATTGATACCAGAATCTTTCATATTACACGCTTGGGCAGAGCCTTGAATACCATATCCAAGAACTGCAATTGTCAAGTCTTTAATATGATCTAATGATACTTCATCATCTAACCACCTTTTTGCAACCATGTTTTTAAAATAAAAAATGGATTATATATTACATTGTGTTTGATATATACTACTGTATGTTTATGAGTTCAAAAACTTATACAACAAGTAATACGATTGATTTATATCGATATCTTTTTCAATAGTGTTCCTAACGGATAGTATATATTCCTTTACATGTTCAGTGTCTTTCTTCTCAATTCTACATAGCAAATTATTAAAAAGCTGGCCATATCTGTCAATAGTTGTTATAGATTTATCATTATCAATAAATAAGGTTAAGAAAAGAGAAACATCATCTGTTAGGATACTTTCACTTAATAAAGATTGAATTTTAAATGTACTTCCAGATATTTTTTTCAAAAAATGAATTAGGTTCTCTTCAACTTGAAATTCTTTTGAATCAGACATCTCGACTATGAATTTTGAAAAAACTAAATTAATAAAGTAAATCAAGCTAATAATAACCGAAATAGCCAAATCGTGTTTTTCTGGACTTTTGATTATAATTTTTTCAAATGAAGGAAAAAGTTCATTTATTAGGTCCTCTTCATTTTTACTTTTGTTTACATCTACAGGAATTTGGATAATCTTGTTTGTTGCGTAAATAGAGGAACCTGGACCAAACATTGGATGGATACACAATGTTGTAACGCTCGAATTCATTGAGGTGTTTAATAGAACCTTATGGATAGCAGATTTGATTGAGGAAATCTCTATGATTATTGCACCATGTTTAAATGAAACATTATTACCGTTAATTATTTTTATTATTTCGTTGACTGGAATACAGAAAATGATGATATCAGATACTTTAACTGATTCGGACATATTGTTTGTGATGACAATATTTTTATCTTTGAGATTCAGTCCATAACCAACATTTTTGATATCATAAAGAAAAATTTTATCAATCGACAGGTCAGATGCACTGCCTATATGATTTAATTTTACTTTGGTATTCATAAAATACTCAAAGAACCATTTTCCCATCTTTCCAGCAGCTCCTATTATCAAAATGTTTCTCATTTTCATTCAGTTGCAATCTTTGTTTTATACTAAAACTACAACGAGTTTACTGTTTGGTCGATTATATTTAGGCCTTTGTCCAATCTATCCTCATCAATGCATGTGGAGATTCTAATGTAGTTTTTATAATTGTCTCCAAATCCACTTCCAGGTGCAACGGCAACTCCTTTTTGTAATAACTTTTCAATCAAAGTCAAGTCATCTATGGCCAATTCTTCATTGATTTTTGCATAGACATACATCGCTCCGTCTGGATGTAAAAATTCAAATGGCATTTTCTTTAATCTAGAACAAACAAATTCAATCCTTTTTTTCATGGTTTGAGAGTATTCTGAAGGATTGTGAGACAATGCTGCCAATGCACATAACTGCATTGGTTCAGATACAGAAGTCAGGGTTAATGATTGAATTTTTATTAATTTATCTATCAGATTTTTGTTCTCTGAATAGGCAAACCCTACCCTAAATCCAGTCATAGAATAAGTTTTTGAAAAGGAGCCTACCATAATTGAGTTTTCAGATGGAGTTTTCAATATGCTTGAAAACTTTTTAAATGCAAAATTACAGTAAACTTCATCACTTAAGATGTAGAGATTGTTTTTTTCTGCAATTTGAACTATGGATTGCAGTTTTGTTTCATCCAATATTTTTCCGGTAGGATTATTTGGATAATTTAAACAAATAATTTTAGTGTTAGCATTTATTGAATCTTCAATTGCAGATATGTCTGGCTCCCATTTATGTTCCAAACTAGTTTCTATTACTTTTGCTTTAACGCCCAGGTAATTAGCACAATCCTTGTATGCAGGCCATGCAGGCTCAATAATCATAACTTCATCACCTGGATGAAGTACTGAACAGAAAGTACAAAAAATTGCAAATCTGCCACCAACGGTTGTAATAATATTTTTAGGGTTTATTTTGTTTGATTTCGATTCACTTAGTTGGGTTAAATATGCCGATAATTTGTTTCGGAGATCAAATATGCCTGCAGTTTCTGTATAATGATATCTATGTTTGTCATAAATTGACATTAATTCAACTTTAACCTGAGGAGGAGGCAAAAAGTCCGGCTCTCCTACCTCCATATGTATAATTTTTTTACCCAAAGAATCTAATTGTTTTGCTTTATTAAATACATCCATATGTGTTTTAATTTTGATGTTAGATACAGCATCCTCATAATTAGCATTGTTATCTGCAACTGAAGGCGTCACATGTTTAATCTTGTTATTGTTGTTGTTGTTATCGTTGTTATTGGTCAATAGTATCATTTTATTTTTTTCATTGTTTTGGATAGATACGGATTCTTTTAT
>JADDOQ010000184.1 GCA_016782315.1 Nitrososphaeraceae archaeon | reverse complement strand
AATCAACATCAGAGGCAAACATGATACCATATATTGTTTTACTCTATTTAACTTATTAATTAAAATTTAACATTATGGTAGAATAGAACGTATAAAATAAATGGGAATGGATGAATTTACTTCTCTAATCACGGATCTTGCAAATAACATTAACAGCAATATGGCATTTTTCAAGTCCTCATCAATAACAAAGCCAAATCTTGCTTATAGTAAACTAAATGAACTGTCCAATTTTGTTGGCTCCCGGTATAATGTCAAAATGGAGATTCATTTCCCTGATTCCAATAAAATTTATAACACTAATGATTATGGGAAGGAGAACCTTAGTATCGTTATAGATAAATTTAGAAAAGTTTTTCCTATCCCACGAGAACAGATTAAAAAAGAGGCTGCGAACCTGTTCAAAAATGCAGTGGTTACAGATGGTTATATGTATAAGGGTAAAGAGGGGGTAAAAATAGTATTTGATGACAAAGTCCGGTCCCGTATAGAAATTCTTCCAGGCTCTGTTCACCTATGGGTTCGGATTGATAAAGATGTCGAAAAATTTTGTAATTGGTTAATGCTGAATGTTTATGCAGGTCGCCAACTCAATAAGAAATAGGAAAATTTTGTTTCGTAAAACTAGGGGTTAAAAAGTAGGTGGTTGAAAGTCAGGTAACCACCAAATCAAAGGTAGCTGATTCCACAAACATATCCAATGATGCACTTTCCACAGTTGTAACAGTAACCTGAATACGTTTCACCCCTGGTATTTCAAAGTTGTAAACAAATTGACCGGTGCCTTCTGATGCGCGCTGATTCTTAAGCTCTTCCAAGACTTCACCATTTTCATCGGTTATTTTTATCTCATAGGTGGCCCTTTGCACCAGGTTGTCTCGGTCATCTTGAAGAATTATGCCAAATGTGGTGTTTTGACCTGCTTTAATTTCGACAGGATCCCATAACAATTGAATGTTAAAGGTGCCTCTTGGAGTTAGAATGGTTAATGGGGGCGTGGGTAACTCTATTTGTGTTTCAGGCGTGGGTGGCTGACCTGTTCCCATTGTATTTAGCTCAAAGGCATATTGGATAGGAGGTTTGCCAGTCGTTACGTCCGCATATGTTTCGGCTTTTACGGGCCATGGCAAATCTTTGCTTACATAAATGTTATTGTTTATTCCTTTATAGTATCTTATTATATTTGTGTCAAAAGTACCTGCTGGTGTGGTAATTTTAGCTGTACCTGATGGTTTAATTTCTGAACCACCTATGGAACCAATTTTACCCCATGAGGCGGAGCTTAGGGATTGACCTGGTTTTGGCACATAGGCTGCTAACCAGTCCAAGGTTGATGCGTAGGCACCCCGATACTTTTCCATTTCCGGTGGAATAGGTGAGGACCCCAAGGCGGTTAAATCAAGTTCGCTAAGATGAAATGTTCCATTGTATACATTGCCTTGATCAACTACATATGTAGGAACTTCCCAGTATTTGCCGGTCGCATTATATTCATCAAAATACAGGGTCATCATAAAGGGTTGACCTTGGTTTGTGTCTGCCCGCTTTATTTCATATGTGTAATAGGTGTCGGGTTTGGCGCCGTTTCCCACATACCATGCATCAGATTGAGCGTTTGCTTTGCCGATAAATTGATTAGTTTGTAATGCAGTCATCCCAAGAATAAATATCAGAAAAAATGCAATTATTTTCCTTTCAGAATTTCTTTTTGAAACTCGCATTGTGTAAAATATGCGGGAGAACTCTTTAAATGTTATTGTTTTTTCCATTCTATGTAATTTAAAGCAGTTTATTAAAAATAAATAAATTAGTAACTCTAATATTACAAGGTACGTTATGTGTAATTGTTCAAAAGTTCATTTTTATGATGTAGACTTTAAACTATATGGCATGAAAGTTGTTCCTTCCTGTAAAAACTGTGGATTTCCATTGAGTGATGAGCAATCAAAAAAGTTTGAAAAAGAAATAATGAAGCATTGGGGCTTTGAGGAAAAAAAATAATCCCACACTGTTATTATCCATTACGTCAACTTTATAAATATCCTAAATAGAAAAAAAACAGTGGTATAAGATGACCAAGATGTATACTGTAAATATTGATACGGACGGATTTGAATCGAACGAGGCACAAGAATGGGTAAATGAAATGGCTAATGTTTATGCAGATATGGAAGTTTCTGATGTGAATATTTCTGGAAATAAAATCAGTTTTAAAACGGGTTTTTCAGGAATGGATGATACAACAGAAGACGACATAAGAATGAAATTAGATGAATACCTAACTATGAACGAATCGTTTAAAATAAATAATGTCTCTGTTTCTTAACCTTTATTTTTTACCATTTTTTTCTTATTGCACATTTATTATCCATTGTTACTAATGTTTATATACTATGAAACCGTTATTTTTATGTTTTCAAAATGACATGTAAAGGTATCTGTATCAGACATAAAGCCCAAAAGCCAGTGGGTTCCGGACGTTACGCGAGTGGTCAAAAGCGTTGTCAAATATGTGAAATTTTCATTAAATGGGACGGTTTATGGTGTCCATGCTGTGGATATAGGCTTAGAACCAAACCAAGAAACTTAAAGTATAAAGCAAAACTCAGAGCAAGAACCAAAAGTGTGGAGCCACTTGAACAAGCAATAGTAATTCAATAAATATTTTTAATTATATTTTTGTTGATATTGAAAAGAGTTTCAATCTCTTTTAATAAAATATTTTTTTCTTTTATTTGAATGTCTAGAATTTGATTTAGCAGCCTGTTATAATTTTTTATATAGTTTGCATCAAGGTTTTGCCTCCCCATAAAACTATGGATTAATAGATTTGCATCGACATACATGGATTGGTTCTTAAAATAATTTAATTTAGAACTTAGCATTTCGCTTACTTTGTGATTATGCATGTGATGATTAAGATGTTTTGTATGATTTAACAAAAAGAACAAAGATTTTTCGCTTCTGGTTATGGTGGAAACATTGGACCTTTCTAATTGGAGATAATCCAAAACAATGTCTACGCTTTCTTTAATCCTGAGATTATTTTCTTTAATTTGATTTACCTGATATTTCAAATGAGCTGGTCTTGGGGAATCTTTATGAAACAATTGTATAAATAATTCCAAAACATTAAAAGACATCGTTTTTAAGTATAGAGAGGATAGTCTTTGATCGAGTGTTCCGTTTATTATCAGTTTATTAACTTTCGTACAATCTAAAGCAAATTTCAGTGATTTTCTTTTGGTTATGGCCTTAAGGTTTTCTTTATTATAGTGCCTTTTTCTCTCAAAATAATTTTCGGAATTACTTTTGAAAACAGAATTTGTTACATCAATATAATTTCTAAATTTAATGTCTGCATTATATATTAATTCCTCCTTGGTTAAGAAATAGATTTCTAATGTCTTTTCATTTACTTTGCATATGTTATAATTTTTTTTTGATTTCTTGATATTGCTTTTCTCCATTTCTTTTTGTAAAACAATGATATCGTATTCGCAACACTCGTATGAAATAGACGGTTCAGTCCTGCATCCAACTAAAATGCTTTCATTTTCGGGATAGGATCTTTTTAGAAATTCGACCATATCATTAATTTCCGTACTCAAGCGCTTGAAAATACCTATTAAGAGAGATAAAATTCCGATATATTTCCATTTTGTCGTGACACCTCAAGTCTATTCTCAGAAGGAGAACATAAAACAACGATTTCGATTATGTGTGGAAATCCTAAAACCATAAAATTGATAAAAAAATTTCCCTTTAAACCTGAACAAACTCATTGGAGAATAGTATAATCAAAAATCTTTAGTTAAAGAACATTTAGAATACCCAATGCATTG
>JADDOQ010000047.1 GCA_016782315.1 Nitrososphaeraceae archaeon | reverse complement strand
TATTTGTTCTTTGTTTGAAGTAGTGGAGGTTGCTTTAGCCAAATACTCTTTTGCTGGTTCATCAATCCTTGTCACTGTCTCCAAAGTTTTCAGTATTTTTCTTTCCTTTTTTTTGGTTGTCCTTTTTTTTCGCAACAAAACAAAGGCAAGCAATAAACCTTCCATCAGACTACGTTGTAGAATTATATGACATTTAAATAAGATTCAGCGATAGATATACTTAAGGTGAATTATTAAACCTTCTATCCTCTTTGTGCTACAGGTGTTCTCCAATACAAGTGTAACAATACCACAATACCATGAAGTTATATATAATTTAGTATTACTTGATGGGCATTTGAATCGACGTAGTTTTTTCCACACTCCATCTGAGCACCCAAAAAAACCCATCAATTGAAGAAACCAAACAGCTGGTCTAACAACACGGATGGTTTCAGCAAAACCAGATACGGCATAATCTTACTACCCCAAAAAAACAACTCCCCAAAGAGTGAACAGAATCGAAATAGGCTAAAAAATATAATAATCAGAGATTTAGAAAACAAAAAGTTAATTGTAAAAATTAAGGCAAAAATTATGTTAAAAATTAAAGGAAATGAAATAACTAATGTGTTCTGGCAACTTTAACTAACTCCCGTAGATGGGATAATGACCTCACCTGTGCACCGTTTACCTTTTTGTAAAGACTCCAAAACTGTTCATTTGTTAGGTCTTTTCTTTCTTTTAGTATTTTCAAATGGCGTCTCATAGAACGCACTTTTATAACATAAACTTCTTTTTTACCCACTCTGGCGGTTTTTTTTCCTTTCTTCGATCCAGGACCAGTTCCATGTTTCTTTTTTATTTGCAGCTTTGTTCTTGTTCTACCTCTAGAAGTGCCTTTGATCTTTGCAGTCCAAATAGACCCATTTTTTACTAAAGATTTAATGTTTTCGCGGGTGATTGAATCTGCGACATCATCCAATTTATCAGGTTCAAATCTAACTCGATTAATACCCACTCCAAGGATTCTAGAAACCAATTCTCTTTTTTTACGAATGTTAACAACCATAATTATTACACCTTTTGTTCTTTTTTATCAGGACTTTTTATTTCAGATGATGTTTCTGTTTTTGTTTTGCCTTTTGTTCCATTAAGCAATTTGATTCCCAATGATTTAGCTTTTTCGACTATTTCCAATCGTTTTTTATTCCCTACAGTATGAGCAATGCGTGCTGCATCTTTGTTTTTATCCAATAGGGACAAATCATTAACATTATAAACCAAATTATCTACAAAACCTGAAGGATGTAACCCACGAGCTAGTTTTGGACCACCGTAGCCAATCTTGACTAGTGGTGGAACTCCAGAGTATTGTTTACGCATTTTATTATCAATGCCATCTGGTTTTCTCCAATTGGTCGCTAATCTCTTATACCTCCAGCTTTCTTGTCGTTTAAATTTTGGACGTCGGTCGGAAATCTTTTTGCGTTGTTCAAGGAGCTCGCTATTGATTACCATAATAACTTTTTATTTTTCCTTGAATAAATAAATATGTTTCCGAAAATCAAATAATAAAACTAATGACAATAGTAATAATTTAGAGAAGCATTATAAGGCTCATTATTAAAAGTAAATAGATAAAACGTTAAAATATTGACAAAAAAAGAAAAGGATAAAAGGTTTTAGAAATAATGGTAATTTAATGAATAAGTACGAATTACCATCTGTCCCTTATAGTTATGATGCCCTAGAGCCACATATCGATGCAAAAACTATGGAGATCCACCATACAAAACACCATCAAACATATACCAACAATCTTAATGCAGCTATTGAGAAATGTTCACAGGATATTCAAAATAAAGATGTAACAGAAATTTTATCCAACCTTGATCAAGTACCAGTCGAATTAAGAGGTGCAATTAATTTTAATGGAGGTGGATTTGATAATCACCGCATATTTTGGAACAATTTATCCCCAAATGGAGGGGGGGAACCAGGTGGTTCAATTTCAGATGCAATAAATTCATCATTTGAAAGCTTTGCGAATTTTAAGGAAAAATTCTCGGCTGCAACAATAGCCATTCAAGGCAGTGGATGGGGATGGTTAGTGTATAATCCATCAAGCAGAAAGGTAGAATACAAATCGATGCCAAATCAAACAAGCCCCAGAACAGAAGGGTTAGTGCCTCTTTTAGGATGTGATGTGTGGGAACATGCATACTATCTAAAATATCAAAACAAGAGACCCGACTATGTTAATGCATGGTGGAATCTGATTAACTGGGATGATGTAAGTAGCAGGTTTGATAAAGTAAGAAGCTAACCAACTATTTATTTATTTTAACCCCAGGCTCTTTTACCATCAATAACCCGTTAATTAAAGTCAATTCGTCCAAATCCCTCCCTAACTGTGGTATTGACATTCATAGTATAGTCATAGATCTTTATTGAATAGTCATTCAGGATGGCCATCATTTTATCATCAATGTTTTTGCTAATATAAAAACCAGGGCAATCGCCAGTAAGTTGAAAAGAAGCATGAACGGACATACGGTTATTTTCATATTGGCTCCATGAAAAAAAAGGATACAACCAACAAACTCCCGGCTTATCGGGATGAAGATCACAGGAACCATGGTTGTCTAAAAATCTGCAAGAAAGGGGATTTCCGTTATCAGCCTCATTTTCATCACTTTTTCTTTTTAAATTGATCATCGTTAATGTGGTTATGAGATTCGAATTATCGGAATTGGTGGCAGAATTGGTATCCCATGATGCAACGTATGTTTCATTTGTTATGAAATCAGATTTATTTTTATAACCCAAACCTTGAGATATCTTTGCAATATCATCAACAGTTAATGGTAAACGGCCCTGCCGATTACAACAATTATGACAATCAGGCCATAAACAATCCCATAAAAGAAAAAGAGAAGGATCTGTTATGTATGGAATGTGAAAAGTAACTTGATTTATCTTTATTTGATAGTCTTGTAAATCCACCCTTTTTCCTAAGTGTAATTCCCTCACAATCGGATCTATATCCCATTTTTTAGAAAGCATGTCAAGGGATAAAGAAATGAGACTGGTTTCATCGGATCCAGTATTGGAAATAGTCATCATATGTAAGATTATAAAACCCGTTGTTTAAATGTGACTATGATATCACTCAAAAAGATAATGAACCAAATAAAAAGAAAATGTCATTAGAAAACTCCATATCCAAAGAAAGAAAAAAAGGAAAACATGCGTCTTCAACAGAAAATCGTCGATTAGTATGGGAATATGTTATTTGGCCACTGGTGCTTGATGTCAATAGAAACTATTTTACATTAAAAGAGTACCATATACAAAGGGATACAATTTGCAAGGAGAGAAATATTTTTCCATCAAAGGTTGCTGGTGGGTTTGTATCACTATTAGTTAAAGGAATTCTAATTCGCGAGAAAAACATCTATTCTATACATTATAAGCTCATACCATATATGAGAAAAAAGGTTAATTTGGATTATGGTACTGTGATACGAGAAGTAAACACAAAAAAATAAATATTATAACTCAAATACATGTATTCTGATTTTTAGTCAAAGATAAAATAAAATAGTGGAAAAGTTTTATGATAGTGGTAGCTCGTGAAGCCCGGTCGAACCAATAAAAACTACAATATTGGTGCCGAATCTAGCGGTCAAACTCCAAGGGACTAAGGATTCCAGGCTCTGAATCTCATAGTAGAAAAGACACCTGGAGACAGCAGTTCGAATCTGCTCCGGGCTACTTGAAAATAATCAATTACAAAAATAACAGGCCTGTTAAATTTCCGTATTGACCAATTTATATTAAAGTATGAAATGGCCACATATTGTTAAAATTATGTATATGGCCCTGCATTGAGTATATCCTCAGGAACAGATTTGAATTTTTTAAAGTTTGTAACAAAGAGATTGGATAATCTTTTTGCTGAGAAATCATATTTTTCTTTGTCGTGCCATGTGTTCTTCGGATCTAATATCTCTGAAGGCACGTTGGGGCAGGTATCAGGATAATCAAGATTAAAGATTTCATGGTGATGATAATCAACATCATTCAAATTCCCATTTATAGCAGAAGAAACCATCAGGCGAGTATATTTTAGATCTATTCTTTTCCCAATACCATATGGTCCTCCAGACCAGCCAGTATTGATAAGATAGACTTTGGAATTATGTTTAGTAATTTTGTCACCCAATAGTTTTGCATACTCTGTTGCCCTTCGAGGCATAAAAGGAGCGCCAAAACATTGTGAAAAGGTCTCCTTTGGTTCGGTAATGCCTCTTTCAGTCCCGGCTAATTTACTAGTATAGCCAGACATAAAATGATACATAGCCCCTTCCTTTGATAACTTTGATATTGGCGGCAGAACCCCAAAGGCATCAGCAGTTAAAAAAATAATAACAGAAGGATGACCACAAATGCTGGGTATTACTGAACGGGGTATAAAATTAAGAGGATAAACAACCCTTGTGTTCTCAGTTAGGCTGCCGTCTGAAAAATCAGGTTCACGGGATACGGGATCAATTACTACATTTTCCATCACAGATCCAAATTTAATTGCATCCCAAATCTGGGGTTCTTTATTTCTATTTAGGTTTATACATTTAGCATAACATCCACCCTCAAAATTAAAGACACCGCTATCAGACCACCCATGTTCATCATCACCGACTAACCTACGGTTTTCGTCTGCTGAAAGAGTCGTTTTTCCGGTTCCTGAAAGACCAAAAAATAACGTAGAATTACCATCATCCCCTAAATTTGCAGAACAATGCATAGGAAAAATCCCTTTGGTAGGTAAAATAAAATTCATTATTGAAAACATGGACTTTTTTATCTCACCAGCATAAGAGGTGGAACCCATAAGAACTAGCTTCTTTTTAAAACTCATTATTATGAATGTCTCAGATTTCGTTCCATCGACTTCAGGTACGGCGGTAAAATCATTGATAGACAAAAGTGTAAATTCAGGAATAAAATTTGATATCTCATCTTTTGACGGTTTTATAAAAATCTGATTTGCAAATAGGCTATGCCAAGCCTTATCAGTTATAACCCTGACAGCTAAACGAGAAAATGAGTCTGCTCCAACGAATCCATCAAAAACATACAGTTTATCTTTCAATTCATTTTTCTCAATAAACTTCATCATTTTATCAAAAATTCTGTCAAAGTTCTCCTCCGATATTGGATGATTGACCTTTCCCCAATCAACAGAATTTGCAGTGATCTCATCATGTACAATGAATTTATCTTCAGGGGATCGACCGGTAAATTTTCCAGTTTTTACAGACAAGGAACCTGTAAAAGACAGTTCACCTTCATGATTTAAAATAGCTGATTCAACTAATAGAGGAACCGATAAATTCTTTCGCCCCTGATTAATTGTCAATTCCATCTTCTAGATTTGCTTCATGATACCAATGGTTATAATCTTTGGGGTAGATTGTTATTAAAGATACATGTAATAAATTATAAAAATTTTTTTTTGTTAGAAAATTTTTATAATTTATTACAAAACAATTTAAATTACTTAAAAAATATATCAAAGGTTCTCGATATAAAATATATTAAAAGTAGAAAGGCACTAAAATTCGCTATTTAACTAAAAAATCAGATAAATCAATATTAAAGAAATACTTAAGAATTCCAACATAGCTTTTAATTGGTGGTGGAATTTCATCTTCACAAACGAGGTCCAAATCCCTAGCGTTAAACCATATCATAACACTTTGTAAAATATTAAGGAATCGAACATACTGGCTTTCAACAATCCCAAATGATTGAATATATTTTTCAGATAAAAGCCATGATGCTGTGAAATCAATACAGTTGGTACCATAAAGTTTTTTTAATTGGTCTCGGATATCAACTCCAAAAGTAAATGGCTTTTTACACAAAATCAGTGGAAAATCGACTTTATCAGGAATAAACAAACCAGGGGGAGACCAAATAGATATTATTCTTGTACCATCTCTGACATCGTATTTGAATTTATCAAGTAATCTCTCATTGATTTTTTCATCAGTAAACCACGAAAATATAACCGTGGCCTCAGATAGTGACGATTTAACTACATCCTCATTTATGATATCTATCTGATCAACGGATGGATTTATTTTGGACTCTATATGACTAATAGTATTAGGATCAATTTCTATACCAACAGATTTTCTAACACCATATTCTCTGCTTGCAATCAGAAGTGAGGAAAAATTTTTACCGACACCTAAATGATAAAATACATCATTCTGATTTAATTCGCAAAAAGAGAACATTTTTCTAAAAAAATTATCTGGAATCACAACATCATCACCCGATATTACAGATGAGGGAAGAGTTGCAATAAAATCACCTATTTTCAATAATACTGTTTTTTTTATCACATATAAAAATTAATTTTAGCATGGAAATAGACAGATAATATATATGGGTCATTGGTCAAGGTTAACGAAATTAGATTTCCACATACACATTATTGTTTTCAATAACAATTTGATAGGTCTCTTGTTTCTTTAATTTTTGGGGAAACCAAATAAGTTCACCGTTTTTAATGTTCCACTTTGCGGCATGCCAAGGACAGACCAATTCTTTATGATTAAGAATAGATCCCTCATGCAATTTAGCTCCAGCATGATTACAAATATTATTTATACCGTAATAATTTCCATCAATATTTACAACTAAAATTTCTTTCCCACCCGCAGTAATATTTTTCAAATAGCCCTGAGGAAGATTTTCGGTGGTATCTACTAAAAACTTTGTCATAAAAATTTATAACAAAATAAGTATTTTAAACTATATGCAATTGTTAAAATTCTTTATAGTTAAATTCAGGGTTAAGTAACTTTATTAACAATGCTTTTTGCACGTGTAACCTATTTTCTGCTTCGGTCCAAACAACAGAATGAGGGCCATCAATTATTTCAGATGTCACCTCTTTGCCTCTTTTAGCGGGTAGACAATGCATGAAAATGAAATCCTTTTTTGCATTCTTAATTAAATTCTCGTTAACTTGGTATAACGGTAAAAAAATGGCATCTCTTTTTTCTTTTTCATCCTCTTTTCCAATCGATATAAAAGTATCTGTGGTTACTATATCCGCTTCTTTAACAGCTTCAACGGGATCGTTAGTTATCAAAACATAACTACCGTTTTTTTT
Organism: Nitrososphaeraceae archaeon; assembly: GCA_016782315.1. Taxonomy (GTDB): domain Archaea; phylum Thermoproteota; class Nitrososphaeria; order Nitrososphaerales; family Nitrososphaeraceae; genus Nitrosocosmicus. The sequence continues at coordinate 7,000 of JADDOQ010000047.1, read as the reverse complement.
GCTCTCCTCTATTGCAGTATTAATTACCCAATTCAAAGGTTCAAAACCTGGAGGGGTCGATATTTTTACATTAATTCCTAGTTTTGAACACCCTAATAACAAATCATTGCAGATATTATTACCATCACCGACAAATGCCAGTGTAATGCCATCAAGTTTCTTTTTGTATTCATAAATAGTCATCAAATCAGATAATATCTGACATGGATGAAATAGATCAGATAAACCATTTATGACAGGTATGTTTGAGTGTAAAGACAGTTTCTCCAGGTCGCCATGAGCATACACCCTTGCTACAAGGCAATCAAGATATAACGAAAGTGTTCTTGCAGTATCCTCTATAGACTCACCTCTAGACAATTGCAAATCATTATAAGTGAGGTTGATGGCATTTCCCCCTAACTGCAATATCGCAGTTTCAAAGCTAATTCTTGTCCTTGTGGATGGTTTTTGGAAAATCATGCCCAATATTTTACCCCTTAATATCGGAGTTTTTGAACCACGGGTATTTAATGGGTTTTTTATATAATTAGCAATATCAATAACAGAAATAATTTGTTCTCTTGACAAATCACAAATACTTAGAACATTTTTATTCAATATTAAAAATGAAAAAATTCTTTAATTTAATGTTTTCAAAAGTGAAGAGGAAATAGTAAATAAAAGGTGGCGTATATCTAGAGTTTTTTTTTCTTAAACCACCCAAACAAGCCCCTCTTATCACTAGAATTAGATTTGTTCTCAACATTTGAATTAATTTCTTCTCCAACTTTCAATTTACCATCATCTCCAGTAGTAATATCGTTATCTTTTGGTATAGGCTCTGGTACAGCAACTTTCATAGAATCGGCATTGAAACCAGAATGTGAATTGTCATGTACTTTGGATTCCGGTTGTGAGTTAATTTCTGGCGTCAAGTCAGATATTTCAATGGCACTTTTTTGCTGGTCTTTTACCATATTATCCAAAGAAATCGGATCCACCACCGTACTTTTATCACCGTTTGAGCCAATTCCTGCACTAGACTTTGAAAATGACTTTATTGTTTGTGTTTCTTCTGCAGCATCATGAGAGTCAAAATGTTGCTCTGTTTTATAGGAACCAGTTAAAGACAAGTCATCATCAGAGATGGATAAAGAATCGTGACTGAATACAGCATTAATAAATTTTTCTTTATTGAATAAAACTAAATCATCATACCCTTGCCCCATACCAAGATACATAATAGGTTTAGATGTGATATACGATATAGATATTGCAGCACCCCCCTTTGCGTCAGCATCAGATTTTGTTAAAATGGCACCATCAAATTCAGTATAAGAAAAAAACTCTCTTGCTTGATTTATAGTGTCGTTACCAGAAAGCGAATCCCCAACAAATAATTTCATATCGGGCTTTATGACCTTGACAATTTTACCTATCTCAAACATGAGATTTTTTGCAGTTTGAATTCTCCCCGCTGTATCAATCAATACAGTATCAACATAATGTTTTTTAGCGTATTCTAATGCATCTCGAGCTACAGCAGATGGATCAGCACCATATCTTTGAGATATAATCTTTATGGAAAGGTTTTCAGCGTGAGCAGTTATTTGCTCTATTGCGCCTGCCCTATGAGTGTCTGCTGCAGCAATAACCACGGAAAAGCCATTTTTTTTTAATAAATTTGCGACTTTAGCAACGGTAGTAGTTTTACCAGTTCCATTAATACCAAGGAAAACAATTACAAAAGGTCCACCTTTTTTCTGTTTCTTTTCCTGAATCAGGCCTAATAAATCAATTGATCCAGCTTTAGACAATATTTCCCTAAAGTTATTTTTTAACGTGGATGCGATAATCTGCTCCGTTGTTTCGTTTTTTTGAATTTTCATGCCAACTAAATTGTTTTTTATTTGAATGGAAAGATCATCAATAACTTCTTGCGAAACATCACTTTCTAAAAGGGCAACTTGTAAATCAAAAAGACTTTCGTCCAATTCTTTTTCAGAAAGTTCTTTTTGACTAATACTCTTAGCAGCATTAGAAAACGCTCGTTTTAATTTATCAAACATACAAATTCACTTACTATTAAAATATAGCCATCAGCAAAAAAATTCAGCATAGATAAAGCAATTTAATGGGGATGGTGGTGACCAGAATGATCCGATTGATTATAGTTTTGTCCTTGCATTTGACCAACATAAGAGTTAACAGTGTTTTGAATTTCCATCATTCTATAAGATATTTGTTGTTTTTGTGAGGATAATTGCTTTGATGCTGTTTCAAACTCCTTGATTCGTTGTTCAATAAAATTAACTGCATCCTCTTTTTTCTTTTCAATTACTACTCCGCCCCCGACATTAACAAGAACTTTATTTATAGGATAAATGGCGCTTTTAACATATATCCCTATACCAAGGGGCATCAATGACTCAGTTTCTGCATCTAGAGATAAATTTTTTATTGCTTCAAATGAATTATGAGACTCCTCTAAAAGTCTATGCAACATCGACTCTTTGGATAGGATATCATTATAATATGATTCCAATAATTTGGATTCTTGGATCATCTCGTTGATTGTATGTTCTGTCATACTGCGATTATTTTCTGCACCAGCTATTGCCATAATATATATAATTTACTGCACCATATTATAACTTTGACCTCAGAATCCACTATCCGTATATTATGAATAAAATTTGGGATATTTCGCTGCTTTAAAATTTTTATTGAGGAGCAAATTAACATGCAAAAAGAAAGTCAAACGTATTGTTGTGTTTTAGTTTGGTTTTTTATGCCCACATAGCAATTATTCGTTTTTCTTTTTTGTATCACTTTTTGGTTTAAACAGAGTTTTTAGTTTGTTTACATTTAGTGTCAAGTCTTTAAGTTTTTCTTCAATTTTTTTAATATCATTCATTGCAGATTGTTCTTTTTTATCACTATCTGATTTTTCTGATTTTTTTGGATTCATGTATTTTGCTAATTGTTAATATTTAAATACAATATGTTTCTTTTTATCAGAAAAAAGTATAATTAAAACCTTTTTGGTTTAACAAATCTTTTTTTGGTTTTGCCACTTACAATAAAAATACCAGTAATATATCAGAATCAAAATAAAACAAAACATATCAATAATTTTTCTATAATGACAATAACAAATTAAGCCAGATCTTTCAGCACACATCAATTCCAAATTTACTGGATATGCATAATGGAAAAAACAGAAAACAAGAATATATTAATATTGTAAAAAAGTAAATCTCATTATTGGTTCGGGTTTTCATTAACGGATATGGAAATATTGGAAGACGTTTAGCTACTGCAATATCAAAAGATAAATCGATTGAATTAATTGGTGTCGCAAAATATTCGCCAGATGGAGAAACTCAAAACGCTTTAGACAAAGGATATAACGTTTTTGTTCCCAGTGAGATGAATGAGGGTTTCCAAAACAAAAATTTTAAGATTAGCGGCACAGTTGAAGATGCAATTAATCAAGCAGACATCATTATCGATGCTTCCAAAGAAGGCAAAGGTTTTCAAAACAAAAATAAATATTACTCCCCATTAAAGAAAAAAGCCATCTTTCAAGGTGGGGAAGATAGAAACGGGAGGTTTTCTGTAGCTGATATAATTCACAATTCACGAGTAAATTATAACGAAACCTATGAGAAAGAGTATGTAATTCAAGGAAGCTGTAATGTAACTGGAATGGGCAGGATTATTCAGCCACTTTTGGAAAACTATGGCGAATCAATCAAAAGGTATGATGTTAATTTGGTCAGAAGATGGGCGGATTTGGAAGATGCAAAAGAAATCAAAGACACTATTGAGTGGGACAGGCAACCTCATCACCAGGACGATGTCAAAGACTTTATTCCATCTATAAATTTGTATGTTGATTCATTAAAAGTTCCTTCCCGGATGATGCATCTACATCAAATGGCAATAAGGTTTAAAGATAAACCACCTTCCAAAGACAAAATTCTAGAAATATTTGATAAAGAATATGGAGTGGCTGTGATCGACAAAGCAAAAGGCACTGCAGACATACGAAATAAAGCCATTGAATTAAAATTTGAACATGGTGATACAGGCATGATTCATATCCATAAAGAGATTTTAAAAATTCAAGACGACGTTGTGAAGATATCGTATTCAGATGATCAAACGGGGATGGTGATACCAGAGAACTATATGCTCATACAATCAATGGTTTTAAAAAAATCAAAATCAGAAGCTCTAAAACAAACAGAAAAAATATTCAACATAAAAAAGAAAAGAAAAATATTGGAAGAAGAATTTTAAACATCATGCGATTATTTTAAACAAATAATAAGCATTCTAAAATTTAGATACTTATATCAGTTACACAAATCATATTCATTTTTACAGTTTTAATGTCTCCATAACAAGGCATTTAAAATAAACAACATCAAACGATATACGACATACCAAATCCACTAAAAAACAACAACCATGCAATTCCGAAGATTAGGGCCTGAAATTTCAATATGGAAAAATCAAGTTCAACCCATTTATTATGTACATTAATTGGATATAGGTGCATGTTACAATAATGCTTTACCTATTGCTAATCAACAAAACAAAAAAAAGGGTCAGAAATAGTTTTTAATTGTTTTTTGTGCCAAATATACGATCAAAATAATCAGATGGTTCGGATAATAATCCCATAGAGGTATTCTCGCCTTCTTTTATGTTAGCCAAATTTCTCGCGAGTTTTTTCTTGTATTCCAATTGCATCTGCCTTGCAATTTGAATACGCTGAGCTTGTGGTGATCCAGCACCATGCATAGACTCGGTAAGGTAACCCACAGCATTGCGTCCCATGGTCATGTCTTCAATAAGTCTCATCATCCTAACTTTATCCTCAGTAGCAACTCCCTTTTTACCTTTCAGGTATTTTTCTAAAAGAGGGCCGGTCACAGGGCTTCGAAAGTCTTGTTCTGACGGCATAGTAACCATTAAGGCTCCGGCTATATCTTGGGCAAGGCGTCCAATCTCATAGGGAAAACGAGTCACATTGTGTTTACAAACATTTGAAAGCATCTCATCGTTAATATAATTACCAGAGGCAGTTTTATAGGCCTGATGGGAAGAGGCAATTGCAGTTGCAAAAATAGTTTCATTCAGATGAGTCATCTCAACTAATTTATCTTTGATATGAGAAGCATTTGTAATTCCATTGTACTCGGCAGCTGATGCCGCAGCGCCAATTATCACATCTCCAAGCCCGGTCTTGCATACATAACTTCGTCTATGATAGCAGGTAAACCTCTCAACTAAAGAAGCCGCAAAGTCCACCTCACCGTCCATAAAAATTAACTCGTTTGGAATAAAGACATTATCAAAAATAATTAATGCCTCTTGGCCTCCAAACTGAGCATTACCCGAATCAAGATCACCTGGTTCCATGCTCCTAGTGTCACAGGATTGTCGTCCATAGATATAGGTAATGCCTTTTGCATCAACAGGAATTGCTCCTACTATGGCATAGTCTTTGTCTTCGGGTTTTAAACGCATTGTAGGCATCACTATTAGCCAGTGGGAATTTATGCAACCTGTTTGATGTGCTTTTGCCCCTTTAATGTAAACCCCCTTATCATCTCTTTTTACAACATGCACAAACATATCCGGGTCGTCTTGTTGAGATGGAGATAGGCTACGATCACCTTTTACATCGGTCATCGTTCCTCCTATAACAACATTTTCATATTGTATCTTTTTGATAAAATCAACTAAACGCTCATGGTACCTTGCATTGTGTTTTTTATCAATATCAAAAGTCGTAGAATATAGAGCATTTAGTGCATCCATCCCAACACAGCGCTGGAAACAGGTGCCTGTTTTTTGACCCAATTTTCTTTGCATCCGATTTTGATTCACCAAATCCTCAGCGCTTTCCACAATGTGTAAAAATCGGTTAACCTTTAATCCCGTCAAAGAGGACGTTGTGGAACCCAAATCCGGATCATCGACTGCCAAATCATAAGTAGCAGCAAGGGCATTAATTGACGGTCTAATCATAGGGTGATCAACTGGCTCTTTCACCAACTCTCCAAAAAGATAAACTTGTAAATTTCTATTTCTTAAACTTTCTATATATTCAGACCCATTTTTAATAGGCATACTATAACTAACAAAGGATGATATTTGAATATTCGCATAAGAGGGTAAAAAAAATCATCTCAAATAACAAATACAAAGTAGTGAAAAACTTATCTAAAGGATTTAGAACCAAAAGCACATATGAACCAAATCAATCAGCTTAAAAAAAATATTGTCAATGATCTGGAATTATGTGAAGAAGAGGCGGAAATTTTTTTAGCATTGGTAAAAGAGGAGAAAACATCATCGACAAACTTTAAAAAACATTTCGACTGGAATGCTGAAAAAATGATTGAAAACTGTAAAAAGCTCGAGCAAAAAGGAATGATAATACAGATAAACGAGAATGAATTTCAGGCCCTTCATCCAAGATTTGCAATAGTAAACAGATATAGAAGGTTATGCGCAGAGAAAAACATTCAATTCAAAAAAAATATCAAAATTGACAACATAGGGATAATGCTAGAAAATTACCAGGATAAAGAATAGCAATGAATGCAAGGGCTAAATATGGGAAAAACATCAAATCATTACCTATTATGCAATCTTCAGATTCCTCCAAGAAAAATCAAGACAAAATTGTTTACTTTGGTGTAATAAACATTAATGAGAATGGTAAAAACATAGGTGCAATCGATGTATGGAGAAGTGCAATTACAAAAAAAATTTTATGTGAAGAAAAAAGACCAGGAATTCTAGACATATCTGAAGATATTGGAATGCCAACCATCAGCGACAAGGAAACATGGGCATTAGCAGTAAACAAGCACAGAAAAGGAAAAGACAGATGGAAACTAATAAGAATACCAGAAAACGGCAAAGTGGATTTTTTAGATACTGACGACGAGACAAAGATTTCCGTAAAAATAGAAAACTCAAGAATAATAGA
>JADDOQ010000310.1 GCA_016782315.1 Nitrososphaeraceae archaeon | reverse complement strand
TTATTGCATCTAATTAGCAACCAAAACTCATTACAAATAGGTATATAAATTGAAATATAATTAAACATTAGCTTAAAAAAATGTTATATTAATCCATCATGGAATTATAACACACTACAAGACAAACAAGTGATTTAAATTCAAATAAATTTCATTTTATTATCAAATATCTAAAACAAGCTAATTGACATCCTTAGGCATTGAAAATAGGTTCAACTTTTTAGGAAATTACTTGTCACTTACCCTACAAATTAAAGTGATTTGAATAATTTGAATAAGAATGTAAAATCTATGGAAACAACCATCACTCTATCGGAAGAGAAGAAATATTTCCCCATTCGCCCCAAGAACCCAAGTACATTTTAACATTAGAATAGCCAAGTTTTTTTAGGATAAGATATGTATTTGCTGCTCTGTAACCACCTTGACAATATGTAATGACTTCTTTATCCATAGGAATGAAGGAATATAGTTGAAAAAGTTTTTCATGATCTTTAAATTTTTCATTTTCAAGATTATTAATCCAGTCAATGTTAATGGCGTATGGAATATGTCCTCGTCTTGATGCCCTTACGACCAATCCATCATATTCCATTTTGGATCTGCAATCAATAATAACTACATCATTAGCATTTTTCTCAATTTTGTTTTTGACATATTCCGCATCCGCTAATACATCCTTATTTATATTAAACACACTTTCGGATGATATGAATGGATTAGTTGTTGATTCAACCGGGTAATTTGAATTTAACCAATTTTCAAAACCACCATCTAATATATATGCATCCTCATGAGAAAAATAATTTAATAACCAAATACCTCTTGATGCTGAAGAACCCGATACATCATCATAAAAAACTACAATACTTTGTGGGTTGACACCCAAATAATTTAACAATATTTTCATTTGTCTATTGAACTGAACAATACCTTCCTTAGAGGTATCAAACCAATGAAAATGCATCAAGTCAATGTTAATGGCGTGCGGAATATGCCCCTTATTATAATCTGAAAAAGGTCTTGTGTCCACAAGAAGTAAATTTGGATTTTGAGTATCAATCAGACGGCATAAATATTCACCATTCACAACGGTGTCCAAAGTCAAAGTTAGCATAATTAAAGCAAGCCAATAGATAATGCTTTCCCATAAT
>JADDOQ010000183.1 GCA_016782315.1 Nitrososphaeraceae archaeon | reverse complement strand
GTAAGGATACATTGGAAGGACATAGCATAGGAATTTGCTTACACATCACAAAGGAAACAGCGGTTTTGATATTGGGATTACAACAATTTGGTGCAGAAATATTCATATGCCCAGCAAATCCCCTCTCATCTCAAGAACACATAGTTTCATTATTAAAAGAAAAAGGGATCAAAGTATATAGGGAAAAAGGAAAAACAATCCAGACATTCTTTAAAAATATGGACATGGTACTGGACAATAAACCAAATATAATAGTAGATGATGGTGGGGAATTCCATAAAAGAGCTTTACAGAAAAATTATAAAATTTTTGGCGGAACCGAAGAGACATCTTCGGGAGTAAATAGATTAAATGCATGGTATAAGAAAAAAATCATAAAATATCCGATTATAGCGGTAAATCAATCAAGAACAAAAAATCTTTTTGATAACAGATACGGTACTGGTCAAAGTACTATCGATGGGATTTTAAGAACAACTGGCATTCTATTGGCAGGTAAACGCATAATAGTTTGCGGCTACGGCTGGGTTGGAAAAGGCATTGCAAATAATGCTAAAGGTCTTGGAGCTAAGGTTATTGTTACAGAAATTGATCCTGTCAACGCATTAGAGGCTTTTATGGATGGTTTTGAAGTAAAACCAATTAGCGATACAACAGCTTTTGGCGATGTTTACATAACATGTACAGGTCAACTAAGAGTAATCAGACAAGAACATATAAAAAACATGAAAAATGGCGTAATTTTGTGCAATGCAGGTCACTTTGATGTAGAAATTGATATGGATTACTTAAATAGTGAAGATAACCACCCAACAACAATTAGAAAAAATTTAAAATGTTTCAAAATAAACAAGAAAAACATATATTTGCTCGCGGAGGGCCGAGTAATAAATTTAGTTGGCGGAGAAGGGAATTCCCCAGAAATAATGGCATTATCGTTTGCAAATCAGCTATTATCTATTATACATATATCAAAAAATTGTAATAAGTTAGAGCCAAAGATATATAGTGTTCCAAAAAAAATAGAGATCGAAATTGGCATTTTGGCGTTAAAATCATTTAACATACAAATAGACAACATCACAAAAGAGCAAGAGAGTTATTTTTATTACTAACCATCATCATAATCACCTATTCTTAAGAACAACATATATTTTTGTCATTTATAATAAAATATATAAAACGCAATCATAGCAAGTTAAAGGACTGGCCTAAACGATATTTTTGTTTAGAGAATGAATTATGGGGTTTTGTCCTTAGAACCGTATTACAACAAGGACATCTAGTCCCAATCCAATCTAAAAATAACTCACATTCTTTACAAAGCTTGTATCCTTGACTATAATAACTCAAGGTTTCACCAGTCTTATAGGCTTTGTACTTTTTACAGAGTAGTCTACAATACATCTCGAGAGAATATAATAATGAAGTCATTATAATCAAATTTTGTGCAATATATTGATTCAAATTTTTCATCTTTTTTTATATTCATACTATTATTTTAAAATATTTCAATAACTTAATAACTTAACGTTATTACATTATCTGGATATTATAAAATATATTTAGAAAAAGGAATAAAGTAGTATAGAAATTTGATTATTTTGCAATATTTTTATATATATTTATACAATGTCAGTAATAATTTTTTTTATTTTATTTATTTACAGATTTGAATATCAATTTGTTGCCACAATAATTACAATACAAATATTTAAAAGCAAAGTATTTTTTGCAGATACTACAGTATTTTTTGTTTTGTTTTACTTCAAAATTACTCTTGCCAGGAACTATTGTATGTAAAGATAAAGATTTCGCGGTATTAATAACTGTATAATCAGTGGAAATAATGGGAAGATTTAATTGAAAACCTAACGCAATAATAGAACAATCAGGGTTTGATAACCCAAACTGTCCCAATGACTTTATTTTATTTGATATATATTTGATATTTGCTAACGAGGGTTCAATAATTATTACCTTTTTAAGAGACAGTAATAAATTAAGCCCATCGATTTTTTTTTGGATATGATTTATTTCACTTAGAATTTCAGGAGTTATGTAATACTTAAAGCTAGAATCAGATTGGAATGGGATACCCATGTAAAAAATATTTGAATCTGCAACATATTCTTTAATATCCAAGTTTGGTCAACTGTCTTAACATACTATTATTGAATCTTAGAAAAATTGCATCGTGTTGATATCTTGAAATGGAGATTTTTTCGTTTTTTGAGATTTCATATATTTGCTGCCCATCTATAATAAACTTTATGTCATAATTGGCATATATATTCATATTTACCATAGGAATAGTAAATGAAGGCATCCTATTTACAGATGCGACAGGTGTTACCAAAATACATTCAAGGGTTTCCTGTAAAACAGGACCGCCATTTGACAAAGAGTGACCTGTGGAACCTGTAGGGGTTGAAATTATCATCCCATCCATTTTTTGGAAAATAGAACGACCCGATAAAGATAAACAAAAAGAAGGGGTTTTAGTTAGATCAGATCGAATAAAAACAAAATCATTCAAAGCGGGGCAAAAAGTTTCATCTCCAAGAGTAGCTGATAAACGAATACGGTTCTCTAAATAGTAATCCCCTTTAAGTAAAGAAGGCACGATAGAGATTGCCGAACCTTTGGAAACTTCTGAAAGTATTCCCCTGGTTCCTCCGGCATTGATACTTAAAACAGGAATTCCAGGAGGCAAAGTTCTAAAAGTCTTTAGGGTGGTGCCATCACCACCTATTGATATAGCCATATCGATTTCTTTTTCCCTATTGTTTTGATTAGAGAAATCCCCATGCAATAAATAATCGATTACATCGATTCCCTCTTCCACTATTTTATCTTTCAACAGTAGAGAAATTTCTTTTGATTCTTGATTGTTACGTTTGGTAAAAAGCGCTATGCAATTAATATCTTTTCTCAATGGATATCCTGTATATTGAGGAGTATGTTTTTTTACTTATCGATAGGTTTTTTGGACTTGATTTTAAATATATAGCAATATATCAATATATTTAATCCTATATGCAAAACAATACCATTAAATCTGACACAAATGTTATTCAACAACAAATAAATACCCATAGTTGAAATAGCGACACATTGATTTATTACCACAGCAATAGATTTATTTTAACCAAATAAACAAAAACACAATTAACTTTATATTATATCACACAGACAGACCACAAAAAAATATAAATGCTATAATTACAATTAATCAATCTAGAAAAGTGAATAATTATTCATCGAAATATTGCTGATATGTATTTATTTATCTATTTTATTTCCCCATGCTTAAATTTAGCATCTCAAATTAGTTTCAAATAAAAAAAAGTAAAAGAATTAAAATTTGTAAAATATATCCTTAATAAAAGATGGGTGAACTAAATTTATCATGCCTGCTCCATAAATATCCATATATACATCCATAATATTAAATCAAGGTCAAAGTAAAATCATTTTTTAAGGTAAACTGGCGCTAAATTCACTGAATATGACCTATAATATGATCATTTTATTCATCAATGATAAACTACATTTATATTAGAAAAATCAAATTCTAAGAAATTATCAAAATAGGGCCGATAGCTCAGCTTGGTGGAGCGTTCGACTGATAATCGAAAGGTCGAGGGTTCAAATCCCTTTCGGCCCATAGATTATACGGGTTGAAATACTCCAGCAACCATAGAATACTATTAAAGTAGATGGGAAACAATGCCCATTAAACTATCCACACGGTTTTATCCAAGGTATAAAATGTACAAATAAAAGAAAAAGCCAAATTGATAGACCAGTTCTATGCATTTATGAAGAACAACAATTCCAGTGAAAGTCATATTGCCAAGAACCTTAAAGTCATCGTAAACTTTAG
>JADDOQ010000046.1:487-14285 GCA_016782315.1 Nitrososphaeraceae archaeon | reverse complement strand
TTATTCTTTTAGATAAAGCAATCGGATATGAACTTGATATTTAAGTTAATTGCTATTTCTTCTATTGTATTTGTGATGATTCTATCCGCCGATAACCACTATCTCAAATATATTTTCTCAGAGTCATTTTCAAGCCATAATCCTGCTTATTTATATTCAAATAGTTTTAAATCAAATCAAACTTCTATAGATACCAGCTGTGATTTCTTAAATCTTTGTGGAAATAACATTGATAATAAATTAAATGAGGTTAGTTTGTCTTTTAATAATAAAATTGTTGATATCTCTTATATCAATTCCTATCTGCAATTGCCATTTCCATAACTGTTTATACCTTTTAATACCAAACAACTAGGATTAGGTCTTCTTCTTATTGCTGTAAATCGTCTATAAGTTTTGGATCCCTTTTTTTTAGTATCATTATAAATCTTTCAAGTTTTTTTATAGTTTGAGGATGAAGATGGTGCTCTATTCCTTCGGCGTCTAAATGCGCAGTTTCATTATCCACTCCTATCATCTTTAAAAACTCTACAAATAAACTGTGTTTTTCCTGGATGTTTTTTGCAATGCGAATACCTTGAGATGTCAATCTTAGTCCCCTGTATTTCTCATAAATTAGATAGCTGTTCTCATCCAGTTTTTTTACCATCTTGGTTACACTTGGGGAACTGACATTGAGATATTTTGAAATGTCTGCAGTTGTAGCATATCCTTTTTGTTGAATCAGTTCATAGATTACTTCAAGATAGTCTTCCATCCTATCTGTTCTAATTTCATTATCTTTTTTCTCGTTATGAGCACTACGAATACAGTCCAATCTTTTTTCAAATTGATTGTTCTTTATCCTTTGTGATTCGTCTATTGACAAACCATTTTGGTTAACTTTTCGTACAACATAATCCTTTCCCTTTTATGGGTCTAAGAAATTCCAAAAGAATATCCATTTTTTGATAGTTGTGAAATTATCTTAATTATAAACCGGCTCTTTGTTATTTATTAGGCCTATTAATAAGCGATAATCGATAAATTTTCTTTAGTGCTTCTTTGTACTTGTAATTACCTATGCCAGTTTCTACTGTGGGACTTGTAGGTAAATAACATGAATGCATGTTATGTAAAAAAATAGGATAATTGTGGTTATTACTTCTCTTGAATGGGCTTTAATCAAAATCATAAAACTAGATCTGTGTATTTTGAGAGATTATAAATATTAGCCTAGCCTAAGATAGTTAACTAAAGTGATTTAACAATAAGATTTATTTAATAAAGCCTTGTAGAATTTGTATTCGCAAAAAAAAAGTTAATAAGAAAAGAAATCTGTCTGCTTCAAATGATTTTTCAGAGTCTGATGTTGAATTTTTTTTAAGTAGAATTAAGGATATTACACCATTTCCCAAGTTAAGGGATCTTAGAAAGATTTTAACGCCTCAATTGACATTGGATAAGATTAACGCTATATTGAGATATTTGGAAAGATCTAATCTTATAATAATTGATTTAGATGGTAACATTGTATGGATAAAAGAAAAAAATTTAAGGGAAGATTCTAATTTGATGGACATAGGAAAATTTTCAAATGATTTTTTGGAGTACTTTGGCAATCCCAAAAAATAAACTATTACAAATATTTAAATTAAATTCAATCTATATATTATATATGGCAGGTATTTTTCGAGGTAAACGAAATAGACGATATACTCCAGATGGCGAACCGTTAGAAGATGTTGGTGGTGGAGGTGGATCGGGTTTATCCAGTCCTCTCCGAATAGCAATTCCAGCAATAATTGCAGTAATAGTTATCTTTGTCATTTTATCATCCAGCATAAAAATTGTTGATGCTGGTCATCGAGGTGTGTTGCTTAAGTTTGGCGCAGTAGACCCGGGTGTCTCATTAAGCGAGGGTCTTCATTTCGTTCTTCCCTTTAGGGATTCGATTCTCCAACTTGAAGTTAGAACACAAAAGATAGTTGAAAGTACAACCTCCGCATCAAAAGATCTTCAAAATGTAGCTACAGAAGTTGCGTTAAACTATCATATAGACCCTGATACGGTTCCTGCATTATATAAACAGCTTGGATTTGATTATTCAAGCAGAGTTATAGTTCCTACTATTCAGGAATCAGTTAAGCAAGTTACCGCTCAATTCAATGCTGAAGAATTAATTACCAAAAGGGAGCTCGTAAAAGATGAAATTGAAACCCAGATAACGGGTAGATTGTCTCCATATAACATAATTGTTGATGCCATTTCAATCACTGATTTCGCATTCTCTGATCAGTTTGTTAGGGCTGTAGAGTCAAAAGTGGAAGCTGAACAACGCGCATTACAAGCTCAAAACGAACTTCGAAGAATACAAATTGAGGCTCAACAGGCTGAAGCCAGGGCTATAGGAGAACAAAGAGCCAGTATTGCACAATCTGAAGGATTAAGGCAATCTAACATACTAAAGGCACAAGGTGAATCCGAAGCTATTAGCATCATTGATAGACAACTTAGAAATAGCACCGGATACCTTGATTGGCTTAAATCCCAAAAATGGGACGGACAGCTTCCATTAGTAACTGGTAATTCAGGTGGCGGCGGCGAAGGTGGTGGTGCAGGCAACGCGGGTGCAGTTCCGTTTATCAATATCCCATTAGGAGAGAGAGCTAATTCCACTCGATAGTAATTTTATTATTGAGTCGAACTAGAATGTTCTTACACTAATTTTTTTTATTTTTAAATTATGCTGGTTGGATGGACTGATGGTTTTTGTTTTATTGTTAGTGTTTGTTAAAATGGATTAATCTTGGCATGATTTGCACATAAAAGCCGGAGATTTTTGGGCTATTCTCATTTAGAGTGTTTTTACCATCCGGATACTTATTCATTGAATTGGTAGTCCTCTTGTTGCATAGATTACAATGAACTTGTTGTTTTCTTATGCTTTATAGATAGAATTTTTGCATTTCATTTTTTATGTTGCATGGAATCTGTAAATCTCTTTTAGGTGGATGAACTGTTATAGTTAAATTTGGGGTTTTAAGCACGATAAGGCTAGTGTAATTGTTACTTGTTTGTTGTATTTTGTTTAATAAAGCATTGATAAATAATAAATTAGTTATTCAATTAAAAAAAAGATAATGTGAATATGGATATGGTTTTGCCCACAATATTTTTATGGAGTAACCTTAAATCACATCAACATCATGAGGCTGACTTTCTTTGTAACCTGCCGCTGTAATCTTGATAAACTCTGCGTTTTCATTCATTTCGCTAATTGTTTTTGCACCGCAATAACTTAAGCCAGACCTAACACCTCCAACCAATTGCCGAATAATTTCTATTACGCTTCCCTTATACGGAACCATTGCTTCTACTCCTTCCGGTACAATGTCGTTTAAATCATCATTGTCTATACTCATTCCTGAATTTTCCCTGTATTTTCTACCTAATGATGCAGAAAATGAAGCCATCCCTCTATACATCTTATACTTTTTACCGTTTTTAGTCAAAGTTTTACCTGGACTTTCATCCGTACCGCCAAACATACTTCCTACCATTACTGACGATGCTCCGGCAGCTAAAGCTTTTGTTAAATCTCCAGATGTCCTGGTTCCTCCGTCAGAAATTATCGGGATATCATATTCCTTTGCCATTTTCGCGCTATCCACTATTGCAGTTAATTGAGGAACGCCAGAACCTGTTACTATTCTTGTAATACATATAGAGCCTGAACCTACTCCTACCTTTACCGCGTCTACCCCTGCCTTTATTAAATCCTCTGTTCCTTTTTCAGTAGCTACGTTTCCTGCCATGAGCTCGCAGGTTGGAAATGCTTTTTTTATCATCTTTACTGTGTTGATTGCGTTATCGCTATGTCCATGGGCTATATCTACTACGATTATGTCTGCCCCATTGTTTAACAAGTCCTCTGTTCTTTCAAGATAATCTCCCTTTACCCCTACTGCAGCGCCAACCAACAATCTTCCTTTTTTATCTTTTGAAGCATTAGGGTATTTTTCAATTTTTAGTATATCTTTGCCTGTTATTAGCCCAAAGATTTTTTTCTCTTCATCAATTATGGGTAGTTTTTCGACTTTGTATTTATGTAGTATTTCTTTTGCTTGTTCTGTTGTTGTTCCGACTTTTGCCGAAATAACGTCTTTTGTCATTAGACTTGAAACTTCTGTGTTTAAGTTTTTTTCAAATACTATGTCTCTTCTTGTTAAGATCCCACAAAGTCTTTTGTTGTCATCCTCTACTAATAAACCTGAAATACCTTTTTCTGACATAATCGTGTTGGCTTCTTTTATTGTGTTATTTGGACCTATTGTGTAAGGCTGCTCTATTATAACTGATTCACTTCTCTTTACCCTTAATACCTCTTTAACTTGATCCTCTATGGTCATAAACCTGTGAATTATTCCTATGCCTCCTTCCCTTGCCAATGCACTGGCCATGTCTGATTCAGTTACAGAGTCCATATTTGCACTGATTATTGGAATATTAATTTTGATATTGGCTGATAATTTTGTCTTTAAACTAGTTTGAGATCTTGAAACAATGGGTGATCTCTTTGGAACGAGAAGAACATCATCAAAGGTCAGACCTTCTTTGAAATGCAATGTTACCTTTATCCTTAGTATTTGCTAGGATTATAAGCGTTTTCTTTTTGCTTTGTTTTCGTAAATGTATTATTGATTTTGTTGTTATTGAGTTTCAAAGGGTTATTGTTAAATGCTGTGATAAAATTATGAGAATGGATAGCAAAGTAATATTTCAAATATGTTCTTCATTTCAATCTTTATTAATTAAAAATTTAAAAAATTAAAAAAGAATTCTATAATTTCATAAATTTGTTTCTTTTCCCATGGTGCTATCTGTTGTGGTTTTCCCTTCTGTCTATGGTATCGTTGATTTCAGCTCCGGTACCAATAATTGTAACTGGAAGGCCTGTTTCGGATTCGATATTCTCTACAAATTGCATTGCTTCCTTTGTAAGTTTTGAATAGTCTTTTATGCCTTTACATTGGGGAAAAACAATGTCTAGTTTTGTTAATGCAATCTGAGTTGCACTGTTAATTTGTATGGATTTTTTTGCAAGGTTAAAATTAAACGGGGCAGATCTTCTTTGCCTTCCAGTTACACTACCATATTCTAACCAATTTTTTTCTTTTGCTTCCTCAGAACTTATCTCATTTGTTAGTGGACCTTCTCCCACTCTTGTAACATATGATTTAAAAACAATCAAAACCTCATCTATTTTTTTTGGACCAACACCCACATCGGAACAAATTGCAGACGCAGTTACATCCTTTGAAGTGACAAATGGGTATATTCCATGATATAGTGATAGAAATGTCCCTTGGGTTCCTTCTATAAGCACATTCTCTTTGTTGTCTATCGAATAGTTAATCGAATTGCTTACATCTTCTAAAAAAAGTGCAACTTCGGGGATATCTTTAGCAAGTTTTATCTTTCTTAGTGCTCTGTCGGCATTGGCAGGGCCAGTGCCGGTTCCAGTAGTGCCTATGGTATCCTTAAGATGGTTATCTTCCTTGTCTTTCTCTAGATGGTGTTGTTCGATTATCCCGCACTGAAAGTCAATGAATGTCCTATCTATCGCACCAAATGCATTAATTTCTCTTAAGAGGGTATTTGGTTCAACTAATACACCCGAACCAATTAGCAATCTTGTATCTTTATTTAATACTGCACTTGGTAACATCCTTACTTTGTATTCGTTATTGTTTTGTACAAATGTATGTCCTGCATTAGGTCCTACTCCTCCCCTGGCTGCCACATTATATTTATCATTTGTCGCTAAATATGCTATGATTTTTCCTTTTCCCTCATCACCATAAAATCCACCTACTGTAACTAAACAAGGCATATTGTTTTTATAAAAATTATATGATATTTAATCTTAATAGTTCTTTTTTATCCAGATACATTTTGCTTTCTGTGTGTTTTTTTCTGTGGCGTTTATCCTGTTTGACATTAGGCAACTTAACCTACTTTTTATATTTAGTGTTTAACGCAAATTCCGGGGACATGGTGCTATTATGTTACAAAAAGATCTTGTCTGATATTTGGGCTGACTTTCCTATTTTTATATACCCTATATTGAAACTGAGCGATCGCAATTTATTTATTAATTTGGAATTCCGGGCATAATAAGGTCTTCAAATTTTCGTTTTGACACCTTTGGTTAGGGTTATTCATTGGTTTTGCTATTTGTAAAGATAACTCATCTATTTTGCTATCTGAGTTAGCCTTATTGTATTTTCAAGCTTGCTACGCCTTTTTTCTTTTAAGCGCTATTATCAGAAAATTGAGATAAGTGCTATTACCCTCATAAGATGAGGGAAAATTTGCTTAGTTGTGGATCTGAATATATATTATTTATAGATGGAAGGGAGATTGAGTTTTTGGTGGTAATTCATAGATGTTTAAGTGGTATATCATCAATAAGAACAACAATAGAAATTAGGAAGATCTTTACGTAATGCCGATATCAATGGTAATTCCCGACTTCTTTCCCTGCAGATAATATCCTATAGCCTTGAGTGTATTACCATTTGGAAACACTCGATTTTCTACCTGTGAATGAAATCTTACCGTCAACATTGGGTATTAATATTCCATTTTTCCATAGATTGGATATCCGTGATACCTTGCCTATTTGCATTCAAAATTAATGGCAAACTGATGCCTTGACTTCAATTTAAATAATTACTTGTATAGCAGGCAAATAGACTGCCTTGTCTAATTCAAGCAACAACCATTCTTACATCTGTGTATGGCAATATGCAAATGGGGAAAATTCCAAATCGTCATTTCCGTCATTTCTCCCCCATCAACACGGTCAAATTATTTGTCAGTTATTAAGTTGAGCGTAAATGGGGATGCGGACTGGGTAGGAATTTCTGTCCTGGATCTAATTAGTTATGGTCCCGGTTAACGGGTATTCCTGCATTCTAGGGTTTCAGATATTATGCGAAAACACACAATATCTAAACAGGATGGATATTTTTCAGTGTGTAAATTGTAATATGTTGGTTGTATGGCATCGTTAGTAAGAAAAAAATTATCGAATTTGTATTTCCATGTATGAGCTATGACTCTACATCAAAGTTTGTAGAAAATATTCTAATAATTTTATCAAATCTGCCTGCTGGACTTAGAACTGGTATTATCAAAAACCGATTAATTGAATTTGATGGTTTTGATGAATCTGAAAAGAAAGAAATAGTTGATAATATTTTGAAGAACTTTCATAAGATAGAAAGAGCCAAGGTTCTGAGCCTTTTTGAATCCTGGCTAACTTCGCTGTATGAGATGGATGCCTCTTCAATCAACTCCATTTTTAATTCATATCTATTTGAGTTGTATTTAAATCCAAATGACCTTAGAAATTTTGATAATCCTTTTATTTTGTCTTTGGTTAAAGTATTAAACGATTTACCTAAAAATAAAAGGGATAAACTGTGGTACTGTTTTATGGAGTCTATATTGAATACGCCTGATCCTAAAATGTTTATAAAACTAATCCCTCAAAATTAATTAAAATAAGACAATCTTGCCCTCAAAATATTTAAATTATTAAGCAAAGTTCATTTATTTTCTGGTTTTTTTTCTAATTCTCCAAGAGTTTTTTCAAAAAATCCTTTTTCATATTTTCTTAAAGCTTTTCTGTGTTCTGGAAGTGACATGTCAAGTCTCATTTCATTCATCACCATTACAGCATATGTAGTCCATTCTTTCCAGCAGTCTGGACAGGATGGATATTTTTGCGATGTTGGATCTTCTACTTCGCTCTCCTCAAAGGTTCTGTTGCATTTTATACAAGTTTTAGACATCGTTTTATTAAAAGTGGATTAACAACCTTATTATGTTTTTTTATTATGTGTTATGACGAAAACCCTAACCAAGTTTTATTTTTTCAATATGTGAATATGGACATAATCCATATCTAAGATTTACATAGGTAAACTTAATGTAATATAAGTTTTTTTCATAATGATCCAATAATATTTATTAACCCTCTATTTCAATATAAAAATTGATGAAAATGGTCAATAAACCAGTTTATGTCGCAGCAAGTTTGCTTGCAATTCTTAGTGTAGTAGCTATTACATCAAGTGGAAACCTTTCTGTTTTCGCTCAAAGCCCAGATGTCCAAGTATCTATTGTGCCTGGGGCAACCACCTTGGCAGAAACAGCATGGAGCCCAAATCCTGTTGAGGTATCGGTTGGCCAAAAAATTATATGGACAAATAATGATAATGCTCCTCATACGGTTACATCGGGAAACCCTGGCTCTGCAGAAGTTGGTAAGCTATTTGATACTGGCTTTACAAAAAGCGCAACAGGACCGGGAATGCTCAATAAAGGACAAACATTTGAATTTACACCTACTACTGCAGGAGAGATACCATACCACTGTTCATTACATCCAAACATGGTTGGCAGTATAGTAGTAAGCTAAATCCTCTTTTTTTTATTTATGTAATATAGTTACAGTCATCTTTGAGTATTAATCCATCGCTATTAACTTATGTCCTGGATAATTTTGATTCTGGGATGGATAATTTTGGCATTGTTAATGATGACATCTTCAATGAGTTACTGTTTTTTTTGTCTCATCACAACATAAGGATAAAAAGCAACAAAATCGATGTTTCTTCTTTTAACAAACTCTCTATTGCATTGTTGGCTATTCGTAATGGCGCTGATATGGTCAAAATATGCGGCAAAATAAATTGGCATGATTTTGAATTGTTTTCGTCTGAAATAATGAAATATCATGGTTATCGTGTTTATACAAACTTTCGATTAAAAAACCCTAGGCGAGAAATTGATGTAATAGGCATAAAGTCTAATAAGGCTTTGTTAGTTGACTGCAAACATTGGAAAAAAAATTCTTTATCCAATCTTGAAGAAATCGTTGACAAACAAAAAAAACGTGGTATGCTTTTTTTACAAAAATCCAACATGAAAATAGAAAATGCTGTTCCAATTATACTGACATTATTG
The DNA here is from genome assembly GCA_016782315.1 of Nitrososphaeraceae archaeon. Classification (GTDB taxonomy): domain Archaea; phylum Thermoproteota; class Nitrososphaeria; order Nitrososphaerales; family Nitrososphaeraceae; genus Nitrosocosmicus. Next base: position 5,264 of record JADDOQ010000046.1, on the reverse strand, counting down.
CCCAATGAGTTTCAATTTGTACATGATGTTCCAATTATAACTATCGATAAATTAAATTCTTTTTTGTTGGATTTTGATATGTACTATCAAAATATATTTAAAATTTAATTTGTATTTATATTATTTATCTTTGACGTAATAAGAAATTCATTTGCATTTCTTAAAACCTTTTTGCTGTTGTCAAATGATAATTTTTCTAACGCGTGGTTGAAGTCTAACCACGCAAAGTTAATGTGTTCAAATGACAGTACTACTTTGTTAGTCCTTGTTTCTGCAAGATAATATATGACTGTTTTATTGACAGTTTTTGACTTTTTTCTATATCTATAAGATATCTGTTGCCTAAAACCTTCTATTACTTTTATGTCATTAATGGCGGTTTCTTCCATTACTTCTCTTTTGATGGTTTCTGTTTCGGTTTCTCCACTTTCAATGTTTCCCTTTGGAAAGTCCCAGTGGCCATAACTATAATTAAGAATGAGGTATTTAATTTCGAAATTTTCATCAACAATATACAATACTGCTCCTGCAGAAATTTCGTCATACATTGCCATGAGTGATTTCTACGCTTATAAAAATATGTTTTTGGTTTTTTACCTTTTGCTCTCTACTCAATTTTAATGTTTAACTCTTCAAAATTTCCATTTATGCTATAATCATGTATGTCTTCCCATTCCTCAACTGTCATCCAATACCCGCAGTATATTTTTTTTGTTTCGTTATCAGTTTCTCCGTGTTGTGGCATTATTTATGATATGTATTAATAATAAGGTATTAATGATTTTCTTGTCTTTTTCATTTTCCGTATCTTCTTGATCTTTTTTGATATGTCCTTATTGCTCTCATCAAATCTATTTTTCTAAATTCTGGCCAAAAAACATCCACAAAAATGAGTTCACTGTATGCACTTTGCCATAATAAAAACCCACTTAATCTTTTTTCACCGGAGGTTCTTAGTATTAGATCTGGTTCTGCTTGTGGAAGATGTGCTGTATATAGGTTCGACTCTATTAGTTTTTCGTTGATTTCATCAATGTCAATTCTTCTTTCTTGAATCGATCTTGCTATTTTCTTTATTGCGGTCAATAATTCCTGTTGCCCACCATATGCAATAGCTATATTCAAGTACATGTTCTGATAATTTTCTGTTCTAGATTCCAGCTTTTTTAAAATCTGCTGAAGTCCATCAGGTAGTTTTTTGAAGTCCCCTATCGATTTAATTCTTATTTGTTTATTGTGTATTCTCGCATCACCGTATAACCTTGTGAGTTTCTCTTCTAACAGTGAGTAAATATTATCTATTTCAAAAGGATCTCTTTCCAAGTTTTCATCTGAAAGTACATAAATGGTAGTTATTTTTATTCCTAAATCATAGATCCAATTCAGAAGATCTTCTGCAATGTCTGCACCAATCTTGTGACCTTTCTCTTTTTTTACCTCCTTTATCTTTGACCATCTTCTGTTGCCATCTAAAATAATTCCTATGTGTTGAGGGAATGGATATTGGATTATTTGATTTAGAAGGTGTCTTTCATATATTCTATATACTATATTTTGCCTTGAAAAATCATATAGTTTCTTTAAACATTTATCTAACACATGCATGGTAATTTTTTTTATATTTGGTAAATTCCGACTCCTAATGAATTTCTATTGGTTATCGTGTTTAAGTGCTTCTCCACCTTTTCTGTTCCTGAAGTATTGAAAAAGGAATGTTGCAACTATTAAAGTTATTGCAAGACCTATCAACAAAGATGAAATCAAATTGAATGGGTTTCCCCTTGCAGCTATGAGGGATGTAAACTGTAACATGGGTATATACAACAATGCCAAAACTACCAGCCTTAAGATATCGTATATTATTTTAATACTGCCCTTGAACCAATTGCTCAGTAGTATTCCTGCAAAAATTGTTGATATCCCGATCCACAATAACGTAATGGTCCCAGACACAAAATTTCCCAATAGTATCTTGTTTGTGATTATTGATGCAATTCCATTCTGTGATTCTAATGCATAGGGCGGAATTTGGGAAATCCCATTCAATATCGAAGCTAAAATAATCAATGTTCCGGCGAAGTAAGAGAATATTCTAATAAATCCTGAAGGAGTTGGTTTTGAGAACGAAACTATCGCTTTGTCTATGTCAAAGGCCCTTAGAATAAACGCCAAACCCAATATGCTTAAACCCAAGGCAAATGCTTCCCTCGAAAACCCGAAAATTATGGAAAGGCCACTAGTTATAAACAACGCACCAGGTAAACCCAGGAAAAATTTTGAATATCGTGGATCATAAAATAATATCTTAATATATCGGGCCAAAATGGCATAAGAGTATTCTACGCTTCTACTTTGCCTTACTATAACTCTTTGAAGCGATATTATTGGAATTTTTCCTTGAATTATGGGAATTACCGTTTCATCGTCTTCTCCATCTGATACAACTACCGCCCCGTCTGCATTATATCCATCAAGCACCTTGTCTATTTCCTGCGCAATCTTCACATCTCCTTCTACACCTCTGTTGAATTTGCCCGCTACAATGGTGACCTCTGCGTCGTGTCCTTTTGTTCTAAATTCTTCATATGACTTGATTGCTCCAAAGATTGCATTACAGTCCGAATCTTCAGGATCCTCTATAGCAAGCCTAGTTCCTGCTTCAATGCACTGATCTTTGCCTATTACTGGCGTCTCTATCCCGCTTTTTATGCCAATATCGTCATCTCTATCTATACAAATGATTAATATTTTTGTACCGCCATGAAATGATTGTATTTCGTTATAGTTTTCATTGTCTGTAAAATCTACTTTGTTTTTTAATTGGCCTGCCCTAGGCATTAATTATACAACAAAATAATGTATCTGCTATATAATTAAGTTACTTGAGAGTGTTTTCTGTTAGAAAAAGATGGCTTTTTTTATAAACTATTGAAACAATCTTCGGTGCTCCTCTAGCATGCATCTGTTATACACAACTTTTATTCCTTTTTCGGTGGCAACCTCTTCTGCTTCTTTATTGTATATGCCCTTTTGCATCCATACCACTTTTATCTCTTTTTTGCCTATCGAGTCTTCTACCACTTTTAACACATCCTCTGATCTTCTAAATATATCCAATATGTCGATTGGGTCTGGAGCCTCTGAAACTTTTCCATAGGCTTTTCTATCTAGAATTTCGGAATAGTTCGGATTAATTGGGATTACGTTATATCCTTTTTCTATCAGGTATTTTGAGACATGGTTTGATGGTTTCCCTTCGGTAGGTGATATTCCTGCTATTGCAATGTTTTTCAACTTATAAATCTCTCTAATCTCTTCATCCGAGAAATCATCGGTTTTCATTTCGCTCATTATTATTATACGTGTAGATATTTGTTTTTTTTACTAATAAATCTGGCTATGGAAAAAACAACATTTGGTCCATTTCTAAATTTTATGATACTTGTGTATTCTGGTAGATAAAAGGATAATAATATTAGAATGTGGTACATTATGTTAGGTTGAGGTTTGCTGATTGGTACCAATATTATTTAGAAATTTCATCCAATTTGCGCCTTGATGTAAGAAAAGACATACTGTCCTCTATTATTTTATCTAATTTGATACCCCCTGAAACCTTGGATTTAAACTGCTTAAATAAATTGAACGGTAAAAAAACATTGATAATTGGTGCGGGGCCAAGCATAGAGGACCCTTCGGTACAAAAATTTATCCGTGATCGTTCAGACTTCGTTATAATATCATCTGATGGATCCACAGAACTATGCCTTCAGTTAAACATTGTTCCTGACTTTGTTGTGACTGATCTCGATGGTGATATTGATTCTTTATTATCTGCCAATAAATCTGGATCAAAGTTGGTAATCCATGCTCATGGTGATAACATCGATAAAATTCTTAGATTTGTCCCCAGGTTTAGGAATTTCTTTGGTACAACGCAAGTTTTTCCACTCCAAAATGTTTTTAATTTTGGCGGATTTACTGATGGCGATAGATGTGTGTTTCTTGCCGATGAGTTTCAGTGCGCTGAAATTTGGTTAGTTGGCATGGATTTTAGTTCCTCAATAGGCTATTTCTCAAAAAAAAGGCGGATATGCAATTTAAACCTAAAAAGGAAGAAATTACTTATCGGAAAGAATTTGATTGAGATGTTGGCAAAAAGATCTGACTCTATCATGATCAATGTTACAACTTTTAAATTTAACTCATTAATTAATGGTACAATTGAATATAAATTAAAATGAATACAAAAAAAATTCTTGGTATTACTGGCTTTGGTCTTGCTATATTGGGTGGTTATTTGTGGATGGTAAACCAATATCCATTATCTTTGATAGTGTGGGGTTTTACCTTTTTAATCATTCTGCGTTTAAACCGTATGAAAAAAACCCAAAACAACTATAAAAGAAAAAGATAATTGTTTTTGGGAAATAAAACCTTTGGATATAAACAATCCAGGTAGTAGTTTGTCTTCTATTCTTGTTTGATGGCATCGAATTTGTTTTATCTTTTTGGTTTTAGCATGATCACCTTGGTAAATCTTGATGCTTTCCGAATGATGATTTTATTTGTATTGGTGTGTTTTACAACGATGTGGGTTACAAAAGGTTTGGCCAATTCATTAAATTCTTTATTGTGCGTTACTATTTGTACATTTGCATAAAGATCTCAAAACGTTTAGCATTATGCATCTTTTACTGTGCTGAAATGCCTTGGTGATCTTTTCCGAGTACTGTTGATGATTAAAATTTTGTTTGATTAATGCCCAAACCAATTG
>JADDOQ010000046.1:0-354 GCA_016782315.1 Nitrososphaeraceae archaeon | reverse complement strand
GTATGTTGCAAATGAATAAATGTGTTCTTTAAAATATGAAACTAATAAAAGCCAATTGTTTGTTTGATGGAGTTAGCGAAAGAAAAGACGTTTTCATTGGTTTTGATGATGATGAGATAAAATATGTTGATGGTGGCAAACCTGAAGAAGGCGGCGAAATAATCGCTGAAGGCCAAAATATTGTCGTCACTCCTGCATTTATCGACTCTCACAGCCATATTGGATTGCAAAGGTCCGCTGAATACAGTGGGCAATATGAAGAAAACGAGCAAATGGATTCTACTACCCCTATGGTCAATGCGCTGCACAGCCTATACATGGATGATCCTTCATTTAGAGAGTCAGTTGAGCATG
>JADDOQ010000045.1 GCA_016782315.1 Nitrososphaeraceae archaeon | reverse complement strand
TTGTTTTTTATGCGTTTAATTCCGGAATTGAGTTTCAGGCAGAGGAATGTCCATACATGAACGAAAGCATTAGGTCTGATTTTCGTACATTTTTAAATGAATTGGAAAAGCTTCATCCTGGAATAAAGTATAATTGCTATAGTTCTGTCAATAGGATTTCTAAATTAGTGCAGAATTCCCACCAACAAAATTCATCTCCGTATCTAAAGAAAACATGCACTAAATGCGGTAATATCTCAAACAATGAGGTTTGTTCTGTTTGCAAAACCATTTTTTTGCTAGAAACATAATGACATAAAAATTAGAATTGGTTTTTTTTATCTTTTTTGGAAGATTGCCACCAATCAAGGTATTCGTCTTTTCTCTCATTTCTTTTCTCACTGTTGTTTAGTTTTTCACGTAGTTCCTCGAATTTTTCTCTGGGCGCATAAAGACCGCATCCTCTGCAAATGAAATTTTTTGTAACCGAATCTAAGTTTAAACTTCCTCCACACTCAGGGCAAATTTTGGCCAATACTATAATTATAAAAGAATTATACAAAAGTGTTTTGTATGCGAGTATCCATGTCCTTTCATTATTGGATACCATCACAAAAATCACTGTTACTTTATGGGTTGCATTATTAATTGCAAACCAAATTCTATCCCGACATATGGACTTTTATCCTCATCCCATTGAGATGGTCAGTTCGCCCATCGAAAGCCATATGCCGAGATATTTTAATTAGTTAAACCCAGATTATATAGATTTGTCCTAGTTAAGGATAATGCTTTCGTTTTCTGCATCAAGCAATACATCCTCGCTGTTTTTGCCTTTTTCCTCATAATGGTTTTTTAATATTTCATAATTGTTTTTTTCTATGTATACTAACGGTATGTTTGATATTGCACATCCGGATGCGGTTGTAATGTCAACGGAATTTGTACAGATTATTCCATTTGGGGATGTATTGTTGTTTTTCAACGAAAAAATGGTATATGCTCCAACACTACTTCCAATAGCGTTTGGAAAAACCAGAATGTTGTCTTTCAACGCTAGATTGTTTAGTTTGTGATTTGTGTCCATTATTTGACCCGTCTTTAGATCTAACATTGCAAGAAAATTTATTGGCTGATCTGAAAACAGCAACTTTCCCTTTGCTATTCCACCGACAATCTTTTTGCATTTTATCTTCATTTGTTGTTTCCCACTCTCTACTGCTACTATAGTCTATTTTAATTTGAATATTCTTTTACAATAGTTTTTACATCTTTCAATGCTACGGATATTTTATTTGATGTTTTCATATAGTATGCAGCTTTGACGCTATTTGTGATTATGCTGTCATAATTTTCTTTCTTTATCAGGGGTGTGAGACATGTGCACGCGTCACAAATGAATTCTGCTCCTGATTTTTGCAGTATTGATGATATTCCACACTCTTCTGATTTGTCAAATACCGATCGTGGACAAAAAATTTTACAGGGTTTTGTAAATTTTTTACCTTCAATTAACGCGGTTATCTTACAAATCTCTTCAAAACCAAGCTGTGGGCTTCCAAATGTGATTATTTGGCCGTCTTCTGATGTGTTTAGTTCGTCTTTTGTTTCTTTAAATTCTTTGTCCCCAAAGCTTATTTTTTCATTGTTTTTTGATGATTCTTTAATCTTGAACATTCCACAGGAGCCAGACGTTCCTATACCTGCCGACAAGGATTTAATATTCCAAAAGTCTGTTTTTTTTGATAGATTGCATAACCCAGTACAGCTTTTTTTCATTGTTTTTCCAATAAAATAACCTAATAGTCCATAATCCAATTCATTTTCGATATCTGACTCGTTTACTATTTCTGTGGTTGGGTTTCTGTACTCCTCAGTTCTTAGATCTGAGTAGGGTGCCTTCCCTACAATTGCGCTGGCAAGTGCACTTAGTGCACTTTCCTTATTTGTTATCAAGTTTAAATGGGAGTTTGCTAAAACCGCTGCATTGCTCTCTGCAAAACTTACTTGAGTGCCTGATTCTGGAATTGGCAGTATTTCATATGGAATACACGAAAAAGTTGGTGTAATCCCTATCCTTTCGTAATATGTTGTTATCTCTAATTGTTTATCAATGAAGTCTTGTGGCAAGTCTGGTATGTTTCTTCTGTCAAATCCCATCGGGTTCAGTGATGATTTAACACTTATTCTGCCACCATCTTCGCTTATTTTTCTTAAAAAATTTAACCCGCTGTCTCCAATGGTATTATAGTTAACACCCGAAACATGCGCCCACTTAATTGGAATCAGATTTTGAGCGTCTGTTGCTTCTCCTATCGCAACCAAAATTCTATAAGCCATTGCATTGGCTTCTCCATATTCTCCAGAAATTGCTTTTTCCTCTTCACGAGTAAGCTGCATTATTAATTGTAATCTTTCATTTGCTATGTATAATTGTTTTATAGGTGGTGTAATTTGTCCATTTCATGCAGTGAATTCATGAATTCATAAAACCAGCCCTTTTTGACGCCAATTGAAAAGCGGTGGTAATACGGCACCATTTGACACTTATTGCCCTCTCCATTATTTGGCATTTCATTGATGAAATGTCAAAGGATGTTTCCAAGTTGTTATGGATTGACTGATCCATGTATTTTAAAGGGAATTTGGATCTCTATGACGCAAACCCTGATTGATTTGCCATTCATATGCGAAATAGAGTTTACTAATTTGGGACTGTCAACCAACTGGTGTGTCCTGTCTTTGAAAAACCTACAAGTTTTTTTATACCGTCGCTGGCTGGCATTTGGTGTTTCTAAATAACAGGATGGGGCACTGTGGTAATCAATAGTGTTTTAAATTCTGCTAATAAGTGCGCTGCAATTGTGGTAGGAAAAAAACTTTGCACAATAAAAAAACTTCCCATTTTATCCTTTTTAATATTGCGTGTCACTAGGGGTGAATGTTGAAAATTGAATAAAATGAATATGTGTATGAAAATGGCTACGGTGTTATTCTTGACATTGTTCTTGGAAATAGCACTACATCCTTGATGTCTTCAAAACCTAGTATCCATCTTAAAACCCTCTCCATTCCGAGACCAAACCCACCATGGGGCACTGAACCATATTTTCTAAGATCTAAATACCATTGGTAGTCTTTGGGCTCGAGTTTGGATTCTGTGATTCTGTTTTTTAATTTCTCTAAATTATCTTCTCTAATTCCTCCTCCAGAAATTTCTCCATATCCTTCTGGTGCCAATAAATCAACTGCCATTCCAGTTTTTGAATCCACGTCACTTTGCTTTACATAAAAAGGTTTTATTCCTAACGGATAGTTGATGACGAATATTGGGTTATATCTATCCTTTGTTAATTCTCTCTCTGACTCTATGTTCAAATCGTCACCCCATTCAATAACCCGATTTGTGTCCCCATCTTTAATTTTGCAATCCTTGGATCTAAGGATGTCTATTGCTTTGTCATAGCTTATTTTTTCAAACGGAATTGAAATTCTTTCTAGTTTTATCTTTGAAGTTGTGTTCAAAAAGTCTAACTCTGCCGTGTTATTTTCTTTAATCTTTTCAACTAAGTTGAAAACCAGTTTTTCTTGAATGCTAATGAGGTCATCAATGGTTATCCATGGTGCTTCTGCCTCCAGATGGGTAAATTCTGCAAGATGTCTTATTGTTCTTGATTTTTCTGCTCTAAATGAGGGTGTAATGCTCCAAACTGGACCCAAACAATAAATCATTGATTCTAAATAAAGTTGGGAACTTTGTGATAGAAACGCTACATCGTCAAAATACTTGACTTTGAATAGAGTGGACCCTCCTTCTACAGCACTTTTAACTAATATCGGTGGGGTAATCTCCATCCAGTTCTCTGCATAAAACCAATCCCTTGAGTATTTTAATAAAGAATTTCTAACTCTGCCGACATTTATCATTTTTCTGGTCCTTAGGGATAGATGTCTATAATCTAGAAGTGTTTCCTCGCTTTGATATTCGCCTATTGGGTAATCTGTTTCTGCTATGTTAAACGATACTATTCTTTCTGCTTTTACCTCGTATCCATCCTCTGGAGCCCTAGAATCTCTATTTAATGGGCCTGTAATTTCTATCGATGACTCTATGGTCAAATCTTCACATAATCTTGAAGGACATACGACCTGGATAATATCGCCACGATCGTCTCTTAATATGATGAATGTCTTTTGTTTTTGTTTTCTTAGCCTGTGAATCCATCCCTTTAATACAACAGTTTTTCCAACATTATCATCTGCTTTCAAGTCTGCAATTCTCTTAAACAATTATTATTCAATAAAAAACGTTTATCATATTTTTATATTTGCTATACTGTGCCATAAGTATATATTGTGTCCAATTGCGGGCTCTTTCTTTAAGACGTTTTTTCTCTGCTTTAAAAAAACTATGGAAGGATTCGACCATCTTTTTGCTACGCGCTCTAGTTATAAGAATGGGATAAACATGACATATGTGCCTGATACTCTTTAAGCTTAGCCTGTGATTTTATGATTGTCATCCATTTAACATTAAACTGTCTTTTTTGATGGTTGATATTGCATATAAAATTTTACCAATACCATAAAGTTATAAAAATCACTAAAACATACCTATTACTCTTAGTGTTGCTCTGTTTTTATTTTTTGAATATATATGTAAAATGGATAAAATGAAAAATCGAAGTCGCCTAGAAATAATTGCCATGATTTTAGAAACTGTTGGAGAGAGTGGTGCAATACAAGCTAAAATCATGTACAAAGTATACCTTTCTTTTCTCCAAATGAAAGAGTATTTGTCTCAGATAATGCAACATGGATTGATCATTTACGATGATCGAGCTCAAATTTACAAGATAACCGATAAGGGACGACGATTTCTAGCATTATACAAGCAAATGACTGAATCAATTACAATGACAAAACCTATATTGTAACCTTTTTTATTGGGTTTCTATAGGCATTTTTGTTTTAATAGATGACTTATAAATCCGATTTTTTCATAATCTGTTGTGATTTTCAATACCGGTGTCCTGTCTAGCGAACTATCCGACAATTCCTTTAAAAAAATCATTCTACAGAAAAATGAGGAAATTGTGATTGGTAGGATGGACAACAAGTTATTTGCTTTTAACAATGTTTGCCCCCATAAAGGCGCATCCTTGTCAAAAGGAAACCTACATGGCAATAATATAGTTTGCTACATGCATGGCTATGAATATAATGTATTTACAGGAAAATTGGAAAACATGAAATCATGGAAAAAGGATGATACTTGGAGAGAGCAAATATCAGCTTGGAGATATTCAGACGATTTGAAAATTTATAATATTTATGAAGAAAATGGGGAAATATTGGTAAAGATAACCTGATTGGTCTTGTATTTTGGTTTTGCCCTATTCCGGAACAGAGTCGCAAACAATCTTTCCGTTTTCTATTTTGATAAACAAAAACCTGTTGTCTTTAAAAATTAAAGTTATTTCATTGTTTGAGTCTTCAACATCCAACAATTCTTGCCCTTTGATTCCATCAAACTTAGCCATGTAAAAAAACTGTTATGTGTCATATTTAAATTAAATTATAGTTATGGAGATTGTTGCGCCGTCGCCATAACCAAAACTTTGACTTTTGTTAACCTGTAATTTCTATTTCTTCAGTGTTTGATTCTTTTGTTATTTGATCTTTTTCTATATATTCATGTTTTCCCCATGACGCATTAACTGTAATTGATAGCTTGTTTTTACCTTTTTTTAATTTGTCTAACCCTATTTCCAAATCTTTTTGGAAATCAAACAACAAGTTTTTTGCCTCCTCTTCCTCTAGGGGATAAAAAGGGTTTTCGTCTTTTACGACTGTTATCCATATCCTGTGCTGAATCTTGGGATTTCTGGTCCAAAATAAGATGGCCTTTCTCAATAGCTTTTTTGATTCTATGGTATTCCCATTGTTTTTGATATCCAATTTGATTGTTAGCCTTAGTATATTATCCTGTTTGTCATAGGCTTTTTCCCAATTTTTCTGGGTAAATGATTCTCTTATCCGGCCTTTGATGTTGAAATTCAAACTCAAGGCAATTGCGTTTTTACCTTTTTTTTCGTGTGATTTTTTTAAAACAATGTTATTGATAAAACTTTCATCTTCATTCAATTTGGACAATTTAGATACTGAGAAGGTATCATTTATATCCTCAATATGTAGTTGTCTTTTATATATGCATGCTGAAGTTACACATGCAAAGGATAAGGAATTAGAATTTAGGATCCTTGATATGGATATTTCAGTTTTATATATTATCCAACATGAAATACAAAAAAATAACGATGTTAAATTTGCCGGAGTGATACTAAAACATCCTCTTATTCGAGAATATATGCTAAAGATTTTGACGACTAAAAGTGATCCCCAAAAATCCCTCTTAGACTCTGTTGATTTAGCTGTACAGTATACAAACGATCTTTCGGGTATGTTAAAATTAACATTGGGAAATTAAATTTAAATTAGTTGGATGATGGTGTTATGATGATAGTGGTAGTGATTATTAAATGAAGTTTTGTCCAAAGTGTGATACCCGAATGAGAAATAAACCAGAAGAAAAAACACTAATATGCGTAAAATGCGGACATAATGTTGATAACGAAGTATCAAGTTCTGTCAACTCCGGAAATATTGTTGAAACTGTTCCTAATTATGGTTATTCTGAAAATACTTTAAAAATAATGGACACGGATAAACCTATAGAGACTTTACCCACAACTAACATTGAATGTCCCAAATGTTATAATAATTTGGCGTTTTGGTGGATGTTGCAAACAAGATCTGCCGATGAAGCTACTACTCAGTTTTACCGGTGTACCAAATGTAGTTATACCTGGAGAAATTATTCCTAAATATGATTATGCTAATGTGGAGATATTGCAACTTTTTTGTATTGTTCAAACCAATAATCAAAACCGATCAAAATGAATAACTTGATGTTCTCAGCAAAAACAAAGTCACCTGATCAATGGAAAGTAATCACTTCAGCTATATCCACTTTAGTTGACGAAGCAACATTCGAAGCGACCGCAGAAGGTATTTCCTTTAGAGGCATGGATCCTTCACATGTTGCATTGATTGATATTTTTTGGCCCAATTCCGCATTTGATAGATACAAGTGTGATTCTGAGTTAAAATTTGGCGTCAGGATTTCTGAATTTTCCAAACTGATTAAGCGCACCGACAAAAAAGATGAACTTGAAGTGTCCATTAGCGATGAAGATATGTTGCAAATAAAAACAATTGGTAGCTATAAGCGGGAATATAAAATGAGGCTAATTGAGAGCACATCTGCTGCTGCCACCCCATTACCAAAACTTTCTTTTAGTTCAAAATTGGTGTTATCTTTGTCTTCTTTTGATAAGATTTTATCAGACATAGAGGTTGTTTCAGAGTATGTCGAAATTTCCTCCTACTCTGATAAAATCGAGTTTTTGGGTAAAAGTGACACTGGTGAAGCCGACGTAATTATGGAGCCAAATAGCGAAGGTTTGGAGGAAATTGAAGTCAAAGAAGAGTCCAAAGCAACCTATAGCCTTGACTATTTGCTAAAAATTGTAAAATCTATAAGTTCGGTTGGGGTGTCCGCCGCAATTGAATATTCTACTAAAATGCCTATAAGACTGGAGTTTAGAATAACAAATATCGGAAGAATTCATTTTTATCTTGCACCTCGAGTTCAGGATTGAAAATTACTAGGACAAACGCATAGTAGTTTAGACGACAGCACGTAGAATTCCGCAATAAACTTATAATAGTTATTAATGCTTTAGCCTCTTTTAAATTACAAACAGATGCATATGAAAATAATAATGAAATTTGGTGGTTCTGTTCTGGATGAATCATCAAAATTAGACAAGATCATCAAAATATGTACATCTTTTAAAAATATCGACGGTATTAAAAATGACATAGTCTGTGTCGTTTCCGCTTTATCTGGAGTGACTGATAAAATTTTATCATTGACTGGTTTAATAATGAAAGGTAACCGTGACGCAATCAAAATCTTTGTTGATGACATGAGAATCGTTCATGTAAATTTAATAGAGGGAACAATAACAGATAAGGCATTACAACTTGAAGCTAAAGAAATTGTTTTAGGCATTATAGATGAATTTCAGGACATATTGGATGGTTTGGCTTTAATTTCTGAAATAACCCCACGCTCACTGGATCATATTTTGTCTTTTGGAGAGAGATTATCAGCACCAATCGTTTGTTATTCTTTACGCAACTCAAATTTAAAATCGGAATACTATACAGGTAAAGACATTGGAATCGTTACGGACTCAAACTTTGGAGAAGCAAGGCCCCTGATGAACACCACTAAACTTAGAGTAACTGCCAAAATTCTTCCATTGCTGCAACAAGGCGTAATACCTGTCATAACGGGGTTTATCGGCACCGATCAACATGGGCACATTACAACATTAGGCAGAAGTGGTTCTGACTACACAGCTACTATAATCGCGTCATGCATCAATGCAAATGAGGTTTACTTATGGAGTGATGTCGATGGCTTGCTTACTGCTGATCCTTCGATAGTGGAGAATGCTCGAGTACTTGATGAGATATCCTTTACAGAAGCTGCTGAGATGGTTTTGTTTGGTGCAAAGTATATTCATCCAAGAGCTTTGGAACCTGTTATGGATTCTAACATACCTTTGAAAATCCGGAATGCATTTAATCTGTCTCACCCTGGGACAACAATTACCCATGGCATAAAAACTTCTGACAATTATATCAAATCGATAATTGCAATAAGAAATACCGCTTTACTGGATGTTGGGGGTGGAGGCATGGTGGGGTCCCCTGGCACTGCTGCTGTCATTTTTGATACCTTGGCTAAAAATAAAGTCAATATTATGATGATTTCTCAGGGTCCGTCAGAATCTAGCATTTCTATGGTACTCAACAAGGATGATTTGGGTAAAGCTATTGCATCCCTGGAGCTAAAACTGCTTGGCAAACTGATAAAACACCTGAGCGTTCTAGAGGATGTGTCAATCGTTACTGTTGTGGGTTTAGGTATGCGTGGGATTAAAGGAATAGCTGGAAAGATCTTTACTTCTGTAGCAAAAGAGAATGTAAATGTGATAATGATTGCACAGGGTTCATCTGAATTAAATCTGGCATTTGTAGTTAAAGACGAAGATTGTGATAGGGCTGTAAAATCCCTTCATAAAGAATTTGGTTTGGATGGATTAAAATAATCCATGATTTTTGTTTTTTTTAATCCATGACTTTGATTCTCCATTGATGTGCATTAACGTATTCTCCTTTTCCTCCTCTCCTTCCTCCTCTCCTCCTCTCCTCCTCTTCCTCCTGTTTTTATTGATGTTCTAATGACTCTAAAGAAAAAAATAAATGAAATGCGTTGTGTATTTTTGCTATGAGTTTAGGGAAATTATTTGTAGTTGGTGTAGGCCCTGGTCATCATGATCACATGACCTTTCGTGCTAAACAAGTTATTGAGGAAAGCAAAATCATTGTAGGATATGAGACATATGTTTCCTTAATCAGTGACCTCATCGAAGGTAAGGAGGTATACCGATATCCTATGACACAAGAAGTTGACAGAGCTAACCAGGCCATTGATTTCGCTGAAAAAGGGAATATTGTGTCATTAGTTTCCTCAGGAGATCCAGGAATATATGGAATGGTTGGTTTGATATATGAGATATTGGCAGAGAAGGGTTGGAAAAAAAGCAATGGAATTTATGTTGAGTGCATTCCAGGCGTTTCTTCTCTTAACTCATGCAGTGCGTTAATTGGTTCTCCTCTGATGACTGATTTTGCAGTTGTTAGTATGAGTGATCTTCTTGTACCATGGGAAGTAATTGTAAAAAGAGTCGAATCAGCTGCATTGGGTGATTTTGTTACTGTAATTTACAATCCATCAAGTAAAAAAAGAATTCATCAGCTACAGGATGCTAGGGATATATTTCTTAAATATAGGACACCTGAGACTCCTGTAGCTATAGTTAAAGGTGCCTTTAGGGAAAGCCAATCGATAGTCATTACAAATTTGGAAAAAATGCTGGACTATCCTGACATGATGGGCATGATCACTACCATCATCATTGGTAATTCCTCATCTTTTAACTATGATAACATGATGATAAATCCTCGCGGTTACAGATCAAAATATCAATTAGTTAAATAGGCTACCATATCCATTTTTTCGTTATCTATAAATTTGTTGTTTTATTTACAATTATAATAAATTGTCTGATACTGCCTTTACCTATGGTAATATTTTACTGCTCTATTGTGTTTTTGATGGGGATAAAAAATCCACATCGTTATCATCTCCATCACCTTCTAAAGGAAACAATGGAAACAAAGATCCAAATCATGGTGCTAAAAATATCCCGGATTACATAACAGGGAGGATAAATTTGTGTATTGAAACCTTTAATGTCATAATGAGCTCAAAACCCGATAAACATCATACATCGGTTGTAATAATATCTAGAAATGATCATACAAAAGAAATCAAAGAAAAATTAATCGCAGGTGGTGTCCCGGAGCAATATTTGGAATACGATAGTTCATCAAAAAACATTGAATCTGCATTTAATCGTGTTATTAATCAAATAACAAAGCTTACTAATCCCCCATGCATTTATTTTATAGGCTCCGTTTGGCAAAAGGATATCTTTGATTCTATAGTTGTTTCGAAATTCAAGGGTTATAGGGTATTGTTTGAAGGTGCATTGGATAACCGGCCGTTTGATATTGTCCAGAAAGAAAAGCGTTTAGAGGCGCCAAAAAAGGGATCTGAATATTACAAGAGGAAACTGACCAATAAATCTATAGATGCATTATTGAATTATATCTTTCCAAAAAACAAAAGCAACAAAAACAACAACATTAAACCATAGCAATTAATTTTTTTCTTTTATGGTGATGGAACCATATCAATTGGAAAAGTTTAATATCTGAACAAAATGATATCAAACATAACGCGGTCATCGTCTAGTTTGGTTAGGACACTGGCCTTCCATATACAAAAGTATGGAGAAAGCCCGTAACCCGGGACCTTGTTTATTTACTTAATAAGGCGGGAATTCAAATCCCGGTGACCGCATTAACAATGGGAGTTCATATACTTCCATTGGTTTAATTATTATACACAAGTTGAATGCAGAAACTGACAGTGATCACATAACAAGGCTAAAAGCCACACGCACAGCTATTGATATCGATAATTATGCTGTGAGATGCTTTGTCTTTAAGTTCGCCTTGGAGCCTAAAGCCCAAATTCAGGAAAAAGATCAAGATGCAAATAAAGGAGGGTTGCATATACTTGTCAGTTAAAATTTCTACTCTTTTAAGCAAGGTTAACTCGTTGCAGAACAAAGAAAATGCATCCATCATAATGGATTTCTACAGCTATATGTGTGAGAAGGACTCTTCTGAAAATCACAAAATCAACAATCTAAAGGTTGTTATCGATTATGCAAGGTATCTTGGAAATGTGCGTTTATATGATGTCAATAAAAAAAGGTCAAGTTACTTCCTTTTTAAATTCCAAGGTTAAAGACATATCTACAGACCCTGACAAAAGATGGATTACCACCTGGAATCACTTTCTTAATAGAATGAAGCTGTTTTTCAGGTGGCTACACAATATGCACAAACTGTCTGTTGATGGTAATGGCAATGATGATGCTTATCACAACGAAAGATCTTTCGAAGACTGGACCACCCCGGAATTTATCCAAATAAAGCAAAAGCCAACCAAGCGCCTGAGTCCCTATACTGAAAATGAGGTTTGGGAACGCGATGAACTGCTGACCATATTAAAATATGAACAATACAAACGCAACAAAGCTATAATTTCACTGATGTGGGACCTTGATGCAAGGCCACATGAAATAACCTTGCTTAAAATAAAGCATATAAGACTAAGGGAAAACTATGGTGAAGGCGAGATTCCTTACCAGGCAAAAACCGGCTCTGGTGCCATATTGCTAATGTGCTCATTTCCTTATGTCCGGGATTGGCTAAATGAACATCCTTTTAAAAACGAACCTGATGCTAGGCTGATATGTAATTTGTTTAACGGGGCTCCAATAAACCCTAAAACTCTTTGGAATCTAATGAACCAGCTAAAGCAAAGAATTATTCGGCTATTGGAAATTGGAGAAATAAAGGATAGGGCCGAAAGAGAGAAACTTGAATATCTGCTGAAAACAAAGAGATGGAATCCCTATTGTATAAGGCACTCTGCAATAACGGCTGACTCGGACTATCTTCCAGAATATGCGCTAAAGAAAAAGGTGAGGTGGTCAATAAACTCAAAGCAGGGCTCACGATATATCAAGACAAGGATGGGTAACGAGCTAAAGAACAAGATACTAGAGTACAACGGAATAGTTGTAGACTCTTCAAATAAGCAAAAACCACTTATTTTGAGTTGCCCAAAATGCGAACTTGTTAACGCATTGGAGAATAAATATTGCTCCAAGTGCAGCTATCCATTGACTCCTGAAGCCTTTGATCAAATAAAACAGAGTGAGGAACAACGGTTTATGGATATGGAGAAGAGATATACAGTGAAATTAGAAAATTTAACACAAGACCTAGAGAGAAGGTTCCAACAAATACTGTTAAAGGTTAATGTTGATAATCTAAGAAAAGGAGAATAGCAGTAAGTTTAGCAAAAGCCCATCATTTGCTTCTCTTTGTGTCATTTAGTTAATTTGGTATTGTAAATTATAGATTGCGGCTATCGAAATTGGCTTTTGTGTATGTGATTATTAAATGATCTCTATAATTATGTGCTACAACTTTTTAAATTAAAAATATGATGGTCATACATTCAATGAACCTATTTGACAATTATCATCATATCAAAGAATATGTATGTAAGCCCACTTTATCAATTTTAAATTCGGAGGACTAGCATTTCATATATGCATCTAAACACAAAATATATTTTTGGTATATGTAGGTTATTACAAAATATGTATTATTTTTCCATTTAGTCTATAGATTTATATTATACATAATAGGAATTTAAGGTATTTAGCGTAAGCTGTAAACTAAATAAACAAATAAGTAAGACAATCATATAAAATATTTAAGGTGGAATTTAAAATTTTAATACAAACTAAGAATATCCATTTGGTTAGAAAGAACAAATACAGTGCAAGTTCAAATTTATTTAAACCTGCTACTTTTGTTAAAAAAATGCCTCTTATGCTGCGTTTAGTAGACCAAGAAATACCTGTCGAAAGTTTCGTAGGCTCCTCAACAGGTATCTCTGTTAGTTAAACGAGACGATTGAACATGACAAATGACCAACCAATCTCTAACAACAATTTACAATATGAGGCAACAGGATATAAAGATAATCATGTACTTTGCATGGCCAGAGATTGCAGTAATAGTGCATCATTTGAAGTGAAGTTAGCCCTTGTAAATCGATATGGTGATTTTTGTAAAGGCTGCAAAAGATACTTTGAAGAAAAAGACTTGATTGTTTCCTGCTCCACAATTAATTTAGGGATTGGAGAAGGTAAACTTGTCAACCTTTCCACAGATAAAAAAGAGGATAATAGAACAGAGGATACATTAGGAGAAAGAAGTTAAATGCTCAATTATTTACATCTTATCTATAACATCCACGGATATACTTTAGATATTCTCTCAAACATCTCAAACATCAAGACCAAATCAACAGACTCTTTGTTTATTGTAGCAGAAAAATGTAGCAGAATCATAACTGCTACTATGGTATGCGGTTAATGGATAAAAATGGAAAATAATTTCTCGGATGCAAATTATTCTGATGAAATTGATGGAGATAACACATATTATGAATACCTAAATGACATTACAACCGGAAATCTGGATTTCGAACCCGCAAAAGATGATAATGAGGAATCAAACACCACAGAAACTACAGAAACAATACCTGACAATCAAGAAGATATGGCAGAAAAGGTCGAGGGGGTGGAAGATTATATTTCTACCCCAGCCACCACCCGCCGCCTCGACAAAAGTCTCGGCGGAAGCGATGAAGGGATTACAAATCCAGAGAACCTTGTCAGGGATTGGGAAGCCAATCACCCTCACATACCACTGTCACGCAGCGCAAGGGAACTGGCATTGCTTGCTGCATCACTCCATCTTTATGAAGGAAGGGGAATAACAGTCAGTGATCTA
>JADDOQ010000309.1 GCA_016782315.1 Nitrososphaeraceae archaeon | reverse complement strand
ATATGATGTTCCCAGTATTTCTTCTCCTCCTGTTTTGTTAAACGGTCTTAGATCTGCCATAAAAGCTAAAACTTTGCCATTATTTTGTTCATTTGCAAGAAGTGCAGGTCTACTACTCATGAAGGCTATGTGGGTAGATCCAGTCTTTAATGAAGCCAATGTTGTAGTATCATCAATTGGATAAAATATTTCTACATCAATACCAGTCTTGTTAGAAAAATAATCTGCAAGTGATTGCTGCTGTGCTTCAAATTTACTAATATCTCCCTGAGGTACAACTGCTATAACAAGTTTGTCAAGGTTTTCATATGTCTGAATATTTTCCCCTTGACCTTCAACATCTGATGCTTTATGGATTATTCCCAGAACAACACCAGATAAAATTGCGCATGCTATAACAGTAAAAATCCATAATTTATTCATATACATATGAATAAGATAGACCTAGTTTATAAATCTAGTTCAATCCATAAAAGTTAAACATGGTTAACATAAGAAAAAAGCAAGACCATTAGCAATTGTTAATTAATCATCATAAAAAGTTTTACAAATAGGCAATCAAGATAATTGCACAAACATAACTTTTTATGTACTCTTAGAGAATAACTTGTTAGTTAACCAATTTATTTCAATATAATCATGTCATCATTTGGATCCACTAGAAGGTTCATAAACTGGTTCGTCATTAACAAAAGTATATGAAATTGTTATAACAGGATTTCCATCTGATATGCTATTTTATTTTTGTATATCAGTTGAGTTAGGTTTTATGGCAAAGTATGGCTCACGATCTATCAGTTCGTCTAATGTTTTACCATGGTTAAGGTAATCAACTGCTATGTATAAAATAGAATAAGATCATTTTTAGGACAAACCTTTGTAAATTCATCTATTGGATAAAAGTTTCTTTCACCTTCTTCAACTATTCAAGTTGATACTGGATTTTTGATACTTAGGCCAAAGAGAGATTTACCATATATTAGAAAATCATTGTCTTCATCTTCATCTCTTGTCATATTCTGTCCATATGCTGATAACAAAGGAATTGTTATCAAACCAGAAAAAACAACTACTAGAATCAATACAAGATCTTTTTTCGTTGATAAAAAAAGAAGATTGATGATCTTTTTTAATTTTTAAATACTTTTAGATAC
>JADDOQ010000182.1 GCA_016782315.1 Nitrososphaeraceae archaeon | reverse complement strand
TGTTAAGCGAAAGGTAGGGCACCGGGAGTGGGACCTGAAGCCATACACCATACTCACGGATCCATCTGTTATACTTATTCATATAATTTAAAGGATTGGGATTTGAACCCGCGATTCTTCTCTATGTGTAACTAGGCTGACCCAGCTTGTTTCAGTTTGTGGATGATTAAATTAATAACAGCAAATAGACCAGGACAATTTATCTCATGCGGCGGCCATCGTATGGCCGCCGCTAACACTCTGGCAGAAATTTAAGTGAATCGATAAGTGAGCTATCTGGATCGATTGTTAAAAACGCTTTACCGTCCACGGAAGATTTATGATAGACTTCTTTTCGCATGCCATCTTTCAAAGTATAGAAGGAATAGCCTTCATGATGCATTAGATGAATAATGATGGATATAGGTTGAGTGATGCCTTTTCTTAAACCCACATGTGTAATGGTGTCGCTATCGTCTGTTTTTATGCAAGTTATCTCATCCTCTTCCATAAACAAAAAGGTTTTTCATAATACTTAAAAAGATTTACAATCAAGTTCAAACGCCAAGTCTGCCAATCAGATATAGGCGAATGAATAATGTCCATCTTGCCAAGGATTAAACAAATAACAGCATTTGGAACAGAACAATATCCCAATGGCGGCCATCATATGGCCGCCGCCGATGATAACCATAAAATCAATAATTCCATTTCACTCATTTCAGCGTCCCGCACTCAACTTAATCTAAAATTCATTAGTTAGCATACTTGATTGTAGAAATGTACCAAGTAAAGGCGATTGACGACCACAACTATTAACCAAAACTATCTGTAGAACATATTGGAAAATTCAGAACATCCGTATACAATATCCTTAAAAATAAATAGGTACTGTTAATGGGTGCATACTTTATTAGATCCGTATATATTTATGATTGTGAGGATACTCTCCAAAACTAAAAAAAGGTTATATGGAAAAGGTTTGTTGCCTCTTTATCAGCCATCAGTAAAAAAAACATTATTATTTCCATCATCATCATCACAGTTTCTTTTGCCTTTTTCTTTTACTTTCAGCAACAAACCGAGGAAAGCATTAGGGACAGTATGCTTGAACAACAAAAGCGAAACCAAGAAGATAATACCAGAGCTCTTGCGCAGCATATAAGGTCTGATATGGATTCCATAATGGCAAGGCTTCAGGGAATATCAAATTCTGGATATCTTCAGCAAGGGAACCTCACCTCCAATAGCACTAAAAGCTCGCTAAAAAGCCACTATCTCCAGCTAAACTCCTCTACACCTGTAGACAGGTTGTTTATACTGGACACAAACGGAACATTAAAAATGAACATAGTTCCTCAAGGGCATCCCTCTTTTCTTGGAGATGATTTTTCTTCTCTGGAATGGGTTAAGGAAACAAAAAATACCATGTCACCTCAGTTTTCAGATGGCTTTGTTGGAGTGGATGGCAGGTACAGAATAGCTGTAACTTATCCCATCATCATCAATAGTATCAGTGGATCACACTATATAGGATTGGTGGCTGTTGTAATACCAACTGTTGAATTGTTTAGGCATTACGGAAACATATATGACATCGAGTCAAGATACCTGTCCGTATTGGACAGCAAAGGGGTGCTTATTGCGCATCCACTGCCATCACTGGTAGGAAAGCCATTCAACGGAAGCTTTTTTCAAAATGTTTCCGCACATAACAGAGTATTGAACAACCTGATTAGCACAGTGGTGTTTTCGGGAAAACCGTCATCAGCAATATACGAGTTTGTATATGGCGAAAGACTTACATCAGGCTATCCAATATCGTTGAATGGAAAAACCCAATACTCTGCGTTTATAATAACACCTACCTCAACAATATACTCAAAAATCAACAGCATAATAGCAACCGAGCGATTGGAAATGTTCTCCCTTATTGTTGGCATTATTG
Organism: Nitrososphaeraceae archaeon; assembly: GCA_016782315.1. Lineage (GTDB taxonomy): Archaea > Thermoproteota > Nitrososphaeria > Nitrososphaerales > Nitrososphaeraceae > Nitrosocosmicus. The sequence goes on along the minus strand of JADDOQ010000182.1, from coordinate 1,967 downwards.
CCGCAGTCACGATACTGATCATACTTCTAAGCAGGATGAATAGTATTTTGGACAAGGGGATTAGAGAAAGAACGATTGAGCTAAAAGAAGTAAATGAAAACATCTCAACATCAAATAAAAAACTTGAGTTGGCTAATGAACAACTCAAAGTCCATGACAGACTGCAAAAAGAGTTTATCAACACAGCGGCTCATGAGCTAAGGACTCCGATTCAGCCAATACTTAGCCTTACAAAACTAATTAAAAACAATGCCAAGGATAACGAACAAACATCGGAGTATTGTGACATTGTAATAAGAAATGCACTTAGACTAAAAAAACTAGCAGAAAACATTTTGGATATATCACGAATCGAAAGCAATGCTCTAAGGCTGGAAAAGGAAAACTTTGAGTTAGATGGCCTAACACTTGATGTCGTAAAAGAGTTTAGCAATACTTCAGATAGGGACAGGAAAGTGAAATTTGAATACAATGTGTCAAAAGGTCCATTTACTGTTTATGAGGATAGGGTCCGGATAGCCCAAGTTGTTTCCAACCTGATTGACAATTCCATCAAATTTACATCCAAAGAAGGCAATGAGGAGAAGGGAATAATATCCATAAAAATTGAAAAAACAAAAATTAATAAAAAAATAGACGGCGCTACAAATGATGATATTGATGTCAAAGGCGAAGGTTCAGTTGTCGTTGTTAGTGTAAAAGATAATGGCAAGGGAATAGACAAAGAAATAATGCCAAGGTTGTTCACAAAATTCACAACAAAATCCTTTCAGGGAACTGGATTGGGACTGTTTATTTCCAAGAGCATCATTGAGGCCCATGGTGGAAAGATGTGGGCACACAACAATGAAAATGAAAAAGGCTCGGCATTTTCATTTAGTCTGCCTTTAAGGAATTAGATATGGCGGATATAAGACTCACATCCTTTGTCTTCGTAAATGTCATAATGGTCTAAATTTTGCTTTATATACAAAGTTTTTTGTGTTAGGTTCCTACAGGCATATACCCCATCAAAATACCTGCAGAACATAGTGGACATCTTATACCATATGTTGTATATCATGTCTAATGATCTATTATAATAATAAGGTCAATTCAAGTTCATTAGCCAAATACAAGCCTAATAGAGCTTCTTGGCAGAACATATCCAAATGTTCTGGCATGTTCTAGATGTCCTATAACCGAAATTTATGTTGGCAATACGTCAGATTTTAAGCTGCATCGCGTTGGATTTCACATCAAATAGATTATTCTATTTATTAGCGGGTCACAGATAGATATTATTATGGTAAATTAATTCCAAATTGGTATCTTTTGTGCTACCATTCCCATGCCTGTTTCTAAGACAAGGATGTTAAATAAGCAGATCTCTCAATTATGTATACGCCAAATGGCTTATAACGTTCAACAGCCGAATCAATCATCCACAAGTGCTTTTGAGTTTCATTTTTAATTTTGTCCATTTTGAAATCCATGTCGCCTTTTGGACTGAAGAATATGGTCGATCTTTATAATGACCACATTTGGAGTCCGCATGATCGGAAACTCAAACTTGAAAAGGAAATAGGCAGGTTATCTGACGTTTAAAGATAAACATAGGGTTGTCTTGATAAAGTCTGGTGTGAAAAAGCTGGCAAATAGGGGCTAAACCCCGTCAAGACGCAACTTGAAAAAGAGGTGGAGGAGAGGATGAGAATGATGGACATCCATGATCCTATACCACTTGGGAAAATCAAGAAACTACATAAGATATGAAATTAAAACATATGCCAGCAAACAGGATAGGAGGAAGTTTTGTAGTTATCCTCTGCGCTTTATGTGTTATTGAGAAATAGGTACTAGGTTTTTGGCACTATGCATAAGATCGAGTAGTTGAAGTTAGACCGCTATTATGAGTGCCTTTAGTTTCCAGATTTTTGGGATAGTCTTGGAGATTCCCAATACTATGGCCTTATTTCCATGCCATA